>NZ_JBAHUR010000003.1:0-300000 GCF_036689815.1 Magnetovibrio sp. PR-2 | reverse complement strand
TTGACATAACCGCGCATGGCAGCGGCGCGCGTAACCGACGCGGTGAGAACGACGGGGATCTGGCGATGGCCGTGACGTACTTTGAATTTTTCGATAAACCCGAGACTGTCCCCACCGTTAATCACCTCATCCACAATAACGGCTGAGGGCTGAACGTTTTCAATCTGATCAAGCAACTTATTGGGGGCTTGATAGACACCAACGTTGTAAAACGATAGCAACGCTTCAGAAATCTGAGTCTGATACGTGCTGCTTCCACCCAAAACATAAAGCGTATGGTCGGAGGTGCTGTTGTGGATGAAGGACATAAATGGGGCTCATACACGAATCTGTTAAAGGTCTTCAACGCGTGCCACCCGTATATATCCACCCCTCATGAATTGTAGCACAGACAATGCTTTTTTTATCACTGCTATGCTTAGTCAGCACAACCAGGATGCTACTCCCTCGCCTAAGAAAAGGGAATAAAAAAACACCAATAATCAATGTGATTTAAATGAGCTTAACTGACCGACACGCTGTCGAGCAGCATCTCCCGAAAAACCATCAGCAAAGTACCGTCTAGGTGCCCGTCCATGTCCTTCATAATCGACAAGGCTTTTTCCGGCTCCATCGGTGGCTTATAAACCCGACGGTCGGTGAGCGCGCTGAACACATCGATAATGGCAGCCATACGCGCCAGCTGGTTTAAGCCTTTGCCCCCAACACCGTTCGGATAACCAGAACCGTCTATGCGTTCATGATGTTGGCTGGCGATGATGCTCACACCTTTGGGAATGGTGGTGTTGAGGTCCAAAAATGCCACGCCATGCTTCACATGGTTTTTCATCTGCTGGAATTCGTCATCATCCAGCTTTCCGGCTTTGTTCAGGACTTCGTGCGGGATTTTCATCTTGCCGACGTCATGCAGCAAGCCCCCCGTGGTGAGCGTCACATGATCCTCGCCTTGAATCCCAATGGCAGCCCCAAATAAACTCAACAGCGTCGCCACACGCATGGAATGGACATAAGAATAATTGTCGTGCCCGCGCACCCCCTTCAACATGTCTTGAAACGTGTTGTTTTTGACAGCCTTCATCAACGGCTCGCAGCTTTGGGTGACATCTTGATAGTTGATCGGTTGACCTTCTGTGATCAAGTCTGCGATGGTGTTGAATTCTTCCAACGTGTTGACCAATGCCGCGCGCTGCACTCGTTCGATCTCGTCCCAACTTGCTTCAACGCCCTTGTTCACTTGACCGGATCGCGGAACGGCACGACGTTGTAAAATGACAACAACGCCTGCGAAATTTGATTTTGGTAAGTACTGCTGCCGCCAACCACATACAAGGTATGGTCGCCAGACTTCTGCGCGTTCGACATGTCGCCCTCACATATTCATCACACAATGTTTTATGTAAGAGCTTTTGAGATTTAAGAACATTCGCCCGATGGATTATGCAGGGCTATGAATTCAGATTAATCCAAACGAGGGGTGGTTAACCGCGTAACCGACTGTTTTACTTGATTAATTAAATCATGGGATGAAGACGTCACCGGCTGTAATGACGCGGTTTGGCTGACCGTCCAGATGCAACACCAGAGCGCCTGCTTCATCTAAGGCAGCAAAAACTCCATCAATGGTTTCGTTGGGTAAGCGCACCATGACGGGCCCGCCGAGCCCCTTTGCGCGTGCCAACCAGTGGCGGCGAATGGGACCGAAGCCCAAATTGCGCCACGTCGCCAAACCTGCCAGGAACCGTTTGGCAAGGGTGTCGAGCATCTTTTCAACGCGGAGCCCCTCACCCACTCCCCCTTCGGCAGCCAGCGACGTCGCCGGATAGACGCCGTCTTCGACCACCGGGTGCGTGGCGATGTTTACCCCGATGCCGACCACAAGGTATTTGAAGCAACCTGTATCCATGTCCGGCTCGCCCTCCAACAAAATGCCGGAGACCTTTTTGCCTTCCAACAACACATCGTTGGGCCATTTGACGTTGACGAAGCTGCCCCGGGGGGCCGCGACCGACACGGCGTCGGCGACGGCGTTGGCAGCCACAAAACTCAGCTGCGTCATGTCCGCCATGGGATACGGCATACGCAAAAGGATGGAGAAATAGAGATTACCGCAATCCGAGACCCATTCACGCCCGCGCCGGCCCCGTCCACAGGTCTGGCGCTTGGCCCAGACGATGGTGCAGTCGGGTGCCCCTGCTTCGCCAAGGCGTTTGGCTTCGGCGTTGGTACTGTCAACGCAATCGAGCTCCACAAGCTGGTATGGGCTTGGGAGCTCGAGCGTAGACATGGTCAAAGGATGCTTAGAACAGCGAGGCCGCTGCGCTCTCCGCCCAAGAAACCAGGGGCGAAGGCATCAAGATGAACAGCAAAATCAGACCCGTGCACAGCGCCAATATGGCGGACAGGGATGCGGGCAGTGGACGATCCAAAGGCTCGATACCCGGTTCGTCAAAGAACATAATCTTGATGATACGGATGTAGTAGTACGCGGAAATCACGCTCGACAACACACCAATCACGGCCAAGGTGTAAAGCTTCGCGTCCACTGCGGCCATGAAGATATAGAACTTGCCAATGAAGCCTGCCAACGGCGGGATGCCCGCCATGGAGAACATGAAGATCGCAAGGGCTGCGGCAACCGGCAAATTGGTTTTCGCCAAACCGCCCAGTTCATGGATATGTTCAACCGAACGCCCGCCGCGACGCATGGCGATGATGCAGGCGAACGTACCGATGTTCATCACCACATAAATTGCCAAATAGATCAGAACGGCGGTCACACCGGCTTCGTTGCCGACGGCCAAACCGATCAAAGCGTAACCCACATGACCGATGGAGCTATACGCCATCATGCGTTTGATGTTGGACTGAGCCATTGCAGCCAGTGCGCCCAAGACCATGGACAGGATGGAGATCAGCACAACCACGTTTTGCCACTGGGCCGCCATGTCACCAAACGGGCCGACCATGACACGCAGGAACAAGGCCAAGGCAGCCACTTTCGGTGCCACGGCAAAGAACGCCGTCACGGGGGTCGGAGCCCCTTCGTAAACATCCGGGGTCCACATGTGGAACGGAACAGCGCTGACTTTAAAGGCCAGACCGGCCATCATGAACACCAAACCCACGACCAAGCCGTGGTTGGTGTGCTCTTGCGCGCCGACGGTTTTGGCGATGGTGGCAAAATCTGTGGTACCGGAGAAGCCGTAAACCAGCGAAATACCGTAAAGCAACAAACCCGACGCCAAAGCGCCCAGCACGAAGTACTTCAGGCCCGCTTCGGTGGCACGCGTGTCGTCACGGTGGAACGCCGCCAGAACGTAAAGCGACAGGGATTGCAGCTCGAGCCCCATGTACAGTGAAAGCATGTTGCCGCTGGACACCATCATCATCATGCCAAGCGACGCAAAGATCACCACGATGGCATATTCAAAGCGATGCGCGCCCTGTTTTTCCAACCAGTCTTGCGACATGACCAAGGTCAACGCAGCCGCCACCAAAATCAACATTTTGGCAAACACAGCAAACGGATCGGAAATGAACAGGCCTTCGAAGACCGAATACGTGTCGCCGGAAATGGCGAACACCAGACCTAAGGCCAAGACCAGGGTCATGACCCCCAAACGCGACGTCAGGCGCGAAGCCCCTGTCACGCCTTGGGGCGTTGTGGTGTTTTGGAAAACGCCCAACATCAACAGCGTCATTCCGGCCAGAGCCAGAAAGAGTTCTGCCATCATCGGGGCAAGGTTCATATCAACCATTTATCAATCTCCCTTACTGACCAGCCACAACGGAAGCCGCACTGGCTTCGAGAGCCGTTTGGACTTGGCCGAGTAAGTTATCGACAGAAACGTGCATCACATCCAAGAACGAAATCGGATAGACACCCATCCACAACGTCAAGACAATCAGCGGCAAGAACACCGCCCATTCGCGCGGGCTCATATCCAGCATCTTCTTGACCGTATCTTTTTCAAGGGCGCCAAACACAACGCGACGGTAGAGATACAGCATGTAAGCCGCACCCAACACCACACCGGTGGCCGTCAATGCGGCGACCCAGGTGTTGACTTGGAACAAGCCCAGCAGCACCAAGAACTCGCCAACAAAACCGCCGGTGCCCGGAAGTCCGACAGACGCCATCATGAATAGCATGAAGACCAAAGCATAGCCCGGCATCTTGTGCACCAAGCCGCCGTAAGCATCAATTTCGCGCGTATGCAGACGATCGTAAATCACACCGACACACAGGAACAGTGCGGCGGACACCACACCGTGGCTGAGCATCTGATAGATAGCCCCTTCCACGCCATTGATGGTCATGGTGAACGTACCCGCCGTCACAAAGCCCATGTGCGCGATGGACGAATAAGCGATGAGCTTTTTCATGTCATGTTGCACAAGCGCCACCAGCGAGGTGTAGATCACCGCAATGATGGACAGCGTAAAGACGAACGGTGTGAATTCCACAGAGGCATCGGGGAACATCGGCAGTGAGAAACGCAAGAAGCCGTAGCCACCAAACTTCAACAACACGCCAGCCAGGATCACGGAGCCCGCTGTCGGAGCTTGAACGTGCGCGTCCGGCAACCAGGTGTGCACCGGCCACATGGGCACTTTCACCGCAAATGACGCGAAGAACGCCAGCCACAACCACATTTGCAATTGCGGATCGAAGCGTGTCGCCATCAAGGTCGGTATGTCGGTGGTGCCGGCTTGGGAATACATCACCAAAATCGCCACCAACATCAACACGGAACCAGCCAAGGTGTACAAGAACAGCTTATACGAGGCATACACACGGTTCTGGCCACCCCACACACCAATGATCAAGAACATCGGGATCAAGACCGCTTCGAAGAAGATGTAGAAGATCACAATGTCGAGCGCGACAAACATGCCGATCATCATGGTTTCTAAGATCAAAAACGCGATCATGTATTCTTTGACGCGCTCTTTGATGCTGTCCCAGCTGGCCAACACACAAATCGGCGTCAGCAACGTGGTCAACAACACAAACAGCACGGAAATGCCGTCCACACCTAAGTGGTAATTAATGTTGTAGGCCGGGATCCAATCTTTCTTTTCGACGAATTGGAACGCAGCGGTAGAACTGTCGAAGCCAAACCACAGCCACAAGGACATCACGAACGTCACAATTGACGTCCACAGCGCGACGTTGCGTGCGTTGCGCGCACCAACCTCATCGTCCCCTTTGATGGCGAGGATAAAGCCGGCCCCGGCCAACGGCAGGAAGATCAGAACCGATAAAATAGGTATATCTAGCATTATCTCATCACCCCGCGATGTACAGATACCAACCCACCATGAAGACGACGCCGATCAACATGGCGAAGGCATAGTGGTAGAGGTAACCCGACTGCAAGCCGCTGGTTTTTTCAGCTGTCTCTTGCGTTGTGTGTGCGACACCGTTGGGGCCGAGACCGTCGATAATGGTCACGTCACCGACTTTCCAGAGACCTTGTCCAATACGGAACGCAGGTTTCACGAAAATCTTGTCGTACAGTTCGTCGAAGAACCACTTATTGAAAACAAACGTGTGAATAGGCTTGATCGCCTTCACAAAGGCACCCGGCAAGCCCGGTGCAAACATATACATGACATACGCCAAAGCAATCCCGCCAACGCCGACCACCAGCGGGGCCAATTTCACCCAGCTGGGAACATGGTGTGCGTTTTCAAGCGCCGGGTGACTGTCCAGAACCAAGATCGCATTGCCCCAGAAGGCCTGTGCGTCATGGCCGACGAACCACTCATAAGCGCCCTTACCGGCGACGATGGCACCTGCGGCCAACAGCAACAGCGGCAAGATCATGACTTTCGGGCTTTCGTGCACGTGCGCCATGACGTGTTCGTCAGCGCGCGGCTTGCCGTGGAAGGTCATGATGATCAGACGCCAGCTGTAGAACGCCGTCAGGAATGCAGCCAAAATGCCCATCCAGAACGCGTAGTTGCCGACAGCGCTATGCGCACCCCAGGCAGCTTCCAAAACGATGTCTTTGGAATAGAAGCCTGCAAACGGCGGGATGCCAGCCAAGGCCAAAGAGCCCACCCACATCAAACCGTAGGTTATCGGGATCGATTTCCAAATGCCGCCCATCTTGCGCATGTCCTGTTCGTCGGACATGGCGTGAATGACGGAACCAGCCCCTAAGAACAGCAGCGCTTTGAAGAACGCGTGGGTCATCAGGTGGAAGATCGCCGCTTGATATGCGGAAACGCCGATGGCGAAGAACATGTAGCCCAGCTGCGAACAGGTGGAATATGCAATGACGCGTTTGATGTCGAACTGGGTGCAGCCGATGGTCGCGGCAAAGATTGCGGTCGACGCACCGACGATGGTCACGACGGCCAAGGCAACATCTGAATATTCAAACAGCGGCGACATGCGCGACACCATGAACACGCCCGCCGTCACCATGGTGGCCGCGTGGATCAAGGCAGACACCGGCGTCGGGCCTTCCATGGCGTCCGGCAACCAGGTGTGAAGACCCAGCTGAGCCGATTTACCCATGGCGCCAACAAACAGCAACAAACACATCACCGTGATGGCGTGGAATTCATAACCGAAGATTTCCATGTTGGCTTCGGTCATCCCACCCGCTTGGGCAAAGATTGCATCCAAGTTCACGGTGCCGAACATCACAAACACGGCAAAGATGCCAAGCGCAAAGCCGAAGTCACCAACACGGTTGACGACGAAGGCCTTGATGGCGGCAGCGTTGGCCGACGGCTTTTTGTACCAAAACCCGATCAGCAAGTAGGACGCCAAACCAACGCCTTCCCAACCGAAGAACATTTGCACCAAGTTGTCCGCCGTCACCAGCATCAACATGGCGAACGTGAACAGGCTCAGATAGCTTTGAAAGCGCGGCACGTTCGGGTCGTGGTGCATGTACCCGATGGAGTACACGTGCACCATGGCCGAAACCGTGCATACCACCACCAACATAACGGCGGTCAGCGTGTCGACTTTCAAAGCCCAGTTTAGGTTCAAGTCACCGGACTGGATCCATTCCAACACCGTCACGGTGTAGGCTTGGCCCTGCAATCCGACCTGATAGAACACCATCCACGACATGACCATACACACCAGCAAGAAGCCGGCGGTGATCCACTGCGCGAGCGTGTCCATCTTGTGTTTTTTGTCTTTGTCTTCGCCGCAATCGATGAATGCAACGATGCCCGCAAGCATCGAGGCAATCAGAGGCAGGAAGACAATGGCTTTAATCATGCTCATTTCAATACGTCCCCTCAGCCCTTCATGGAGTTGATGTCATCAACCGCGATGGAGCCACGGTTGCGGAAGAACACCACCAAGATGGCGAGACCGATGGCGGCTTCAGCGGCAGCGACGGTCAGGATGAACAAGGTAAACACCTGCCCCACCATGTCGCCGAGTTCCACGGAAAACGCCACGAAGTTAATGTTGACCGCAAGCAGCAACAGTTCGACCGACATCAAGATGACGATCACGTTCTTGCGGTTGAGGAAAATTCCAAACATGCCGGTTGCGAATAAGATCGCGCCGACTGCCAGATAATGTGCCAGACCGATATCCATCAGATGCCCCTCCCGCTTTCGACTTTCTTCAGCTCAACAGACTGGTTGGGGTCGCGCGCCAACTGTGCGGCGATGACCTGTTTCTTGCTGTCGGGGCGCTTGCGGTGCGTCAAAACGATGGCACCGATCATAGCGACCAACAGGACAAGACCTGCGGCTTGGAACAGATAGATGTATTTGGTGTAGATCAACAAACCCAGCGACGTCGTGTTGTCCACGCCTGTGGGTATGGCGTCTTGAACGTTGGCGGCGGCTTCGGGTGCAAAGTGCCACGCTAAGCTGGACGCCAGCAATTCACCGGTGAAGATCGCAACCACCAGCAAACCCAGCGGCAAGTAGCCCGCAAGCTTTTGCTTCATTTCCACCACGGCCACGTCCAGCATCATGACGACGAACATGAACAAGACCGCAACGGCGCCGACGTAGACGACAATCAACAGCATGGCGATGAATTCCGCCCCGGCCAGCACGAACAGTGCGCCTGCGTTGAAAAACGCCAAGATGAGGAACAACACCGAATGAACCGGGTTGCGTCGCGTGACCACCAAAACGCCGGAAACGACGCAGATGGTTGCGAACATGTAAAAAACGAGTGCTTCAATCATATCTTCTGGCTCCTCAGCGATATGGCGCATCGGCACGCAGGCGAAGGTCCAACTCGACCTCCCAACGTGCACCATTGGCCAGAAGTTTGTCTTTGTCGTACATCAACTCTTCCCGAGTTTCCGTGGCGTATTCGAAGTTCGGACCTTCGACAATGGCGTCCACCGGACAGGCTTCTTCGCAGAAACCACAGTAGATGCACTTGGTCATGTCGATGTCGTAGCGCGTGGTGCGACGGGACCCGTCGTCACGCGGCTCGGCTTCGATGGTGATGGCTTGCGCCGGGCAGACCGCTTCGCACAGTTTACACGCGATGCAGCGCTCTTCCCCATTGGGGTAGCGGCGCAGCGCGTGCTCACCGCGAAAACGCGGGCTCAGCGGGCCTTTTTCATATGGATAGTTCAGCGTCACTTTCGGACGGAACATATAACGCAGCGTCAGCATCATGCCTTGCAGCAGTTCCACCAGCAAAAATGCCTGAATGTGTCGGTTGATGAAGCTCATTTTATCATTCCCCTCCTCAACCTGCGTTCGGCAGCAAATCGAAGGTGACCAGCACGCCCGACACGATCACTACAGCCGCCAGCGACAACGGCAGGAACACTTTCCAGCCCAGACGCATCAGTTGGTCATAGCGATAACGCGGGAAGCTTGCACGCACCCAGATGAAGATAAACAACAAGGCCGCAATCTTGATCACGAACCAAACCGGTCCAGGGATCAGGTTGAACGGCGCAATGTCGAACGGCGGCAGCCAGCCGCCCAAGAACAAGACGGTGGTCATGCCACACATCAAGATCATGTTGGCGTATTCGCCCAAGAAGAACAGAGCGAACGTCATGGCTGAATATTCGACGTTGTAACCGGCCACAAGTTCCGCTTCCGCTTCGGGAAGGTCAAACGGGTGACGGTTGGTTTCCGCCAAGGTCGAGATGAAAAACACCACAGCCATGGGCAGCAACGGAATGACGAACCACATGTCGCGCTGGGCCTCGACGATGTCGGTGAGGTTCAACGAACCCACACACACCAAGACCGAGATGATCACAAAGCCCATGGAGACTTCGTAAGAAACCATCTGCGCGGCCGAGCGTAGCGCGCCCAAAAATGCGTATTTGGAGTTCGACGCCCAGCCTGCCATCAACACGCCATACACGCCCAAGGAGCTAATGGCGAACAGATACAAGATGCCGACGTTGATGTCCGCCAAAACCAAACCTTCACCGAACGGAATAACCGCCCAAGCCACAAGGGCTAAGAAGAAGGTCAGCATGGGGGCGACCAAGAACACCGCGCGGTTGGCGGATGAAGGAATAATCGTTTCCTTCAAAAACAGCTTCGCACCGTCGGCCATGGGTTGCAGCAACCCAAAGGGCCCCACAACGTTCGGGCCACGGCGCAACTGCATGGCGCCAATAACTTTGCGTTCAGCGTAGGTCAGATACGCCACGGCCAAAAGGAGAGGCACGACGATGACAAGGATCTTTATCACGATCCAAATCAGCGGCCACAGGTAGTTGTCCCAAAGTTCAACCATCGGTGCCGGTCCTTTCCGTCTCGCTTCCCTCACCCAACAGCTCTGCCGTGCAGGCCGCCATGGTTTCAGAAGCGCGTGAAATCGGGTCGGTCATGTAATAGTTCCGAATATGCGATGTCAGCGGTTTCGAATTGAGCTCACCCGCCGTGCCGAAATCAGCCCAGTCTGCGACCAGGATTTCGTCGGTGGTGGCGAACACAGAGTTCAGTGCAGCCATACGTGCGCGCACATCGGCGAGCGTGTTGTAGGACAAGGTTTTGCCCAGCTCACCCGACAAGGCGCGAACGATGGCCCAGTCTTCTTTGGCCGCGCCCGGCGGGAACACGGCCAGGCTGGTGCGTTGCACGCGGCCTTCGGTGTTGACGAAGGTTGCGTTTTTCTCGGTATAGGCGGCACCCGGCAAGATGACGTCGGCCAAGTGTGCGCCGCTGTCGCCGTGGTGGCCTTGGTAGATGATGAAGGTGTCCGAAAGCTTCGCCGCTTCCATACCGTCAGCACCCAACAGATACAGCACTTCGACTTTGCCGTCGCCGCAAGCATCCAAGATGCCTTGGGTGTCCAGACCGCCTTCGCCCGGCACAAAGCCGATGTCCAATCCGCCGACGCGCGATGCTGCGGTTTGCAACACGTTAAAGCCGTTCCAGCCGTCTTTGACCATGCCCGTCGCGTCCGCGATGGACTTAGCAGCAGCCAAAAGGGCTGCACCGTCGGCGCGCATCAAAGCGCCTGCGCCGACGATGATCATCGGTTTCTCGGCACCCTTCAGGACTTCTGCAAAGGCATGCTTGCCCGAAGCGATGTCGTTCAAGACGTTGGCATCGCCACCAAAGTGTTCGGTTTTGTAGGTCAGATCCGCATCCGGGCCAACCACACCGACGCTTAAGCCGCCTTCGAGGTAACGTTTGCGGATGCGGGCGTTCAAGACCGGGCTTTCGATGCGCGTGTTGGAGCCCACGATCAAAATGGCGTCGGCCTCTTCAATCCCGGCAATGCTGGAGTTGAAGATGTAGCTGGCGCGAACGGTTGGGGCCATGGCGCTGCCTTCTTGGCGGCAATCCATATTTTTGGAGCCCAAACTTTCCAGCAAGTCTTTCAATGCCGTCATGGCTTCGACGTCCACCAAGTCACCGGCGAGTGCGGCGATTTTGGAACCGTCCAAGCCGTCGACTTTGGCTTTGATGGCCGCAAAAGCGTCGTCCCAGTTGACCGGGGTCAGTTTGCCGTCTTTTTTGACGTACGGACGATCCAAACGCTGACGGTTCAGACCGTCACAAGCAAAGCGCGATTTATCGCCCAGCCATTCTTCGTTCACATCGTCGTTCAAGCGCGGAATAACGCGCAGCACTTCGCCGCCGCGTGCATCAACGCGGATCGCCGCGCCCAAACCGTCCAGCACATCGATGCTTTCGGTCTTTTTCAGCTCCCAAGAGCGGGCTTTGTAAGCATACGGCAAGTTGGTCAGCGCACCGACGGGGCACAAATCGATCATGTTGCCTGAAAGCTCAGACTTGATCGTGTTTCCGACGTAGGTGCCGATTTCTAAGTGTTCACCCCGGAAGGTGCCGCCCAGCTCCGACGTGCCCGCGATGGAGGACGAGAACCGCACACAGCGCGTACAGTGAATGCAGCGCGTCATTTGCGTGCGGATCAGCGGTCCGTAGTAGCTGTCTTTGACCGCGCGTTTTTCTTCGTCGTAGCGGCTTTCGCCACAACCGTAGCCTACCGCTTGGTCTTGCAGGTCGCATTCGCCGCCTTGATCGCAGATCGGGCAGTCCAGCGGGTGATTGATGAGCAAGAACTCCATCACCGCTTCGCGCATCTTTTTGACTTTTTCCGTGTTGGTGTGGATCACCATACCGTCGCCCACAGGCATACAGCATGACGCGACCGGCTTCGGTGCGCGTTCCATTTCCACCAGACACATACGGCAGTTGCCGGACAGTGGCAGTCGTTCGTGATAACAGAAACGCGGGATTTCAATCCCGGCCTGTTCGCAAGCCTGCAGCACAGTCATGCTGGCGTCGACTTCGATTTCCTGTCCATCAATGGTGAGCTTTGGCATGGCTCCCCTTCCTCTAACTAATCTTATTCGGCCGCGTCGGCAGCAGGTTTGGTTCCGGCTTTCGCCAAGATCTTAATCTTCCATTTCATGACGGAAATGTTTGATCAGACCTTGGATCGGCCAAGCGGCCGCGTCGCCAAGGGCACAAATGGTGTGACCCTCGATCCGGCGGGTGACGTCTTCCAACAAATCGATTTCGTCGATGGTGGCGTTGCCTTCGTTAATGCGTTCCATCATGCGCCACATCCAGCCCGTACCTTCACGGCACGGGGTGCATTGGCCGCAGCTTTCATGCATGTAAAAACGGCTGAGGCGCGTAATCGCGCGCACCATATCGACGGATTGGTCCATAACGATGACCGCAGCCGTGCCCAAAGACGAGCCGTGCTCCTTCAAACCGTCATAGTCCATCAAAGCACTATCGCATTGGCCTTTGGTCATGACCGGAACCGAAGAGCCGCCGGGAATGACGCCTTTTAAGTTGTTCCAGCCGCCAACAATGCCGCCGCAGTGCTTTTCGAGCATTTCCTTCATGGGAACGCCCATTTCTTCTTCGAAGGTGCACGGGTTGTTGACGTGGCCGGACACACAGAACAATTTCACGCCCGTGTTATTTTCCCGGCCCAAGCCCGCAAACCAAGCCCCGCCCCGGCGCAGGATATCCGGCACCACAGCGATGGATTCCACGTTGTTCACCGTCGTCGGGCAACCATACAAGCCACAGTTCGCGGGGAACGGCGGTTTTAAGCGCGGCTGACCTTTTTTGCCTTCGATACTTTCAATCAAGGCACTTTCTTCGCCGCAGATGTATGCGCCGGCGCCTAAGTGAATGTAGATGTCGAAGTCATAGCCGGATTTGCAGGCGTTTTTGCCAACAAGGCCTTCGGCATAGGCTTCGTCGATGGCTTTTTGTAAAGCTTCGGCTTCGCGATAGAACTCACCGCGCACGTAGATGTAACACGCATGTGCGCCAATACCGACGGACGCCAGCAAAGCGCCTTCGATCAGTTTGTGCGGCTCAGCACGCAGGATTTCGCGGTCTTTACACGTCCCCGGTTCGCCTTCGTCAGCGTTGATGACCAGATAGTGCGGACGACCGTCGCTTTCTTTGGGCATGAAGGACCACTTCATACCCGTGCCAAAGCCAGCACCGCCGCGACCACGCAGGCCGGACGTCTTCATTTCGTCGACGATCCATTCGCGCCCCTTAGCGATCAGGTCCTTGGTGTTGTCCCAGTCGCCGCGCGACATGGCGCCTTTGACGCCGGTGTCGTGGATGCCATAGATGTTGGTGAAGATGCGATCACGATCATGAAGCATGGCTCATTCCTCCCCAGTCAGGGTGGTCAAGCCACCAGCCGGTTGACAGCCAACACGCAGACCGGACTGAACACCCGTTGTCGGCTGCTCGCCCTTTGCCAACGCGTCCAAGACCTTTTCCGTAGTTTCCCCGGTCAGGTCTTCGTAATAGTCGTCGTTGATCTGCATCATCGGTGCGTTGACGCAGGCACCTAAGCATTCGACTTCCAAAAGCGTGAACGCGCCGTCCTCGGTGGTTTCGCCATTGCCGACGCCGAGTTTCTTCTTGCACGCCTTGAACACATCGTCGGAGCCTTTGATGAGGCAAGAGATGTTGGTGCAGACCTGAACGAAGTTTTTGCCCACGGGTTTTAAGTTGTACATGGTGTAGAAGGTCGCGACCTCATACACGCGGATCGGGGCTAAGCCCACCATATCCGCCACCACGTCCATGGCTTCGCGCGGCAACCAGTTGTCGTTTTGGCGCTGAGCCAGGGTCAACAACGGCATGGTCGCGCTCGCTTCGCGGCCTTCGGGGTATTTCGCCAGAATGGCTTTCGCCGCTTCTAGGTTTTCGGGGCTAAAGGCGAAGTCTACGCCACCCTCTGTAATTGGAGTCTCACTCATCGATCGATCTCACCAAACACAATATCAATAGAACCGATCACAGCGACCGCGTCGGCCAGCATGTGACCTTTGCACATGAAGTCCATGGCTTGCAGGTGCGCAAACCCAGGGGCGCGGATTTTACAGCGATACGGTTTGTTGGAGCCGTCAGACACCAAAAAGACGGCAAATTCGCCCTTGGGTGCTTCGACAGCGGTATAGGTTTCACCTTCGGGCACGTGCATGCCTTCGGTCATCAGTTTGAAGTGGTGGATCAGCTGTTCCATCGACTTCTTCATCTCTGCGCGCGGCGGGGATGCGACCTTACGGTCTTCAGTGATAACAGGGCCTTCGGGCATTTCGTTAATGGCTTGCTTGATGATTTTCAAGCTTTCGCGCATTTCCAGCATGCGGATGTAATAGCGATCATAACAGTCGCCGTGCTTGCCCACCGGAATGTCGAAATCCATCTTCTCATACGCGTCGTAGGGCTGCGATTTACGCAAGTCCCAAGCAACGCCCGATGCCCGCAGGTTCGGGCCGGTAAAGCCCCAATCCAACGCTTCGGCTTCGGAAACGATGGCCACGTCAACGGTCCGCTGTTTGAAGATACGGTTGTTGGTCAGCAACGTTTCCATGTCGTCGATCATCTGCGGGAACTGATCGGCCCACGCCAGGATGTCTTCGGCCAGGCCTTCGGGCATGTCACGGGCCACACCGCCGACGCGGAAGTAGTTCATGTGCATGCGCGCGCCACAGACGCGTTCGCAAAATTCCATCAAACGTTCACGATCTTCAAACGCCCAAAGCATGGGCGTCATGGCACCGACGTCCATGGCGTAAGACGAAACGTTCAAGATGTGGTTCAAGATGCGGCCGATTTCGCAGTACAGCACGCGAATATATTGGGCGCGTTCCGGAACCTCGATGCCCAAAAGCTTTTCGGCTGCCAAGACAAATGCATGTTCTTGGTTTTGCGGCGCCACATAGTCCAAGCGATCAAAATACGGCGTCGCTTGTTGGTAGGTTTTGTTTTCAATCAGCTTTTCGGTGCCACGGTGCAGCAAACCGATGTGCGGGTCGGCACGGTCGACGATTTCGCCGTCCATTTCCAACACCATGCGCAAAACGCCGTGTGCCGCCGGGTGTTGCGGGCCGAAGTTCAGCGTCATGTTTTTAATTTGGTTTTGCGACATAGCTTAAGCCTCCCCTTCTTCCGCTTGCTGTTCGGCTTTCTCGTCACCCGGCAGCGTGCGCGGCACGCCTTCCCACGGGCTTTGGAAATCGAACGAGCGGAATTCCTGGGTCATTTTCACCGGCTCATAGACAACACGTTTTTTCTCATCGTCGTAGCGCATTTCAACAAAACCCGTCAGCGGGAAGTCTTTGCGCAGCGGATGGCCTTGGAAACCGTAATCCGTCAGGATGCGGCGCAGATCCGGATTGCCTTCGAACGGCACACCGAACAAATCCCAGCATTCACGCTCAAACCAGCCAGCGGTGGAAAACACACCGACAACGCTTGGCACAGGCTGACCTGCTGTGCGCACCTTCACACGGATGCGGAAGTTGTGCGTCATGGACAGCAAGTTGTAGACCACCTCAAAACGTTCTTCACGTTCGGGGTAATCAACACCGCAAAGGTCCAGCAACTGCTTAAATTGGCAGTTCACATTGTCACGCAAGAAGGTCAAAACACGTTCGATATCGTCGCGCATGACTTCGATGGATAGCTCACCACGGCTCTCGGACGTGTCCAGAACGGACTCCTTGAGCGATAAGGTGATGACTTCTTTTAGTTCTTCAAGGGCTGGATCCATAGGTCCAAAAACTCCCAGTTTGTCTTTTCAGACGAAAGCCTTAGCGAAACAGCGTCCCGGTCCGCTTAATCTTCTTTTGCAGCTGCAAGATGCCGTAAATCAGCGCTTCAGCCGTGGGCGGGCAGCCCGGCACGTAGATGTCTACCGGAACCACACGGTCACAACCGCGCACCACCGAATAGGAATAGTGATAGTACCCACCACCGTTCGCGCACGAGCCCATGGAGATCACCCACCGGGGCTCTGACATTTGGTCGTAAACTTTGCGAAAGGCCGGGGCCATTTTGTTGGTAAGCGTACCGGCGACGATGATCACGTCCGACTGGCGCGGGCTCGGGCGCGGTACGACGCCCATGCGGTCCAGATCGTAACGGCTCATATACGCGTGGATCATTTCCACAGCGCAGCACGCCAGACCAAAGGTCATGGGCCAAAGCGAACCGGTGCGCGCCCAGTTGACCAACTTGTCAACATTAGCGACGACAAAGCCACGCTCGTTCAGCTCGTCTTGAACTTGGGCCAAGATGGCGTCTTGTTCCAATCCCGGGGGGATGGGCTGAAGCTCAGCGCTCTGTGCTTGGCTGGGTTTGGTGTCTACTCCCATTCCAGAGCTCCCTTCTTCCATTCATAAATAAAGCCGATGGTGAGAACACCCAAAAAGATCATCATGGACCAAAAGCCCAACAGGCCTATGGCGCCCAAGTTCGCCGCCCAGGGGAACAAGAACGCGACTTCAAGGTCGAAGATGATGAACAAGATGGCCACAAGATAAAAACGCACATCAAACTTGATGCGCGCGTCTTCGAACGCTTCAAAGCCGCATTCGTAGGCCGAATCTTTTTCGGGGTCCGGTTTTTGGCGGCCGATAATCCAGCTGGCCGCGATCATAAAGACCGCCATGACACCAGCGATGCCGATAAATACCAAAACCGGGAAATAATCAGATAAGAGCGCTTCGCTCATAATGGGGCTCCCGCCGAGACGTTAGCTGGGGAGGCCTAAAACGAATACCACGTTGTGCTTGTTTATCAAAAGAGATTTCAGGGCGCTAAGCGCTTTTTTACATCTCAGAGCACAAGCAGGCTGTAGCCGCTTTAGTTCTTCGGAACTCCCCAGGCCGTTCCGTTGCTGTTCTTTGTCTAAAAGAGTTCGTGCACCGTTGTTGTATTAGCATTTGGTGCGACTCACTCCCCTTTCGAGGTTCGGATTATATAGAGTATTTCCCTCAAAACACCTATCCCCGATTGGGTAGGCACACACTACCCAGTTTTACGGTTCATTCAAGTCCAGAATGAGAATTCCACACAGATTATTTGTGCGGCGCAATATTTGAGTCATTTTTAGGGGTGATAAAGCAAAAAACCGCAACCCAAGGGCTGCGGTTTTTTAGGCTTGGAATGGCGGGAGTGACGGGACTCGAACCCGCGGCCTCCGGCGTGACAGGCCGGCGCTCTAACCAACTGAGCTACACCCCCATGCCTTTCCGAGGCTTCGAAGTTTGGAACATGTCCGCCGTTCGAAGTGGCGTTTATGTAAAGCAGCCCCGGGTGGGCGTCAAGCGATGATATGGCGTTTTTTTCAAAAAAAATTCACATCGCCTGGAACAACCAGGAAACTCCCCGTTTCAAAGCCTTGCCAAGGGGATCGGAAGCATGCAATGTCAGGGCCTTGAGCCCCCTTACAGAGTAAAAGTTCGGAAAACATCGTGAGCCAAACCGATTTACATGCCAGTTCCCATGCCCGCATCAAAGCCGTCTTTCGCGAATCAGCCGACGTGAAAAGCCAAATCGCCGACAGCGACGCCCCTGAAATCCTCGCGCGCATGGCACAAATTGCCGGAAATTGCGTCAAAAACGGCGGTAAAATCATGTTTTGCGGCAACGGTGGCTCTGCGGCTGACGCTCAGCACATTGCCGCTGAGCTTTTGGTGCGTTTGCGCTCCGACCGCGATCGTGGCGCCCTGCCCGCGCTGACGCTGGCCCAAGACCCGTCCACCATGACCGCCTGCGGCAATGATTACGGCTATGACTATATTTTTGAACGCACCCTGCGCGGTCTCGGCCAAAAAGGCGACGTTTTGGTGGGCATCACCACGTCGGGCAACTCCGGCAATGTGATTAAGGCCATGGAAGCGGCCAAAGAAATGGGCATCACCGTATTTGGCTTCTTAGGCGGCACAGGCGGCAAAGCCGTGCCCTTGTGCGACGAAGCCTTCATCGTCCCCGCCAAAGACACCGGTCGCATCCAAGAAGCCCACATCACCGCAGGTCATGTGTTGGTGGAGTTGATTGAAGATGTGTCAGGCGCTGTCAGCTAATCCGCCAACGGCACGTCAAAGTAAAACGTTGTGCCTTGATCTGGTAGGGTTTCGAAGGCGATGTTGCCTTCGTGCTTGTCGATGATGGTTTTGCAAATACTCAGCCCCAGTCCCGTTCCGGTTTGAGCCCGCTGGTCGGACCCATCTTCTTGTGAAAACCTGTCGAACACGTGGTCTTGGAAGGCTTCGGGGATACCGAGCCCCTTGTCTTTCACACTCACGCGGCCATGCGTTCCCGTGTTTGTGATGGAAATCACCACCTCTTCCCCTTTGGGCGAAAACTTGGCTGCATTGGACAACAGGTTGGACAGCACCTGGATCAGGCGGATTTTATCACCTGAGACGTAAGCCTGGTCCAATGGCTCGTCCAATTTAAACAGCACGCCATATTCTTGGGCGTACCCTTCGTTCACGGCAACGCCCTTTTGCACCAGCTCAGACAGCTCAAACGTTTCCATGTGGAATTCCATGGTGTCGGACTGAAGCTTTTCCAAATCCAAGATGTCGTCAATCAAGGTGGCCAGCTGGTGCACATTGCGCTCGGCAAGGCCCAACAGCTCGGTAGCTTTGGGCTCCAGCTGCCCTGCGACGCCACCCAGAACAAGTTCAAGCGAGCCTTTGATGGAGGTCAGCGGCGTGCGCAGTTCGTGGCTGACGGTCGAGATCAGTTCCGACTTGGTGCGCTCGATATGCTCGCGCTCTGTTATGTCTTGAACAATGGACCAGATGTAATCCTCTCCATCCGCTCCGCGGGTGACGGCACCGTTGAGCATGACGGGAACCTTTTGGCCGTTTTTGTGAATGTAGTGCTTTTCATAAGGCCCGTAAGCGCCGGTTTGTTCCATGGAGTTAAGCTGTTCCATCTCCTGAGGCTCGAACGAGCGCGGCGTTAAGTCCCAATAGGTCAGGCTCTTGGCTTCGGAGTGGGTGTAACCGATAATGTCTAAATAGGCCTGGTTGGCCTCTACCAAGGACCCATCCATGCGGCACAGCGCAAAACCCACGCGTGAGGCCTCAAAGATCGAACGGTATTTTTCTTCACTTTCTGTCAAGTCCCGCGTGCGCTGCTCCACCCGGTCAGCCAACAGCGCGCGTTCGCGCTGAAGCTCTTGCACCGCCTGGCGTCGGGTGGTGTTGGAATGAACCAAACTGGCCAACAAGACGGCAATCAACAGCATGACAATGGCAAACGCCAGGATCTCGCGTTTGTACATCTCCCCAAAGGACGGTTCGTAATTGTGGATATGCGCCTGTAGGGGCAATTGATCGCGTTCTACCCCCCACTTATCCATGGCTGCGTAGTCGTAATAGATCCCAAAGGGGGATACGTTCGAACCTTCTACGTTCAAAATGGTGTCCACGACCCGTTTCCCAACCCGTTCGCCCGACAACAGATAACCACCCAGCGTACCGCTACCCAACAACACCCGCCAATGGCTGAACATGGGCACGTTGGCTCTGTCGGCAATCAAGCGGGCCGCCTGATAAGGCTTCATGCGGTTGCCGTTTCCGTCGGAAAACACCAAAGCATAAAAAATTGCGCTGTCTTCAGGCAGAAAGGCGACACGCTCCAACAGCTCATCCATGGGCAGGCTCAGCAGAAATTCGGTTTTAAAGCCAACATTGATGTCAGCAAGGGCTTCGCGAACCTTGCCGACACGGGCTTTTTCCCACTCAGAATTGGCATCCGCGACCACGTACACGGTTTTGGGCTTCACCAACCGGTCCACTTCCAAAAGGGCATTGGAGAAGTCCAGGCCGATGGACAAGCTGTTCACATTTGGCAGTTTAAAGCCCCGCTCAACGATCAGCCGCTCAGCCGTTTGCAACAGGTTGGGACGATCATGAAGAAACTGGGCGGCGTGATAGCCTTCGGTCACAATGAGATCAATGGATTTGTCGGCATATTTCGCTTCTAAAAACGCTGCGAACGCAGGGTGAAAGCTTTTCCCCCGAAACCGCTGAGCATCCAAACTTTCCATGAAGATTTGCAGACGGTTCCCCGTTCTGCGGTTTTCATCTTCCAGACCTTTTCGGATATGTTGCTGCCAAGGCATGCCGTCATGAAGCGTGGAAAGCACCAATACACGCTTTTGCACATCGCGGGCCTCTGTAGAGCCCACAACACAGACACTCATCACAACCCAAAGGGCCGCAACAAGCCAAATCCCTACCTTTTGGTTGGTCGTGTCCATTCTCGTCAACGCCTGGGTTCCCGATTATTGTAGAAGCACCCGGGTTATTCCTCACATGAATATGTAAGGGATTGCGGAGCCCTTCACAACATGGAACGTCAAATCGCTAGCATTCCACCACATTGACGGCCAGACCACCCTGAGACGTCTCTTTGTATTTGGACTGCATATCCAGCCCGGTCTGGCGCATGGTTTCGATCACTTGGTCGAGGCTGACAAAGTGAGAGCCATCCCCCTTAAGTGCCAAGCGCGCGGCGTTGATGGCCTTAATCGCGCCCATGGCATTGCGTTCGATACACGGAATTTGCACCAAGCCGCCGATGGGATCGCAGGTCAGGCCCAAATTGTGCTCCATTCCGATTTCAGCGGCGTTTTCGATTTGTTCATTGGTGCCACCCAGGGCAGCCGTAAGCCCCGCTGCCGCCATGGAACACGCCACGCCAACTTCGCCCTGGCAGCCCACCTCAGCCCCCGAAATCGAAGCCCGGGTTTTATACAGCACACCTATGGCTGCAGCTGTGAGCAAGAAGTCCCGCACACCGCCGCGCGGACTGGGTGCGCGGTGCGGGCAGAAGCGTTCGTAGTAGCGAATAACGGCTGGAATAATACCTGCCGCCCCGTTTGTCGGCGCCGTGACCACTTGTCCGCCGGACGCGTTTTCTTCGTTCACCGCCAAAGCGTATAAATTCACCCAATCCATAATCGTCAGCGGGTCAGTCAGGGCCCCTTCGGACTTGGCTTGCAAATCGTCAAACAAGCTTTTGGCGCGCCTGGGCACGTCCAAACCACCCGGCAAACGGCCCTCTGCTTTCAGCCCCCGGTCGATGCAGCCGTCCATGACCGTGTGGATTTGATCTAAAAAAGCCAAGGTTTCATGTTCGTCACGCCACGCCGTTTCGTTGGCCAACATGATTTCAGCGATGGATAGGTTTTCTTCCACGCACAGCTCCAACAGCTCTGCGGCGGACGAAAATGGATAGCGCAGCCGGATGTTGTCGGCGGAAGAATAGGTGTCGGTGTGGCTGTCGCCCTCCTCCACCACAAAGCCGCCGCCGATGGAATAAAACACGCCTGAGCGCAACAATTGTCCGTCACCATCGAAGGCTTCCAAGCGCATGGCGTTGGTGTGACGCTGCAACACTTCCGTGCCCAAAAAAATGATGTCGGCTTCCATATCGAAAGCTATGGATTTCTCGCCACCAAGCCTGAGGGATTTGTTTGTTTGAACATCTTCGACGATGGCCGGAACGTCGCATGCCTCAATGGATCGGGGGCGTTTGCCCGACAGGCCCAACACGACGGCCTTATCCGTGTGGTGGCCGCGCCCGGTCAGCGCCAACGAACCGAACAGTGTGACGCTCAAACTTGCCGTCGACGAAAGTTGGCCGACCGCACCCAATTCGGAGACAAAACGGTAGGCTGCCCGCATCGGCCCAACCGTATGCGAGCTCGACGGGCCGATGCCGATGGAAAACAAGTCGACGACGCTGAGGTTCGCTTGAGCCATAGTTTGTACTTAGTCTTTGGGCAGGCGGATACAAGCCACAGTTCCGCCCTGAGGGGCATTTTCAATTTCCAAGCGCCCGCCCAAAAGCTTGGCTTTTTGACGGACCAAGTGCACACCTTGGCCCCAGCAGCGTTGCTCTGACGTTGAGGACAGGTTGGGCGCGTCTTCAACCTGCATCATGCGCATCAAAATCGAGGCCGGAATACCTTTACCGGTGTCTTGGATCACCAAGATGATGCCTTCGTTGTGAATGTCGACTTCCCCCTTGATCTTCACCTTTCCGCCCCGTGGCGTGAACTTCAAAGCGTTTGCGATCAAGTTGGTCATCATTTCATAAAGCAAGACCGGATCGGTCACCAATGTGGGGAACTTTTTGGAGACATCCAGCACCAGTTCAACCCCGCGTTCCAGAGCCAAACCTTCGAAGGTTTGCAGCAATTCATCGGCAAACGGCTCGAACTTAAATTTTTGTTTTATCACCCGGGGCTCGCCGCGCACGGCTTCGTCCAGCACACGCTCGGTAATTTCCAAAAGGCGTTTGGTGGAGGCATGCAAACGCTGGGCATAGTCCTGAGCCTGCTCTTCGGACAATTTGACCTTGTCGGATTTGCGCAAAAACGAGGTATAGCCAATCATCGCCGTCAACGGCGTGCGGATTTCATGGGCGAATTCTCGCAAAAGTTCATGTTCAAGCTCGGGCTTGTCTAAAGGGTCTTGTGACATGCACTTTTCCACTCTCATACGCATTTGTTGCGTTTCAAGCACCATAGCCTACTTTGATGGTCGTTGGCACGCCTTGAAATTATGAATTGAATTTATCTTTTGTATTATTCAGCACCACGATCTTTGAAAAATTCGGACAAAAATCGCCCGGTTAACGGATAGTCAGATTTTGAATGCGCCAACATCAAATGCTTGAGGATTTTGTCACCTTCAATCAACGGATCGGTGAGTTTGTAGCAGTTTGCCAACAACGCCAAATCGACGTCTTTAGCATTTTGATACGTGTCGAAGGTGCGCCCCACGTTGTTACCTTGATTAACGATTTGACGGATCGCCGTGATTTGCTTGTTCAGCGCGTTCGCATTGATGCCGAAAAAGTTCCGCAGCAATATATTGTCATCCGCTGTCGGCGCGATGTAATCGTTAGAAGGTTTGAGCAAATGGGCAAAGTTCTGGGCACTTGCCTTATTCTTGGCTTTGATTTGCGTGGCCTTTTTGCGCCATTGTTCTTCACTCATCGCACCGGGGCCGAACTTCGGCGTGTCGTCACTTTTAAACATGGCCTTCAAACCTTTCGGTTTGGGCTTTGGTTTAGGCGGTATGGCCTTTTGCGCCATGGTGTCGTCCCAAGACGACTTCCACGATTCCCATAGATGTGTGCGGCCATTATCGGTGTCTAAAAACGCCCGGAGGAAATTCGCACGTTCTTCCGGTTCTTGGTCGTCCATACGATGGTAAACAGCCCGCATACGGTCCGACATGTTGGGTATAACAATCTTTCGCGCGACAGCTTCATAAAGCGCGGCAAAGTCTTTGGACAAAACGAACGGCGGCTTGCGCTCTTCTGGCAAAGTTTTTGGAATTCCGTTGATCAGCACCAACAGTCGTTTGTGAATCCACTGCCACATTTCATCGGCAAAGATCTCTTCGTTTGATTTGTCCAATTTTCCCTCGAGCAGGTCTTGTTTCGCACGTTTAAAGCATCTGATCAGGATAAGAACAGGCTGTATAAAATGGAACAGCAAAAGTGTGATAAAATGCTTTTTTTCATGAAAAAAGGCCTGACGGAATTCATCGTCAGGCCTTTTGAATATGGTGGGCGATGACGGGCTCGAACCGCCGACCCTCTCGGTGTAAACGAGATGCTCTCCCAACTGAGCTAATCGCCCTTAAGTGCTTTTGAGGGGCGCACACTACTGTGCCCGGGACTGGATGACAACCCCTCTCTTTCACAGAACGAAAAACGGCCGTCTCAATTCAGAGACGACCGTTAAATCGTTCAAACGCTGTCTTAGTTGACGGCGTCTTTCAAAGCTTTACCAGCTTTGAATTTCGGCTGTTTAGAGGCCGGAATTTGGATGGTTTCACCGGTGCGCGGGTTGCGACCCGTGGAAGCAGCGCGGTTTGCGACGCTGAACGTGCCGAAGCCGACCAGGCGAACTTCGTTGCCGTCTTTCAGAGAGCCGGTGATGGCTTCGAGAACACCGTCGACAGCTTTGGTAGCGTCTGCTTTGGAAAGCTCGGTGCTGGTAGCGACAGCGGCAATCAGATCATTCTTGTTCAACTTAAGGCCCCCTTTATAAATCAAGGATTGGTGGTTTAGAAAAGCGCCGCGTGGGCGCTGTGATTCGTTGATGACGGATTTAAGGCCGAAAAGCGTTTTTCGTCAATCGCACATATAGACTTTTCCCCAGTTTTTTGCGGGTTTCAGCGCTTTTTTTAGCTTTTTCCACACCAGCCCCAATATTCCTGACAAAATCCTGACAAAAAAGCCCCCGGCGAAGTTAGTTTTTCGCCGGGGGCCGTTTGTTTTGTAAAGGATTCTGCGGTTTTTCAGCACGATTAGTGCGTGATGACGTCGCCCGTATCCGAATCGGTCGAGCCAGAGGCCACAGCCGCGTCGACTTCGTCCTCATTCCACTCAATGGGCTCGAGTTTTTCAGCCAAGGCGTGTTCCAAAACTTCCGCAACGTAGGACACCGGAATGATTTCCAGCCCCTTCTTCACGTTGTCGGGAATTTCAGCCAAGTCCTTTTCATTGTCTTGCGGAATCAGCACCGTTTTGATGCCAGAACGCAGCGCCGCCAACAGCTTTTCTTTCAAGCCGCCGATGGGCAGAACGCGCCCGCGCAAGGTAATCTCGCCGGTCATGGCCACATCTTTGCGAACGGCTACGCCTGTCAGCACGGACACGATCGACGTCACCATACCAACACCTGCGCTTGGTCCGTCTTTCGGCGTCGCCCCTTCGGGAACGTGAACGTGGATGTCGCGTTTGTGGAACACGGGCGGTTCGACCCCAAATTCGGTGGCTTGGGACTGAACATAGGATTTGGCCGCTTGGATGGATTCCGTCATCACATCACCCAGTTTACCGGTGATGGTCATGCGGCCTTTTCCTGGAACCATGAGTGCTTCGATCTGCAAGATCTCGCCGCCCACTTCAGTCCAAGCCAAGCCCGTGGTGATGCCGACTTTGTCTTCTTCTTCCAATTCGCCATAGCGGAAGCGTTTAACGCCGGAATATTTTTCCAGATTGCGCGACGTGACCTTGATGTGATCAACGTCTGCTTCCATCAAAATCTCTTTGGTGGCTTTACGCGCCAGTTTAGCGATTTCACGTTCCAAGTTCCGCACACCGGCTTCGCGGGTGTAGTAACGGATCAAGTCACGCAGCGCACCGTCGGAAATGGACCACTCGCCCTCTTTCAGGCCGTGGGCATCCAACTGCTTGCGCAGCAAGTGGCGCTTGGCGATTTCGACCTTTTCGTCTTCGGTGTAACCCGACAGACGGATGATCTCCATACGATCCAGGAGCGGTCCCGGCATATTCATGGTGTTGGCAGTGGTGACGAACATGACGTCCGACAAATCGTAGTCCACTTCCAAGTAATGATCGTTGAACGTCGAGTTTTGCTCGGGGTCCAAGACCTCCAACAGCGCAGATGCCGGATCGCCGCGCCAGTCCGAGCCCATCTTGTCGATTTCATCCAACAAGAACAGTGGGTTCGAAACTTTGGCTTTTTTCATGCCGTGGATGACTTTACCGGGCATGGAGCCGATGTAGGTGCGACGGTGACCGCGGATTTCGCTCTCATCACGTACGCCGCCCAAGGACATGCGCACAAATTTGCGGCCTGTGGAGTGGGCAATGGATTTACCCAAGGACGTCTTACCGACACCCGGCGGGCCCACCAAGCACAAGATCGGACCTTTGAGCTTTTTGGTGCGGGCCTGAACGGCCAAGTATTCCAAGATGCGTTCTTTGACTTTTTCCAAGCCGTAGTGATCGGCGTCCAGAACGTCTTGGGCTTTGTTGAGGTCCTTTTTGACCGGAGACTTTTTCTTCCAAGGAATGCCCAGCATCCAGTCCAAATAGTTACGCACCACCGTGGCTTCCGCCGACATGGGCGACATGGCTTTGAGCTTCTTCAGCTCGGCCATACATTTTTCACGCGCTTCTTTGGACAAGCGGGTTTTCTTGATCTTTTCTTCCAGCTCGGCGTTTTCGTCCTTGCCTTCTTCGCCCTCGCCAAGTTCTTTTTGAATGGCTTTGAGCTGTTCGTTCAAATAGTACTCGCGCTGGGTTTTTTCCATCTGGCGTTTGACGCGGGAGCGGATTTTCTTTTCAACCTGCAGGACGCCGATTTCGCCTTCCATATAGGAATAGACGCGCTCTAAGCGCTCACCTGTAGTTTGGATTTCCAGCAATTCCTGCTTTTCGGAAATCTTCAACGCCAAGTGCGACGCCACCGTGTCGGCAAGCTTCGACGCGTCTTCGATTTGGTTGATGGACACCAGGGCTTCAGGCGGGATTTTTTTGTTGAGCTTGATGTATTGCTCAAATTCCGTCACCACCGAGCGCGACAGAGCTTCCAGCTCTTTTTCGTTGCCTTCTTCTTCGTCGATGAATTCGACTTCGGCTTGGAAAAAGTCTTCGTTCTCGCCGTATTTCTGGATTTTGGCGCGACGACCACCTTCAACCAAGACCTTAACCGTCCCGTCGGGCAATTTCAGCAATTGCAAAACCGTCGAAACGGTGCCGACTTCGTAGATGTCTTCCGGTTGCGGCTCGTCTTGCGCGGCGTTCTTTTGCGCGACCAGCAAAATCTGCTTGTCTTCGCGCATGACGTCTTCCAGCGCTTTAACCGATTTTTCGCGGCCCACAAACAGGGGGACGATCATGTGCGGGAACACCACAATGTCGCGCAACGGCAAAACGGGGAGCATATCGTTTTGAGATATAATGTCGCTCATATCGATACGAAGTCCTTTAACAAAAAAGTGGATGCGGCCTTGTTGAGTATGTATTGGCCTTTTCGGGGGGGGGTGTTCTTCAAAAGATGGACCCGATTAGCACCTTCTGCAAGGGCTCACGGGGCAAAATTTCGTGTTTTGAGGCAAATAATGGGGATAAAGGGCCGAAAACAGGCCTTTCATGAAGAAAAAAAGACGAAACCGCCGAGAATTTTAGCTCTCGGCGGTCGTTTAAGGGGCTGAAGTGCCCGATTCTTGTGTCAATCGAGTATCTAGTAGACGCAGCCTAAGCGCTAGATTCGACTTCTTCGCTGCGATCGGCGTAGATAAACAGCGGTTTGGCGCCTTCGTTGACGACTTCGCGGTTGATGACAACCTCTTCCACACCATCGAGACCCGGCAGTTCAAACATGGTGTCCAGCAAGATGCCTTCCATGATGGAGCGCAAGCCACGGGCGCCGGTTTTGCGTTCGACCGCTTTTTCGGCGATGCTCATCAACGCACCCTCGGTAAACGTCAGCGAGACGTCTTCCATTTCAAACAAACGCTGGTATTGCTTGACCAAAGCGTTTTTCGGTTCGGTTAGGATGGTGACCAGAGCCTCTTTGTCCAAATCTTCCAAAGTCGCCAAGACCGGAACACGGCCGACGAATTCAGGGATCAGGCCGAATTTCAACAGATCTTCGGGCTCCAGTTCGCGCAGGACCTCGCCAACACCACGTGCGTCCGGTGCTTTCACATCGGCGCCAAAGCCGATGGACGAGCCTTTGCCACGCATGGAGATGATTTTGTCCAAGCCCGCAAACGCGCCGCCACAGATGAACAAGATGTTCGTCGTGTCCACTTGCAAGAATTCTTGCTGCGGGTGCTTGCGTCCACCTTGAGGCGGAACGGAGGCCACGGTGCCTTCCATGATTTTCAACAAAGCTTGCTGCACACCTTCGCCCGAAACGTCGCGGGTGATGGAGGGGTTGTCGGATTTGCGGCTGACTTTATCGACTTCATCAATGTAGACGATGCCGCGCTGGGCACGCTCGACATTGTAGTCGGCGGACTGCAACAGCTTCAAAATGATGTTTTCAACGTCTTCACCCACGTAACCGGCTTCGGTCAGGGTTGTGGCGTCGGCCATGGTGAACGGAACGTCCAAAATGCGCGCCAACGTTTGCGCCAGGAGCGTTTTACCGCTACCCGTCGGGCCCAACAGCAAGATGTTGGACTTCGCCAATTCGACGTCGTTGTTTTTACCGGAATGGCCCAAACGTTTGTAGTGATTGTGAACCGCGACAGACAGGACGCGCTTGGCATAGGTCTGACCGATGACGTAATCGTCCAGAACGTCGCAAATTTCTTTCGGTGTGGGAACGCCTTCGCCGGATTTCACCAAAGAGCTTTTGTGCTCTTCGCGGATGATGTCCATGCACAGCTCAACACATTCGTCGCAGATGAAAACCGTCGGGCCGGCAATAAGCTTGCGGACCTCGTGCTGGCTTTTACCGCAAAACGAGCAATACAGCGTGTTTTTGGAATCACCGTTCGTGGACTTGGTCATGTGTTCTCCGTTTTTTTTAGCCCCCACCCATTACGGGCCACAGCGGGGTTGCAGGCTTTATCTTAGCCACTGGCAGTGCCTAGGGACAATCCCCTTGTCACTTAAAATTCAAATTCTCTTTGCCCTTCGCGGGGGCAAATCGCGAACGTTTGTTGCCGCTTTGTTGAGCCATGTCCCCCGAATATGGGGGGTTTATCAGTCAAAACAAGGCTTTGGATAGCCCCGGGCTCGAACTTATCGCCGCATTACTGAACAATTCTGTGTTCGTCTACGCCCTTTGATTAAGACCTCAATTCTTTGCGAATTTGTTAAAACAAGCGCGCAAATCACTTTAGAATCGACAAAAACAAAGCCCCTGCCCGCCGCAAATCGGCTTGGGCAGGGGCTCAGCTTTGTTTATTTAGTCGTCGGACTTGCCCGCGTCGTCATCGGCGTCAGCCTCGTCGGGACGGGTGTCGACCACTTCGTCAATCAGGCCGAAGTCTTTGGCCTCTTGCGGGCTCAAGAACTTATCGCGTTCCATGGCATCTTCGATGTCGGAGAGCTTTTGCCCCGTGTGCTTGACGTAGATGTCGTTCAAGCGCGCCCGCAAAGACAGGATTTCTTTGGCTTGGATTTCGATATCGGTCGCTTGACCTTGGGCACCGCCTGAGGGCTGGTGAATCATCACACGTGCATTGGGCAGCGCATAACGCATGCCCTCTTCACCGGCAGCCAGCAACAAAGAGCCCATGGAGGCGGCTTGACCGATACACACGGTCGAAACCTTGGGGCGGATGTATTGCATGGTGTCATAAATGGCGAGACCGGACGTCACCACGCCGCCGGGCGAGTTGATGTAAAACGAAATATCCTTGGTGGGGTTTTCGCTTTCCAAAAACAGCAGCTGTGCGCAGATCAGGCTGGAGACATGATCTTCCACGCCGCCAGTCAGAAAAATGATGCGCTCTTTGAGCAGTCGGGAATAGATGTCGTACGCCCGTTCGCCGCGGTTGGTGGTTTCGACCACCATGGGCACCAGGCTGTTCATGTAAAAATCAATGGGATCGCGATCACGCATGGTTTGAACTGGTCCTTAAATGAATATCTTCGAGGAAAGGCGGAATCGAAAGCATCCGATAATGAGAGTATGGGGCCGCTTTTTAAAAAGAAAAGGGTTTATGCGCCTTTTTTTGGGTTTTTCGCAGAGCTGCATACAAATAAAAACACCCCGCAAGCCTAGGCTCACGGGGTGTTTTGTCAAATGACAGCGTTCAGACTTAGTCGTCTTTCTTCGCAGCCGCTTTTTTCTTAGCCGGAGCTTTTTTCTTCGCTGCAGCCTTTTTCTTGGCCGGAGCTTTTTTCTTCGCAGCCGCTTTTTTCTTGGCCGGTTTGGCGGGCTCTTCGTCTTCGGCCATCAGCTCATCAACGCTGACGGTTTTTTCGGTGACGTTGGCCAGTTCCAAGATGAAGTCGGTGACTTTGTCTTCAAACACCGGACCGGACAGGTTTTGCATGGCCTGCGGGTTTTCTTGGTAATACTTGAAGACCATTTGTTCTTGGCCCGGGTAGTTTTGGGCTTCGACCAAGATGGCTTTTTGCAAGTCGTCCTGGGTGATTTCGATGTTGTTTTCACGGCCGACTTCGGCAAACAACAGACCCAGCTTGACGCGGCGCGCGGCGATATCGCGGAAGTCCGCTTCACGGTCTTCGTCGCTCATCTCTTCGACTTCTTGGCCTTGCTCTTTGGCTTCTTCGAACGCTTTGACAATGCCTTCGTATTCGGCGTCCACCAAGCCTTGCGGCAAGTCGTAGTCATAGTGGTCGTTCAACGCGTCCAACAAAGCACGCTTGGCTTTTTCGCGCGAAATGCGGGTGAAGCCCTGGTTGTGCTGGTCGCGGATGGCGGCTTTCAGGGCTTCCAAGTCTTCCAAACCGGCTTTTTTGGCCAATTCGTCGTCGATTTCAGCCGGCTTGGCTTCTTTAAGCTCGTTGATCTTCACTTCGAACACGGCGTCTTTGCCAGCCAGGTTCTCGGCGCCATACTCTTCGGGGAACTGAACGTTGACGTCCAGCTCATCACCCGGGTTTTGGCCGATCAGTTGGTCTTCGAAGCCGGGAATGAAGCTACCGGAACCCAGTTCCAAGTCGTAGCCTTTGGCTTCGCCGCCCGGGAACGCTTCGCCTTCGACTTTGCCCAAGAAGTCGATGTTCACAACATCACCCGCTTTGGCTTTGCGTTTTTTGGCAACCGGCTCAGAGGTTTTGTAGCTATCGGCCATGCGCTCCAAAGTTTTGTCGACTTCGGTTTCGTCCGGCTCAACCACTTGGGTTTCGATGGAAATTTTGGAGAAATCACCCAAATCGATTTGTGGGATCACGTCCACAGCCATGGTGAATTCCAGGTCTTTGCCTTCGTCGAAGCTGGTCACTTCGATTTTCGGCTGCATGGCGGGGCGCAGGTCGTTGTCGGTGATGACCTTTTGCGAACCGTCTTGAACGGCTTTTTCGAGCGCTTCACCCATGACGTTTTGGCCGTATTTTTTACGCAACAAGCTGACCGGCACTTTACCTTTGCGGAAGCCCGGCATTTGCACGGTTTTGGACAGCTCGTTCAAACGGCTGGTGACCTGTTCTTCGAATTCACCAGCTTCAACAACAATGGTGTATTCGCGGCGAAGACCTTCGTTTTTGGTTTCGGTAACCTGCATGGACGTACCCTAAGCAATCTCTATCAATAAAAACGGGGCGCACGCCCTTCCGTCTTAGGACTTGGTCCGTGACGGGGCGAGCACCTGCTCAATTCATGTCGGCTTCCCAGTTGGCTGGACCAGAAAAACGTTTGTTTTCCATGGCTGTGGAGAGTTGGTACGGGCGGAGGGACTTGAACCCCCACGGCTTGCGCCACCAGAACCTAAATCTGGCGTGTCTACCAATTCCACCACGCCCGCCGACTATCCCGGGAACCGGGCGTGGCGCGCACTTTATACAAAAAGGATGCCCTGTCAACGGCTCTAAACAACCGTTTCGGCTAGCTCTTCCAAAAGTACATCCAGTTGACGCGGCAGTTCGTCGGAAATGTCTTCGGCAATGAGCCCCGGACCGAAGGCGTTTGCCGCTTCACCATGCAGCCACACGGCGGCGTTGGCGGCTTCAAACGCGGGCATATCTTGGCCCATCAGGGCGCCGATCATGCCGGCCAACACATCCCCTGCCCCGGCAGTTGCAAGGGTTGCGGGCGCATTGACGGAAATGCTGGCGCGACCATCAGGGGCGGCGATGACTGTGTCTGGACCTTTCAGCAAAACCACGCATCCTGAGCGTTTTGCCGATTCACGAACGATGGACAGCTTACTGTCTTCGCTCGACACCTTGGGCCGGGCCAGGCGTTTGGCGAGATTGGGGAATAAGCGCTGGAATTCACCACCGTGGGGGGTGAGCACCACACTTTCGTTGTTCTGGTCGGCTTTGCGCTGAGCCTTGGCGAGTTTGAACAAAGCTTTGCGGTCATTTTCAAACACGGAGAGCGCGTCCGCGTCCAACACACAGGCTTTGCCAGCCTTCACAGCCGCCAAAACAATGTCGCGCGTTTCTGTGCTGAGCCCCGCGCCAGGACCAATGACGCACGCGTTTTTGCGCGAATCCGCAATGATCTTCTTAAAGTCTTTCACGCCCTTAATCGGGGCAACCAAGGTTCCCGGATCAAGGGCGGCGGCGTAAATGGGAAACGCGGCTTTAGGAACGGCCACCGTACACAGCCCGGCCCCCGCACGGCGCACAGCCAAAGACGCCAAGCGCGCAGCACCTGTCATGGTCTCCCCACCCAGCACGACCACATGACCACGGGCGTATTTATGGATGTCTTCTTCATAGACCGGAAAGCTATCGGCCCACAGAGCCGGTGTGTTCAAATACGTTTCCCCATGAACGTCAGCCACCACACTGTCTTCGACACCGATGTCGGCGATGACGATGTCACCACACACGCCACGCCCGGGCATCAAGGCATGGGCGGGCTTTGGACGGCAGAATGTGACGGTGAGGTCTGCGTGAAAACAAATGCCACCCCGCCTGCGACCGCCAAGCGCACGGCCCGTATCCCCATTGAGGCCACTGGGAATGTCCACAGCCACCAAAATGGGCGCGGTGCCCTGGGCTTGGCCGACGGTGATCAGTTCCGCCAAAATCTTCGCCGCACCGTCCAATGGACGGGTGAGGCCCGTTCCAAACAAAGCATCGACCACCAACAATTCATCCGGACCGTCTTGGGAAGCAATCACGTCGAGCGCGGCCTCTAGCGGCTGAATTTTATTGCGCCAACGTTTGACGTTTTTGGCCGCATCACCGAAATAATCGCTGCGCGCGCACGGGGAATAGACGGTGACCGTCCAGCCCAGCTTTTTGAGCAGCCGGGCAATGACATAGCCGTCCCCGCCGTTGTTGCCCGGCCCGGCCAAGACGGCAACGGGGCGCTTTTCCCAACGAAAGACAATGGCGTCAACCACCGCGCGGCCCGCATTTTCCATCAAGGCTTCACCTAGAACGCCTGACGCAATGGCTGTGCGGTCTGCCGCTTGCATTTGTGTAACGCTCAGAATTTCCATAGGTTTGGGCCCCTTCTCCAGATCATTGGCGCTGTGTCCGCAGTATAGCAGCCATGGCTGTTTTTGCTAAGCTTGCCATAGACTTCTGGAACTTAAGTGCGTACTAATTAAAGGGGTGATGTGAGACAGTTTTAAGAAGATTTACGAAACCGATGAAAGTAATTGTCCTTGGCGCAGGTGTCATTGGGGTGAGCACGGCCTATGAGTTGGCGTGTGACGGCCATGACGTGACGGTTGTGGACCGCCAAGATGCGGTCGCGCAGGAAACCAGTTTTGCCAATGGCGGCCAGCTTTCGTTCAATCATGGCCCCTTGGCACAGCCCGGCACCGTGCGAAAAGCGATTAAATGGCTCGGTAAAAAAGACGCACCGCTGCTGTATCGCTTGCGCATGGACCCCCAACTGTGGAGCTGGACGCTCAAGTTCATGGCCTGCTGTAGCGAGCCGCAATACTTCAACAACATCGAACACATGCTGCGCTTGTCGCTGTATGCCCGTGAGCGTCTGCACCAGACGTTGGAACGCGAAGAGATTGCCTTTTCACACATGCGCACCGGCATCATGACACTTTATGGTGACGACAGAGATTTTGGGCTTGCCCGCGAACACGCCGTTGCCTTGCGTGAGCTGGGATCGGAACGCCAAATCATGGACCGCGCCGGATGCCTGGAAACAGAACCGGCCCTTCAACACAGCGCAAGCCCCATCGTTGGCGCGACATTATCGGCGTCGGACGAAAGCGGAGATTGCCGGGCCTTCACCGAAGCCTTGGCCGAGAGCTGCAAAAAGCGTGGCGCCCAGTTCCAACTGGGCACGGACATCACAGGCCTGAAACGCGAAGACTGGCAAATCAAATGTGTGCAAACGGATCAAGGCGACATCGAAGGCGATGTCTATGTCATGGCCTTAGGCAGTTACAGCCCGTTATTCCTGCACAGCTTAGGCCTAAACGTTCCGATCTATCCAGCCAAAGGCTATTCCGTGACCGTGCCCGTCAAAGACGATGAAGGTGCGCCGAAAATGTCGCTCACCAGCTATGATCACAAGTTGGTGTTTTCGCGCTTGGGCAACAAACTGCGCATTGCGGGTATGTTGGAATTTGGCGGCTATGACACCGAATTGGATGAAGAGCGCGCACGCGTGGTGTTGAACAATGTCATGAAATTGTTCCCCCGCGGACTTGAAACTGGCCATGCAGAGTTTTGGACCGGTCTGCGTCCGCAAACGCCGGACAGCATTCCCGTCGTCGGACGCGGTGCGCAGGAAAATCTGGTGATCAACACCGGACACGGTATGCTGGGTTGGACCATGGCCTTAGGCACGGCGCGCATTGCGGCTGACTTGGCCGGACACAAAGCACCTGAAATCGATATCAACGCCTTGGGCTGGGAGCGGTTCGCTTAATCTGACCGCCCCAACCAAAAGAAAAACACGAGGGCTGAACCATGGATGTCACTGAATACCTGTTTCCCATTTCCAGCACACTGCACACTTTGGCGGCGGTGATTTGGGTCGGCGGCATGTTCTTCGCCCACATGGCCATGCGCCCGGCGTTGCAAGAACAAGACCCGCCAGTGCGCCTCGCCATCTTGAGCCGCGTGTTCCCACGCTTCTTTGCCTGGGTGTGGCTATCGGTCATCATCATCCCGCTGACCGGATACATCATGGTGTTTTACGACTTCGGTGGCTTCGAAGCCGCAGGATATCATGTCACCGTTATGCATGCCGTTGGCTGGGTCATGGTCTTTATATACCTGTTTATCTATTTCCGGCCTTATTTGAAGTTTCAAAACGCCGTCCGTGCAGAAAATCTTCCCGAGGCCGGACAGCACTTCGCCTTGATCCGCAGGCTCATCACCACGAACCTAGTACTGGGTTTGATTGTCATATCAGCAGGCGTCTCTGGACGCTTTTGGGGGTAATCATGAACGCGCGTTTCGCTTTTCTTTCCGTACTCATTGTCGCCTTGATAACGCCGCAGGTGTCCTTTGCCAAAGGTGGCGGCGGTGGTGGCAAAAAAATGAAAAAGGATCGCGTGGCGCGCGACTTTCGCCATGCAGACACCAACGGCGATTTTAAGCTCAGCCGTGAAGAATGGAACCGGCGCGGCAACTTCGACAATCTTGATCGCAATGGGGATGGCCAACTCAGTCTCAAAGAAGTGCGCATCATGTACCAAGGCCATACCGACAAAAGCTACAGCTGGCCACCAGAAACATCTGTATTCACCTTTCCCGGATTGGAAACGGACGCAAGCGTCAAAGACGACCGTGTTGCCAAAGACATGTTGGACCAAGAAACCTTGTGCGGTATCGGACGTTCCAAACGGTGTGGCATTCAGCACCAACTTAAACGGGGATTGATCGAAACCGGAACGGGACCTGTGTTTCCCGACGGTGCAAACTGCTTTGGCATGGACGATTATTGGGCCATGGATTATGCATCGAAACGCAACAAACAATCGTACCATGGCGGCATTGATATCCCCGTCGCCTGGGGCACTCCGATGTTGGCGATTGCAGATGGCTCCGTCATTGCCACCTACAAAGCGCACCAATCCAAACGCGGCAATGAAGTCATCGTCCGTCACAGCCCGGACGACACCGGACTGAACATTTGGGTCTATTCCGGCTATGGACACTTGGACAAGCTTCCTGACCTCAAAATCGGACAGCGTGTCAAAATGGGGGACATCATTGGCCCCACAGGGAATTCCGGCATTGCTGCGCGCGGATCGAAGACTGGCAATGCAACACAATCATCCTCTCGACGTCCAGCCATTCACTTGGCAACGTGGTTTGCCCCTGGGCCGAAATATTCTGAATCCCAAGACGTTATCATCCCCTTAGATGGGCGCTGGCTAGATCCCTTTGCACTCTACCGTCAACAGCCGCCTTATGTGTCTCAAGACGTCAAAGCCCTGCCTGACGACAACAAGGTCGTTCGTGTGCCCGTCATGTTTGACGATGGCACAAAGTCCCCAGCTTCAACCAAACTGATCTGGCCTTACGCCTGCGCGCACAAATAGGATTGCACATGAGTTCGAACGATGAGCCTGAGTTCAACGGCGACGATGTCGAGGTGATCGAGAAAATCCGCGATCACGACGGGTATTTTAAAATTGACCGATACATCCTTAAACACCGCAAACATGAAGGGGGCTGGACCGAACCCATCAGTCGTGAAATCTTCGAGCGCGGTCATGCCACGTGCGTCTTGATGTTTGACCCGGACTTGGACAAGTTGGTGTTCATCGAACAGTTCCGCCCGGGTGCGTATGCGGCACTTGCGTCCCCTTGGTTTGAATGCGACAGCCACTCGCCTTGGCTGTTGGAATGTGTCGCCGGAATCATCGATGAAGGCGAAACACCCGAAGGCGTTGCCAAACGCGAAGCCCTGGAAGAAGCCAATTGTGAAATCCTCGACCTGCAACCCATCACCCACTACCTCGCCAGTCCGGGCGGCACCACGGAAAGCGTTTTTCTGTTCTGCGCGCGCGTGGATGCTTCCAACGCAGGCGGCGTTTATGGGTTGGAGCACGAAGGCGAAGACATTCGTGTGGTTGTCTGCGACGCTGAAAAAGCCCTGTCCTGGCTCGACACAGGGCGCTTCAAAGATGCCTCGGCCCATATTGCCATGCAGTGGTTTGCCCTGAACCATGAGAAACTCAAAACCCGCTGGCAAGCATAACATTGTAGGACACGTTAACCCTTGAACAGTTCCAGAGTGGCGCGTATATTTACACATAATTTAAAACAATTACTCCTATTTACAGCAATGAGTATGTAATAATGAATTTGCGCAAAGACTTTGCCGACGCCGTTGGCAACACTCCCCTGATCCGTCTGAACGCAGCCTCCGAAGAAACGGGCTGTGATATTTATGGCAAAGCTGAATTCCTAAACCCCGGCGGTTCGGTCAAAGACCGTGCGGCTTTGTTCATCGTGCGTGATGCCGAAGAGCGCGGCGCCCTTAAGCCCGGCGGCACCATTGTCGAGGGCACGGCCGGCAACACGGGCATTGGCCTGACGCTCGTGGGCAACTCTTTGGGCTATAAGTCGGTGATCATCATCCCCGAAACCCAAAGTCAGGAGAAAAAAGACACCCTGCGCCTGTGCGGCGCAGAACTCATCGAAGTCCCCGCTGTGCCCTACTCCAACCCTGAAAACTATGTGCATGTGTCAGAGCGTAAAGCCAAGGAGCTCAACGACGCTGAGCCCGGCTCCGCCATTTGGGCGCAGCAGTTCGACAATACAGCCAATCGCCGCTCTCACATTAAAGGCACCGCGCCTGAAATCTGGGACCAGTTGGATGGCGCCATTGACGGCTTCACCTGCGCCGTCGGCACCGGCGGCACGCTTGCAGGTGTAGCCATGGGCCTCAAAGACCGCAACACCGACATCGTCACCGCCTTGTCCGACCCCATGGGCTCGGCCCTGTTTGGGCATTACAAAAACGGTGAACTGAAATCCGAAGGCGGATCCATCACAGAAGGCATCGGCCAGGGCCGCATCACCGCAAATCTAGAAGGTGCACCCATTGACGATGCCTTCCAAGTCACCGACGCAGAAGCCCTGCCCATCATCTTCGATCTGTTGAAACACGAAGGCCTGTGCCTGGGCGGGTCCAGCGGCATCAACATCGCAGGCGCTATGAAGCTCGCCAAGCAAATGGGCCCAGGGCACACCATTGTCACCATCCTGTGCGACTACGGTACACGTTATCAGTCGAAGCTGTTCAATCCCGACTTCTTGCGCGCCAAAGACCTGCCAGTGCCCGATTGGATGGCCTAAAGGGGTGGAAAGCTGATTTAGGGTTTGCTAATGTTGAAGCAATAATAACTCTAAAATGAACAGAAGGCTCCCCCAATGCATTACAAAAACCCCGAAGCCTTGGTGAGCGGCGAGTGGTTGGAACAACACCTGGACGCCCCGGATGTGCGCATTGTCGACGCCACCTGGCACATGCCAGACACCGACAACGATGCATACGAAGAATGGACCTACCGCCATATTCCGGGCTCGGTCCACTTTGACATCGACAAAGTTGCCGACACGGACACCGACCTGCCCCACATGCTGCCCAGTGCGGAAAAGTTTTCGTCCATGGTGCGCAAAATGGGTCTGGGTGACGGCTCTAAGATCGTGATTTACGACAGCCACGGGGGGTTTATGGCCGCGTGCCGCGTGTGGTGGATGTTCCGCCTGTTCGGCCATCGGGATATTTCCATCCTGGACGGCGGCTTGATCCGTTGGGGCAAGGAACGCCGCCCATTGGAGTTCGACGAACCCCGCATACAAGAACGCCACTTCACCGCACGTCAAAACAACGGCTTGGTGAAAAGCAAAGCGCAAATTCTTAAGAACGTTGATGAGCAAACCTTTCAGCTGATTGACGCGCGTAACGAGGGGCGCTTTGCCGGCATCGACCACGAACCCCGCCCGTCTGAGCGCCGTGGCCATATTCCGGGATCAATCAACATTCCGTTCACGCATATCACGCCCCCGTCCCAAGACTTTACCTTCAAAACCGCGACGGAGATTTGCGAGATTTTGAACGGTGCAGGCGTGGACATGAACAAGCCCGCCGCCGTGTCGTGCGGTTCGGGCGTAACAGCCTGCGTCATCGCGTTTGCCATGTATCTCATGGGCAAAGAAGACGTCGCAGTCTACGACGGGTCCTGGGCCGAATGGGGTGACGATTTAGAGATGCCGATTAACGCTTAAGCTGAGTTGGCAAAACCACACGCACGGTGGTCCCCTCGCCCATTGAGCTGTCGATGCTCAGCTCAATGAGCCGCCATTTGCGTCAACAAGCAGTTTGCCAAGAGGAAGCATCGTGAAATGTGCGAACTTCACGCGCCTTGTAGGTTTCTCCCCGGTCCATTCTGCCGACAAGCATATACATGAGTAAATGCCCCTCAGCCCGCTTGGCATAGCTGCTGGTGGCATTGGAAATTTTAATGACGCGAATTTGCTGATTCGTGTTCTCAATCAAGGATAAAACACCGTCGATTTGGGCATAAAAAAAGCCCTCGGATCAAACCGAGGGCTTTTTGTTCAACTCAGAAAATTTAGCGTAGGCTATCCAAGTTCGCGACCAAGGCGGTGCGGATGCGTTTGATTTCATCTGCAACCTTGTGCGCCATATCACGGTCTTCAGCACAACAATGATCGTAAGCCACCGTGGCACAGCGCTCGCGTTCTTCCAAAAGCGCCTCAATGATAATCGCCTCAATTGCTTTGACCATTTCCTCGTCGTGGGAGTGGTCGTCGACCCCTAAGATGTCGAGCACCTTGGCCTTGGCTTCTTCTGCGCGTTCACGCAGACTTTTGTGGGCTAAAGACATAGCCTCCCCTCCCGGTTTAGTGGTTCAAGATTTGGCTCAAGAACAGCTTGGTGCGATCGTTTTGCGGATTGTCGAAGAATTCATGCGGTTCGTTTTCTTCAACCACTTGGCCCGCATCCATGAAGATCACCCGGTTGGCAACCAGTTTTGCGAAGCCCATTTCGTGGGTCACGCACAACATGGTCATGCCTTCTTCGGCCAGTTCCACCATGACGTCCAACACCTCTTTGATCATTTCCGGATCAAGTGCTGAGGTCGGTTCGTCAAACAGCATGATCTTCGGTGCCATGCAGAGCGAGCGCGCGATGGCAACACGTTGCTGCTGACCGCCGGACAGTTGGCCCGGAAACTTATCGGCTTGCTCAGGAATCTTCACACGTTCCAGATAATGCATCGCCATCTCTTCGGCTTCAGCCTTGGGCGTTTTGCGCACCCAAATTGGAGCCAACGTGCAGTTTTCCTTCACCGTTAAATGCGGGAACAAGTTGAAGTGCTGGAAGCACATGCCGACTTCGCGGCGCACTTCGTCAATGCGCTTCAAGTCTTCCGTGAGCTCAATGCCGTTAACGATGATTTGCCCCTTCTGGTGTTCTTCCAGCCGGTTGATGCAGCGGATCATCGTTGATTTGCCCGAACCGGACGGGCCGCAAATGACAATGCGTTCACCCGGTGTGACGTTAAGGTTGATGTCCCGAAGGACGTGAAAATCACCGTACCACTTGTTGACGCCAACCAGTTGGACGGCCAGTTCATTTGAAGTTGCGTTATCCATTGTCTTAACTTTCACTGATTAGCGTTTATGACCGGTGTGGAGTTTTTCTTCGAGCTTGATCGAGTAGCGCGACATGCCGAAACAGAAAATCCAGAAGCATGCCGAGGCAAAGACATAACCTTCGATCCGCACATTGCCCCAAGCCGGGTCCAAGATGGCCAACTGCACCGTTGCCAAGACGTCCAACAGACCGATGATCAACACCAGCGTCGTGTCTTTGAACAATGCAATGAACGTGTTCACAATGCCTGGGATCACCAGCTTCATAGCTTGCGGCAAAATGATCAGCCCCATGCTTTTCCAGTAGCTCAACCCCAAGGCTTTTGCGGCTTCATATTGACCGCGCGGAATGGCTTGCAAACCACCCCGGATGACTTCCGCCATGTAGGCCGATTGGAACATGGTGATGCCGATCAGTGCACGCAGCAACTTGTCGAAGTTCATGCCTTCGGGCAAGAACAGCGGCAACATCACCGATGACATGAACAGCACCGAAATCAGCGGCACACCGCGCCACAATTCAATAAAGCCGATACAGAATGTGCGAATAACGGGCATTTCGGAGCGTCGGCCCAAGGCCAGCACCACACCGATGGGCAAGGCCGCGACGATGCCGACGTAGGCAATCACCAACGTCAATGCCAAGCCGCCCCAGCTTTCCGTTTCCACATGGGGCAATCCCATGCCACCGGCGATCAAGAAGTAAGCGATCAACGGGAAGCCTGTGAGCGAAAACACGCCCAGCGCCATTTTGTACGGGAACTTCTCAAAGAACTGTGGACCGAAACTGAGGACCAACAGTAAGAAGGTTAAGTCCAAACGCCACCGTTCGGCATCCGGATAGGTGCCGTAGATGAAGACACCCAAACGGTTATCGACAAACGCCCAACACGCGCCTTCGATGCCTTCACAAGCCGATTTATCATCGCCCGTAAACACAGCTGAGAAAATCGCCCAATCCAACGCCGGAATCAACGTGATGTAAATCAAGTAAAACGTCGCAAGCGACAACACAGCGTTCATCGGTGAAGAGAACAAATTCTGCTTAAACCAGCCGACAACACCCGTGGTGCTCCCAGGTGGCGGCAGTGCGGGAAGTTGTTTAAAATCTGACATATCTCATCCCTCCCCTTATCTCTCGACCAGTGCCATTTTGTTGTTGAACCAGTTCATGAAACCGGAGATCAACAAACTCATGGTCAGATAGACCGCCATAGTCATGGCGACGATTTCAACCGCTTGGCCGGTTTGGTTCAAGGTCGTGCCCATGAACACACCCACCAAATCGGGATACCCGATAGCGGTCGCGAGCGACGAGTTCTTCGCCAAGTTCAAATACTGAGACGTCAGCGGCGGAATGATGATGCGCATGGCCTGGGGAACAACCACCAGGCGCAACGTTGGGGCGTTGCGAACACCCAACGCATGCGCGGCTTCCGATTGACCGTGGGCAACCCCTTGAATACCGGCGCGCACGATCTCGGCGATAAAGGCTGCGGTATAGAGCGACAAAGCCCACCACAGTGCCATGAACTCAGGAATGATGGACACACCACCTTGGAAGTTAAAGCCCTTCAACGCCGGATAATCCAAGCCGAGCGGCATGCCAAGCACAAAAAACGCCACCAGCGGGATGCCGAAGATCATGCCCAGACTCGCCCAAAACGTGGGGAACTGCTCACCTGTTAAGTCTTGGCGTTTATCCGCCCAGCGCTTCACAAAGTACGATGCAACGATGCCCAAGAAAAACAGCACCATGACAATGCTAAAGCCGCTTTCAGGAACGGGGCCAGGAACGTAGAGGCCGCGACCGTTCAAGAAAATGCTGTCCATGAAGTTCATGCTTTGTCGCGGGTGCGGCAAAGCTTGCAACACAGCGAAGTACCAAAAGAAGATTTGCAGCAACAGCGGAATGTTGCGCAAGGTCTCGACATAAACAGCTGAAATTTTGGAAATCAGCCAGTTGTTCGACAGACGCGCGACACCAATGATAAAGCCCAATATGGTCGCGGTCACGATACCGACAAACGATATCAAAGCTGTGTTCAGCAGACCGACCAAGAACGTCCGCCCATACGTGTGGGTTTCGTCATACTCGATCAAGGTCATTAAGATCCCAAAGCCGGCGGTGTTATCAAGGAACTGAAAACCTGTGGTGATGCCACGGCGTTCCATATTCGTCAGCGTATTGGAAAAAATTGTATAGAAAAACCAACCCAGAACCAGCACAGCCAGAATCTGAAAGGCAATGGAGCGGAACGTGGGGTCGTTCCAAATCGCTGTTTTGGATGGTTGAGGTCGTGATGTTTGGTCAGACATCGTCCCGCTTCTCCTTCGGCAGATGCACAAGGATTGCCCTAAACGGATTTCACGTTATGGCAAAGACGTTAAGCCAAAAACCATTTCGGCCATGCCCGAAAGGACATGGCCGAAGGTTTTTGTCGCTTAACGCAGCGGCGGTGCGTACATGATGCCGCCTTTAGACCACAGGGCGTTCACGCCACGCGGAATTTGCAGCGGCGTTTTCATGCCGACGTTCGCTTCAAACATTTCAGCATAGTTACCGACTTGTTTGACAGCGTTGTATGCCCAGTCGTCACCGATGCCCAACTTGGTGGAACCCAAGGAGCCTTCGGTACCGACAAGACGTTTGATGTTCGGGTTATCGGAACCCTTCATTTCGTCAATGTTTGCAGACGTCACGCCCATTTCTTCAGCGTTGACTTGTGCGAACAGAACCCATTTGACGATGTTGAACCAGGCGTCGTCACCTTGAGCAACAACCGGACCCAGCGGTTCTTTGGAAATGACTTCCGGCAAAATCATTGCGCTGGAGGGATCTTTCAGTTTGGAGCGCAGAGCTGCCAGCTGAGACGTGTCAGACGTCAAAACGTCGCAACGGCCAGCTTCCAGGCCTTCGCGGGTTTGGTCGGACGTGTCGAAAACGACAGAAGTGTACTTCATGCCATGTTCACGGAACATGTCAGCCAAGTTCAGCTCGGTCGTGGTACCTGCTTGGATACAGAACGTAGCGCCGTCCAGTTCCATAGCGCTTTTCACGCCCAAGTCTTTCTTCGCCAAGAAACCTTGACCGTCGTAGAAGTTAACACCAGCAAAGTTAACACCCAAGGAGCTGTCACGGGTCAGCGTCCAGGTGGAGTTGCGCGACAACATTTGGATTTCGCCCGATTGCAGCGCGGTCCAACGTTCTTTCGCGGTCAGCGGAATGAACTTGATTTTGTTGGCATCGCCCAAAACGGCTGCAGCAACAGCGCGGCAGGTATCAACGTCAATACCCGTCCAGTTGCCTTTTTCATCTTGCAAGGAGAAACCCGGCAGGCCGGTGCTCACGCCACAAGACAGGACACCGTTCGTTTGAACAGTTTCCAAGGTACCAGCGGACGCAGACGTCGCAATCATTGCAGCGGCTACAGCGCCTAGAGCGGTAATCGATTTTTTCACGGTAGTTTCCTCCGAAATTTCTCAATTCAGTTATTATACATACACAAAGCGCATGCTCCCCACGCGCTTGCGTTATTTTGAAGACAGCCCCCCGGTTCCCCAACCGTTTGCGCATTCACGCGGGATGCCATCTCGCATCAGATGATTCAAGGCGTAACACAATTGTTTCATCCACCTCAACAGTGAATTGTAACGAAACAATCCACAAGATCATTACGCCATATGAACTAGTTCTGTGAAAAAATCCCAATTCCAGGCCTAAGACTGGAATTCAAAATCGTTTCACGCCACACTCTGTTGATCTAAATGGGGTTTGAGCAAACCCGAAACGAGCAAAAAATGCACTTCAGCACCATTTTTTTTACATGTGAGACGCCGAATGGACACCAACGATAAGTCGTACAAACCTGATACCCGCCTCACCACGGCTGGACGCGACCCAAAAAACAATTACGGCATTGTGAACCCGCCTGTGTATCACGCCTCAACTGTGACGTTTGAAACCATGGCCGACCTCCACGAGGCTGAGCAGAATCGTTTCGATCAGGTCTATTACGGGCGCTACGGAACACCGACGACTTTTGCCTTTGAAGAAGCCGTTGCGGATTTGGAAGGTGGCGATCACTGCATTTCCGTTCCCAGCGGCATGGCATCCATTGCCGTGGCTTTGGCTGCGACCCTTCATCAAGGTGAGCATGCGTTAATCACGGACAGTGCCTACTTCCCCACCGTGAAGTTCTGCGACACCTTTTTGAAAAAGTTTGGCGTCGAGGTCACATATTACGACCCCATGGCAACGGCGGACGAAATCAAAGCCTTGATGCGCCCCAACACCAAGGTGGTGTTTACCGAAGCCCCCGGCTCCATCACGTTCGAGGTCCAAGACATTCCCATGATCGCCCAAATCGCCCACGACGGCGGTGCTTTGGTGGTGATGGACAACACATGGTCGGCTGGCTACTACTACAAGCCGTTTGAACACGGCGTCGATATCTCTCTACAAGCTGCCACCAAATACATCGTCGGTCATTCAGACGCCATGTTGGGCACCGTGACCATGAAAGACCGTGCCCTTTATGAACACATCAAAACCGTCGCCGTGGGCATGGGCTATTCCACCGCCCCGGACGATGCCTATTTGGGGCTGCGCGGCATTCGCTCACTGGCTGCCCGCATGCCCCGCCACCAAGACACAGGGCTGGAGCTCGCCAACTGGCTGGTCACAAGGCCAGAGGTCGAAACCGTGTTGCACCCTGCCCTACCCAGCTGTCCGGGACACGACATTTGGAAGCGCGATTTCACCGGCGCATCGGGCCTGTTTGGCTTTGTTCTCAAAGGCGGCCCCACCAAAGACGACATGGCACGTATGTTGGACAACATGAAACTGTTTGCCATGGGCTACAGCTGGGGGGGCTTTGAAAGCCTGATCATCCCGTCGGACCCTCGCACCATGCGAACCACCTATACATGGCCCTATAACCAACCGGTCTTGCGCATCCAATCGGGTATGGAAGACCCCCAAGACCTACGCACGGATCTGCAAACAGGTCTCGACAACTTGAAGGCATAGGGGACACAAAACTGTCTCAATACTGTCATGGGGAATCGCTAGGTTTGCATACAGAGGCATGTTTCAAATGCCCAAAAAAACCTCCGAAAGGGAACGTTATGATTACGTTCAGCAAAGATTGCACCCAGTTTATGTGGGTGATTGCCGATTCCGTTTTGAAAGATGGTGCACCAAGCGGGCTTGCGCTGTGGCGACAACGCATGAACCCCAAGCGCGGATGTGCGCAAGGCTGCTTGTTTGGCGCCTCAATGACGACCGAAAGCTGTGCTCATTGCCTTGAAGGGCGTCTTCGCACCTTGAACCTCTACCGCCAAACGCCACTGAACACCGATTGCATATACTTACGCGCGGCAGACGTTTTAAAAGACTGGACGGGTGCCACAGACAAGGTTAGCCCCGCCGCAGCTTGATTTGCCCCAACAAGAACATGACCGTTGAAGCCATCACAATGGACGGTCCCGCAGGGGTATCCCATTCATAGGAGCCCCAAAGCCCCGCACAGACCGCAATCACGCCGACGATAACGGAATAGATTGCCATGCCCTCGGGCGTTTTGGCGATCCTGCGCACGCTTGAAGCGGGAATGATCAGCATGGCCGTGACCAGCAAAATTCCCACCACTTGCATCGCCAAAGCCACCACCAAGGCCAAGATGACCATAAACACGGTGTCCATCAAACGGACATTGGTGCCTTCGACCTGGGCGAGATCCGCATGCACCGTTGCGTTCAGCAATCCGTGCCAAACTTTTGACAACGCGACCAAGATCAAGATGGACGTCCCCCACACCCAAACCACGTCGGCCCAGCCGACAGCCAAAATATCGCCGAAAAGATAGCCCATCAAATCAATGCGCACGCTGTCTAAGGTCGAGGCAATGATCAACCCCAAGGCCAAGCCCGCATGTGCCACAACGCCCAATAAGGTATCCAAAGATATTCCGTGAATGCGCTGCACCCTGCCCAGCATCAAGGCCATGACCACCACCACGCAAACCACGCCGACGGCAGGCTCTAGCCCCAGCAAAAACCCCAGCGCCACCCCCAATAAGGCCGTGTGCGACAAGGCCCCGCCAAAATAGGCCATACGCCGCCACACCACGAACGCCCCCAAAGGTCCGGCCACAAGGGCGACCGCCACACCAGCCAAGGCAGCGCGGATCAGAAAGTCATCCATGCCCCAATCACTCATGATCGCAGTGCTCCCCATGAACGTGTCCATCAAGCCCGTGTTCGTGATCGTGATTGTGGGCATAAACCGCCAAGGTCGAAGCCACGTCTTCGCCGAACATGGCGACGAATTCCGGATGGCGGCTGACTTGGCTGGGGTGCCCTGCACAGCACACATGGCCGTTGAGGCACAACACATGGTCGGTTTGGGCCATCACCACGTGAAGATCGTGGGACACCATCACCACGCCGACGTTGCGGGTTTTGCGAATGCCTTGAATCAATCGATAGAGATCGGCCTGCCCGGTGATATCCACGCCTTGAACCGGTTCATCCAAAACCAGCAATTCTGGATCGCGCAACAAAGCGCGGGCCAAAAGCACGCGTTGCATCTCGCCCCCCGAAATGGATTGCATGGGGTGGCCCAAAACATCAATGGCGCCGACCTCTTCCATGACAGAGCGGCAATCTTCATCCGGAACTTTGCCCTGAAGGCCCATGCGCAAAAAGCGCTCCACCGTGATGGGCATGGCTGGATCAATGCTCAAGCGCTGGGGCATATAACCGATATGCAATTTGGGTTTACGTTGAACCGTGCCCCTTTGGGGTTGGATCAAGCCCAACATAACCTTAACCAAAGTGGTTTTGCCCGCGCCGTTGGGACCGATAATGGTGACGATTTCACCCGGCTTAACCGACACGTTCGCACCGCTCAGCACAGAGACATCACCGAAAGCGACTTCCAGTCCTTTCGCTTCGATCAAACTTTGATCGTTCATGCTGTGTTGCCCTTGTGACCGATGCGGCACTTTGCACAGGTGCCCTCCAGCTCCACCGTCGGGTGTTCGACGCGAAAGCCCATATCGTTTGCCCCTTTGGATATCGCATCGTCAATACGCGCATCCACCAATTCCGCCGTCGCCCCACAATCGCGACAGATCAAAAACTGCCCGACATGGTCATGTTCTGGATCGGAGCACCCAATGTACGCATTTTGGCTTTCAATGCGATGGATCAGGCCTTGTTCCAACAAAAAGTCCAAAGCCCGGTAGACAGTCGGCGGCTGGGCCTTTTTGCCCTGGGTCTTGAGTTGATCCAACAGATCATAAGCCCCAACCGGCACGTGGGATTTCCACACCAGTTCCAAGACTTGGCGGCGAATGTCCGTCAGGCGCACGCCGCGTTCAGCACACAAGCCTTCAGCACGTTTCAGCGCTTGGGCTTCACAGTGGGTATGATCGTGGCTCTCGCTGGGGAAATGTTCTTTCATAGTGTTATGTTATAACATCTGCACTTGACCTTCAATTGTCCAAGTCGCACATTGGCAACAACTATCATCTTGCACACAAAGGACTTTCGCATGAGCCGTTTCAAGCCTTCCGCCCTGTTTCAGACCTTGAGTATCCTCTTGGTCTTAGCCGCAGGCTTGATCTGGTCCGAACGCGCCCTTGCAGCACCGCCGAAAGTCGCAGCCTCAATCAAGCCGGTGCAGGCCTTGGTCAAAATGGTGATGGGCAGCTTAGGCACGCCGGATGTGATCATTCCCGCCACCGCTTCGCCGCATGTGTTTTCTCTGAAACCGTCCCAAGCCAAGATGTTGGAGCATGCCGATGTGGTTTTTTGGATTGGACCGAATCTGGAAAACACCCTGAACGGCCCACTGGCTAAGTTGTCCAAGAACGCCACCGTTGTGGCTTTGATGTCCGCTGAAGGCATTGACTTCATCAACACTAACGAGCGCCACATTGAAGACTATGACGACCATCAAGACGACAAAGAGGATGCCCATGACCACGGCTCAATGGATCCCCACATTTGGCTATCGCCTAACAATGCCATAGCCATGTTGGCTCATATCGAACACGTGCTCAGCCAAGTCGACCCGGCCAATGCGCAGGAGTACGCCGCCAACGCCAAAAAGTCCCAGCGCCGTGTGTCGATCTTGATCAACCAGACCAAGAAGTTCACGACAAACATGCAGACCATTCCCTATTTGGTGCAGCACAACGCATTTGGTTATTTGGCGCGCGAATTCGGATTTAAAGAAGCGGGCTATCTGCAAACCGTTCCCGGACGAGAACCGGGTGCGAAGCACATCGCCGGATTGATCAAGCTGATCGAAGGGGAAAACCTGAAATGCCTGTTTCATGAACCGCAATTCACGCCCAAGCTTGCCAAACGTTTGAGCCAAGAGCACGGCGTATCTTTGCGCGAAATTGATCCCTTAGGTGCTGATTTGTCCTTGTCCGATACGACGTATGTGCGCATCATCCAAGGTATCATCGTGTCCATGCAATCGTGCTTGACCCCACAAGCCAAGCAACCTGCACAATAAGAAAGTTCAATGATGAGCACTGACAACTACCCCACCACGCCTGAGCTGGCGGCTGAGATTGCCGCGCAGTTGAGCTTCAACGCCGACGGCCTGATCCCTGCCATTGCTCAAGACGACACACCCGACGGCAAAGGCGGTGAGATTTTGATGATGGCCTGGATGAACCGCGACGCCGTTATAGAAACCCTGACCACGGGGCGGGCGTGTTATTATTCCCGTTCGCGCCAAAAGCTGTGGCGCAAGGGGGAAAGCTCCGGCCAAGAACAACAGCTCAAGGATTTTCGCTGGGATTGCGACAACGACACGGTGGTGATGCTGGTCACGCAAAAAGGTGTGGCGTGCCACACCGGGCGGCGCAATTGCTTCTTCAAGTCTGTGCGCGGCGGTCAGATCAAAACCATTGCAGACGTCGAGATCTCTCCGGAAGAGCTCTATGGAAAATGAACTGCCGACAGCCGTAGCCGTCACCGTTCTGACGGGCTTTTTGGGCAGCGGCAAGACCACCCTTCTCAATCATCTTGTGCAAGATCAGGACTTGGGCCAAAGCGCCATCTTGATCAATGAATTCGGCGATGTGTCCATCGACCATTTGCTGGTCGAACACGTGGATGAAACCACGGTATTGCTGGAAAGTGGTTGTGTGTGCTGTTCGGTGCGTTCCGATCTGGTGAACGCCATGAAAGAGCTCATCGCCAAACGGGCTGACGGCAAAGTCCCCCCGTTTGAACGCTTGATCATCGAAACCACGGGCCTTGCCGACCCGGCGCCAATCCTGCACACCTTAATGACTGACCCTTTGATTGCCGGACAGTTCCGTCTGGACGGCTTGGTCACGGTGGTTGATGGCGCGTTGGGGCTGCAGACCCTGGAAAACCATCCCGAAGCCGTCAAGCAGGCCGCCATTGCCGACCGTCTGGTGATTTCAAAAGTCGATATCGCCTCAGATTTGGAAGCCTTGATCGCGCGGCTCCAAGACTTAAACCCCGCCGCCCCCCAAATCCAAGCTCAACACGGGCAAGTCCCGGTCACAGACATCATTGATGCAGGATTGTTCGATGCCGACTTCACCCCGCATGTGGAACGCTGGCTGGGCGATGACGTGATCAAAGATCACCACCATCATCACCACAATCACGATGCCGGCATCGACAGTTTTGTGCTGGAGGCCGACACGCCAATCGACTTTATGGCGTTTCAAGACTGGCTCGGCATGGTCTTGGCGACCCAAGGCGAAGGCGTGTTGCGCATGAAGGGCATCATGGATGTCAAAGACGTGGACCGCCCCATCGCCATCCATGGCGTTCAGCACTTGATCCACCCCCCTGCAGCCCTAGAGAATTGGGAAGGCCTGGACAAACGCAGCCGACTGGTGTTTATCACCAAGAACCTTTCCAAGCAGGCCATCCGCGACACCTTTGCGGCATATCTGCCCGGAACCCTGACAGACGACACATAAGGCGCGTTTATGCTGCTGGCGACGGTTCGTTTTGTGAAAGAAGAGGTGTAAGCCTAAGCTTGCGCTAGCGAGCGCATTTCCCCGCATTGGTTCAAGGCGTCCACCAAGAACTCATAAGCCGTCGCATCGAGCCCTAAATAGTTGATCGCAACGGTCGTGGCGTCCATACGCACCACTCGGGCGGGCAATTCGACTTGATGCATTGTGGTTGCGCTGCAGCCAATACCTTTGACCGTGACCAACGCCCCGGTGGACAGCTTACCGTCATAATTTTCAAGCAAAAATCCGCCCAAGCTCCAATTGCCAACTTCAAACTCTTGACCGCACACACGCACCAACAGGCCCATGCGGCCATGGCGTTCATGTTTACGACGGTCTATGTTCAATGCGGCTTCCATAAATGGGATCCTGTCTGGCGGACGGGTGAGGCAAACTAGCGCTATGATTCTCTTACGGAAAACTTCTGGTACGTATTTTGGGCTATATTGTCACATAATTTCCCAAAAAGCTAAGTTTTCTTACGATTCGCGCCCTGGATGCCTTTCTATGCTCAAACGTTCTCACACCGTGTTCTTGGTTTACGCTTTGTGCCTGCTCTGCTCATTTAGCAGCCTCTCCGCCCACGCAGAGGAACGGGTCACCTTGTTCGCTGCCGCCAGCACGCAAGCTGCAATGCACACCATAACGACCTCCCTAAAGGAACAGGGCATTGATATTATAGTTATTTATGGGTCCAGCTCGTCCCTTGCCCGCCAAGTTGAACATGGTGCACCTGCCGATATTTTCCTATCCGCAAACACAAACTGGACAGATTATTTACGAAATATTAATAAAATCGAACCAGACCAATTGCGAATCGTGGCCAAAAACGCCCTCGTGATGGTTTCCGGTGCCGCTCCCTTCCCCGCCCCCCGCATGGCCGTAGGTCCGGGCTATCCCTTAGGCAGCATCTTACAAAATTCCCGCTTTGCCATCGGTGATCCGGCCCATGTCCCTGCCGGTCAATATGCCAAAGAGGCTCTTCAGAACTGGGAATTATGGGACGCCGTCAAAGACCGCTTGGCGCCAGCCCGCGACGCGACCGGAGCGTTGATGTTTGTCGCCCGTGGAGATGCCCGGCTGGGGATTGTGTATGCCTCGGACCTCAAACGCTCTGAGCGGGTGCGGCCCTTTGCGCAAATCCCGCCCCAGCTTCATGCGCCGATTGTTTACCCGGCTGCCATTGTCCAAGGCCAAATGCGCCCAAGCGTGTTAAAAGTTATGAGGTACTTAACCAGCCCAGAAGGTCAAGACGCCTTTCGGGCGGCCGGATTTGGATCTGTCGATTGAACTGGAACCTCACCCCTTTGGAACTGGATGCCTTGGTCTTAAGCCTCAAAGTCGGGGTGTGGACCAGCGTTGCATCTGTGCCGTTTGCCATCGCCGTGGCATGGGTTTTGGCACGCAAGCGGTTTTGGGGGCATGGGCTGCTCAATGCCTTCGTGCACCTGCCCTTGGTCGTGCCGCCCGTGGTGGTTGGTTATGTCTTGTTGGTGACATTTGGACGCACGGGCGCTGTTGGGGCATGGCTGTATGAAACGCTGGGCATCACCTTGGCGTTTGATTGGAAAGGCGCGGTTGTTGCCGCCGCGGTTATGGCTTTTCCCTTGATGGTGCGCGCCATGCGTTTGAGCCTGGAAGCCATTGATCCCGGTCTTGAAAAAGCCGCCCGCACCTTGGGCGCCAAGCCTGCACGCGTGTTTGTGACCATCACACTGCCCTTGATGCTTCCCGGCATTGTCACCGGGGTGGTCCTGGCTTTTGCCCGCGCCCTGGGTGAGTTCGGCGCGACCATCACGTTTGTGTCCAATATCCCCGGGCAAACCCAAACTCTGCCCTTAGCCCTGTACAACTTCACCCAAGTGCCGGGCGGTGAAGCGAACGCTATGCGTTTGGCCGTTTTGTCTATTGTGGTGGCTCTGGGCGCCCTTTTGGCCAGTGAAATCCTCGCCCGCCGGGTCCAGCGCATGACGGGAGGCTCCGCATGACTGCTCCCTCCCTAAGCGTTCACGTTCAACACCGCCAAGGCACCTTCGAGATCAAAGCCGCCTTCACCGCTGAGCCGGGCATCACCACACTGTTTGGCAAGTCGGGGGCTGGGAAAAGTTCGCTGATCTCCATGATCGCAGGACTGACGAGACCGGACTACGGCACTATCCGTCTGGGTGAGCGCACCTTGTTCGACAGCGACACCCAAGTTCACATGCCGCCAGAAGACCGGCAAGTGGGCTACGTATTCCAAGACGCGCGACTGTTCCCGCATATGAGCGTTTTGCGCAACCTACGCTATGGCTGGGGGCGCATTGCCCCCGAAAACCGCACCGATCAGTTCCACAAAGTGGTCGAATTGTTGGGCCTTAGTAGCCTTCTTAACCGAAACCCAGTTCATTTATCGGGCGGAGAGAAACAACGGGTCGCCATTGGCCGGGCGTTGCTGAGCAATCCCGACATTTTGCTGATGGATGAGCCATTGGCGTCCCTCGACGCGGCGCGCAAAAGTGAGATTTTGCCCTATATTGAAACCCTGGCCCAAGACTTCGCTCTTCCTGTCGTTTACGTGTCGCATGCCATCGAAGAAGTTGTGCGACTGACGAACAGCTTGGTTTTGATGTCCAATGGTGCAACGCTTGCCCAAGGTCCGGTAGAAGACTTGATGAGCCGCCTAGACCTGGGCCCCGTCACCGGTCGCTACGAAGCGGGTGCCGTCTTGTTGCCAACGGTTTTTCAGCACTTAGAAGACGTGCAGCTCACAAAGCTTGACCTCCTGGGGCACGACATCTTCGTGCCGGGCCTCGATTTGGCGCCCGGCACACCTTTGCGTCTGCGGGTGAGGGCCCGCGATATCTCCGTTGCTTTGAATAAGCCTCAGCAAACATCCCTGTTAAACATGCTACCCGGAACCGTTTGCGAAATTGAACAGTGCAGCGGTCCTCAGCTCACCATCGCCATAGAGATCACCCCAAAAGAAGCCGCCGCGTCTTCCCATCGTTTGCTCGCGCGTATTACCCAAAAATCCCTGAAAGATTTAGGGATCGTCGTCGGGACCCCCGTTTGGGCCATGATCAAATCCGTCGCCATAGACCGGCACAGCTTAGGCGGGCATGGGCGCGGCAATGAACGTACTGAATAACTCGAGCCTTAGACCCATTTAAGCCCCTTTATGCCTATACAGTCCAATCTGAGGATACCCATCCGTTGGGAATCCTGATATGTAAACCAGAACGTTATCTCGGTTTTTACAGTGATTAAATCCGACGTTTTACCTCCCCTGAACCCGTCATCCAGCCGGGAACCACTATGGCGACAAAAAAATCCCCAAAGCCCCAGCCATCGAGAATGGGCAAAGGCACCAAAGCACTGGTCACAATCTTAATTGGCTTGGCGGCGACCTTGGCGGTCATGGTGAGCGGCATCGTGCTTTTATCCGTCTTGGAAGACGCGGACAAGACGGCCAAACCCATCTCTCAAGAGACACCTATCGTCACGTCTCACAACATCGATCAGCCCCCTTCAAGCCCGCGAGCGCTCCCCCCCGATCAGGTGGATGCACTCAAGCGCTATGAGGGCGAACGCTCCACATTTCAGCCAGAACTCGCGTTTGAACCCAACGAAGTCATTTTGGCTGCACCGCCCAAAGGCTTTGAAGACAGAATCCGTTCCGCAGGCTTTCGCATCAAAGAATACGTCAACTTAGGCGCTATTGATCTACAGATTGTGCGTATTGAAACGCCAAAAGGCATGTCCCTGGACGCGGCTTTGCGCAAACTTGCCACGTTACTCCCCGGCGTCACCATCGACGCTAATCATCATTTCGAAGCCAGCGCTGTTCCAGGCACCAACGCCCGTGAAATGGCGGGATGGGGCCAATTGTCCCCCGCTTGTGGCAAAGGATTGAAAATCGGCCAAATCGACAGTGGTGTGGATGTCAGCCATCCCGCCCTGGACGGTCAAAACGTTCATTATCAAATTTTTGCGCAATCTGGACGCAAAGCGGGACCGGCCAACCACGGTACCGCCGTCGCGGCGATGCTGGTGGGCAAAGCGTCCTGGGGCGGTTTACTGCCGGGTGCCGAGCTTTTTGCAGCAAACATGTTTGAAATCAATGAGAAAGGCAAAAAAGTCGGGTCGTCCATGGGGCTTTTGAAGGCCATAAACTGGCTATCCAAACACAAGGTCCACGCGATTAATATGTCCATTGCCGGAGGCGATAACAAAGTCATCCGCAAAGCCTTGCGCAAGGCGACCAGCAGAAACTTATTGATGATTGCAGCTGCCGGAAACTGGGGCAGCGTGAGCAAACGGGCCTACCCGGCCGCTTATTCAGAAGTGGTCGCCGTCACCGCCACACGCGGGACCGAACTGATCTACTCTCATGCAAACCAAGGCGACTACATCGACTTTGCCGCGCCGGGTGTCGGGATCTACACCGCTCAACCCGGTGGTGGCGGCAAACCGCAAAGTGGAACATCCTTTGCGGTCCCCTACATCACCGCCATGGCCGCAATTCTATACAAAGCGGGACGCACGCCCAACGCCGCGTCTCTGCGCAAGGCACTCAGCAGAGCCACCCGCGACCTGGGCAAGCCCGGCAAAGACCAAGTCTTTGGCTTCGGCTATGTCAAAGCACGTCCCGTGTGCAAATAATGTGTGCAAATAAGTCTTGAGAATGATTGAGTTAGGCCGCGTTGGTGCTGCCATTGTCCTGTGACAGCAGGGTTGAAATGGTCTTCAACAGATCATCACCGCCAAAGGGCTTTTCCAGGGTCGCCCCCGCTCCGAACAATTGAGCAACTTCGATGAAGTTTTTGCGCACAATTTCTCCGCCCCCGGAAATCGCAATGATCGGCAAATCGGGGAAATCTGACTTAATTTCCCGGATGGTTTCCAGACCCTCTTTTTGCGGCATGATCAGATCGATGATCGCCAAATCATAGGGGTGTTCTTTTTGCAAAGATATCCCTGTATCCGCATCGCCGGTGTCTTGAACATCATACCCGGCACTTTCCAGCACCGCACAAATGGAGGTGCGCACGAATCTGTCGTCATCTATGATCAAAATGCGGCTCATATACAGCATCACTTTCTTACGGTCGCCCAGCCCGACAAATTACCCATATTTAGAATACTCATTTACAACAGGTGCAGGAATCACACAGATGGATGAGTTGCATAGGCTGTCTGTGCAAAATTTTAGGTTTAGCTTATATAAAAAGCTTTGCAACACATTCGGTTGCAAAGCTTTTTTAAAGTGGCGACCCCAGCAGGACTCGAACCTGCGACCTGCGGATTAGAAGTCCGCTGCTCTAATCCAGCTGAGCTATGGGGCCTTTTGCCCCAAGGTGTTTGCTGGGGCGAATGTGAGGCGTCAACGCACTCTGTCGAACGCGAATTTTGCAGCGTAAGAGCGGGTGATCAGCTTCGCTTCTTTGGTGGCGATGACTTGGAAGTCCAAGCCTTGGCGTTCGGCGTAGGCTTTGGCTTCGGCTTCGCTATCAAAGCGCAGTTTCACTTGAGCCTGCGTATCGCCAGAGCCCACCCAACCCATCAACGGGTCCAGGGTTTTGGCTTCACACGGGGCAAATTCGACGACCCATTTCATTTTGGCCGGATTCCCCGATTGCATGGCGTTGCGAGCCGGACGGTAGATACGAGCAGTTGCCATTGGACACACCTCGGTCATTTCTCAATTTAATGGTCGGGGAGACAGGATTTGAACCTGCGACCCTCTGTTCCCAAAACAGATGCGCTACCAGGCTGCGCCACTCCCCGACTAAGGGTGTTCTTAAGTCTTTGGAGGGCGTTAGGCAACCCCTAAAACGCCATGCGATCCCCAACCCCTAAACTGAGCCGCTTCACCGTCCCCGCCGGGACTTCTAAGATATAGCGCACCGCCATGGGTGTTCGGATGAGCTTTTGGGACAAGGGCACGGCGTTTTCATGGATGTGCACCACACGGCCCCGATTGTCCGCAAACAGCATATCCAAAGCCACATACGTGTTCTTCATCCACATGAGCGCAGACCGGGGCGGTTTGTGTTCGAACAACATTCCGCGATCCGCTGCCAAAGATTTGACGTACATCAGGCCATAGCGTTGCTGGTGAAGGGTGCGCGCAAGCTCGACAGTGAACAGGTGGCGTGGACCGTGTTGGGAAATGATTTCAACATTTGCCGTTAAAAAATTAGGCCGCGGCGGGATCAGTTTGTACGATTCCTGCGCTGTTGATGGCGTAACCACCACCACCGACAGCACAAGAGCCACCAGGACCGCAAATAAATGAAGGTTATTTCTTACAAAATTGCTGCACATGACGAAGGATCATAACTTTTCGGGTCTGCAAAGTCGTTAATCATTATCCGCGCCCCTAAAATCAGACAATAAATAACTTTTTAGTTCGATCTTGCTTGCCACGTTCGCACCTGCAACCTATTCTCAAAGCAATTTTGTCAGACTCGTTAACCAGGAGCTCGAACACCGTGTTGCATGCCATTTCCTTAGGTCTGGCGTTAGCCATTCTATGGGCATTGTTGTCCGGTATGTTTGAGCCCCTTTTGTTGGGGCTGGGGCTTGTTTCCATTGTCTTGACCATTTGGATTGCCCACCGCATGGACGTGGTCGACCACGAAGGCCACCCGATCCACTTAGGTCCGCGCGCCATCTTCTACTTCCCCTGGCTGATGAAAGAAATCGGCAAAGCCAACTGGGATGTGGCCAAGATTATCTTGAGCCCAAAGATGAACATCCAGCCGCACATCTTCAAGACCAAAGCCTCTCAACAAAGCGATGTCGGCCTGACGACATATGCGAATTCCATCACTTTGACCCCCGGCACCGTCACCATCACCATGGAAGAAGACGGCACGTTTGAAGTCCACGCGTTGACCGACGCCGCCCGCGAAGGCGTCGAAACACTGGATATGGACAAGCGCAGTACCGCTATGGAAGGCATGACGCAACCGGATCGCCTTGGTGCACCCAAGCCTGATGCGAAGACGAAACCACAGGCGAAACCACAGGCGGGGCCCAAAGCATGAGCACAGCAATGTTCGCCGTCGCCGCCATAGCGGTCTTGATCGCCATGGCTTTGAGCATGGTGCGCGCGTTTGTCGGACCGACGGTATTTGACCGCATTTTAGCTGTGAACGTATCGGGCACCCTGACGGTTGTGCTGATTTCGGTCTACGGCTTTTTGGACGGACGTCCCGATTTCTTAGATATCGCCCTTCTGTATGCGCTGATCAACTTCATCGGCACCATTGCCGTGAGCAAATACATGAAGTTCGGCAGCCTCGGCCATCCTCACGACAGCAATGACGAGGGGGACGTGTGATGTTGGAATTTCTTCACACCCCGGTTGGGCCGCTGGCGCTGAACGACTGGATCAGTTGGTTCTTTATTCTGGGCGGCGCATTTTTCTCCATTGTCGGCGCCCTTGGCATCGTGCGCTTACCTGATGTGTTTTCACGTATGCATGGTGCAGGCATGGTCGACACTGCAGGCATCGACATGATCTTGATCGGGTTGATGTTCCAAGCCACCGAATGGATCGTTGTGGTAAAGCTGGGGCTGATCTTACTGTTTTTGTTCTTCACCTCGCCCACGACGACGTTTGCCTTGGCACGGGCCGCGATTTCGGGTGGAGTGAACCCCGGACCCAAGCGCCGCGAACCGCATCAGCTCAAAGACCAAAAAGCACAAGAGGAGACGACATCATCGAACACGTAATCGTCATCTCTTTGTTGGTGTTCATGGCCGTCACCGCCCTTTGGCTGGTAAAGCTGCGCAATCTGTTCGCCGTGGTCATGCTGACGGGGATTTACTCCCTGTTTGCCGCTGCTCTTTACGTTGTGATGGACGCCGTCGACGTCGCCTTTACCGAGGCCGCAGTCGGTGCGGGCATCTCCACCGTGTTGATGCTGGGCACGCTGTCTTTAACGACCGAGCACGAAAAACCGCACAAGAAGCCGCCTTTGATGGCTCTGGTTTTGGTTTTGCTGACCGGTGGCATCTTGGTCTACGGCACGTTTGACATGCCGCGCTACGGCGATATAAACGCACCGATCCATCAGCACGTCGGCAATCGTTATGTCGAAAAATCCGGCGACGAAGTCGGCCCGCCCAACATCGTGACGTCCGTTCTGGCCAGCTATCGCGGCTATGACACGTTGGGCGAAACCGCCGTGGTCTTCACCGCCGCCGTTGGTGTGTTGGTCATCATTGGCCGGTCAAAGGGAAGCTGGCGCCCGACCTCAGAAAAAGTCCGCCGCCGTCGCGACGATGAAAAAGACGAAACCTCAAACGCGCAACAGCCGGAGGACACTTCGTCATGATGATCGAAAAGGTCCTTCTGCGCGTTATCGCCAAACTGCTGATCCCACTGATCTTGCTGTTTGGTCTCTATGTTCAATTTCACGGCGACTTCGGTCCGGGTGGCGGGTTCCAAGCCGGCGTTATTTTTGCCGTCGCGTTTATTCTTTATGCGCTGGTGTTCGGCATTGATATGGCGCGCGGCGTCATATCTGCTGGTTTCAGTCGCGCTTTGCTGGCCTCGGGCGTTTTGGTCTATGGCGGCACGGGTGTCGTCACCATGCTATTGGGTGGGGAGTACCTGTCCTACAACGTATTGGCCGAAACCGTGCACGGCGCACAGCACATTGGCATTTTTGTCGTTGAACTGGGTGTCGGCATGACGGTGGCTGGCGCAATGATCACGATTTTCTATACCTTCTCCGGTCACGCGCGCAACGCCTTGCCGTTCCGCCGCGGCAAAGGCAAGCATATCGACGCCCCTGCTCCGCCTCTCAAGATAGAGGAGGACCGCTGATGGCTTGGGCACAACTGCAAGACTGGCTGGGACTTTTAAATTATTGGGTCGCAATTGCCTTGATGATGTCAGGCTTTTACATCGTCATTGCGCAACACAACTTGGTGAAAAAGGTCGTCGGGCTGAACATCTTCCAAGTCGCCGTGTTTGTCTTCTACATTTCCATGGGCAAAATCGACGGTGGCTCCGCCCCGATTTTGAAAGACGGGATCGAAGTCTATTCCAACCCGCTGCCCCACGTGTTGATCCTCACCGCCATTGTGGTGGGTGTGGCGACGACTGCGCTGGCTTTGGCGTTGGTGGTGCGCATCCAACACAGCTACGGCACTGTTGAAGAAGATGAAATCCAAGACATTGAACACGAAGAGGAGGACATCGCATGAGCGGTGCTGAAGTGATGTCCGATCCGTGGCTGATTTTGTTGGTCGTGGTGCCGCTGATGGCGGCTCCGGTTTGCGTCCTGTTGCGCAACGGCCCTGCGGCTTGGTCCGTGGCGACCTTGGTGTCGTGGGCCGTGTTCGGCATTTCCATCAAGCTGTTGATGAGCGTCCTTGAATTCGGCGAAGTGGTTTACCGCATCGGCGGCTGGGACGCGCCGTGGGGGATTGAATACAAGCTCGACCCCGTAGGTGCCGTTGTTGTGCTGATCGTCGCCGGTATTGGCGCGTTGGTCATGCCGTATGCGAAGAAAAGCGTCGAAAAAGAAATCCGCGAAGACCGCATCTATTTGTTCTACACCATGATGTTGCTATGCCTTTGTGGCTTGCTGGGCATTACGGTGACGGGTGATGCGTTCAACCTGTTTGTCTTCTTGGAAGTTTCTTCGCTCTCGACTTACGTGCTGATCTCTCTCGGCCGGGATCGCCGGGCGCTGACGGCGGCGTTTCGCTACCTGATCATGGGCACCATCGGTGCGACGTTCTACATCATTGGTGTGGGCTTGATGTATCAGATGACCGGCACGCTCAACATTGCCGATCTCAGCACCATTATGCCCGCAGTGGTCGACACCCGCACGGTGCACGCCGCCTTGGCGTTCTTGACCGTGGGCGTCAGCTTGAAGCTCGCCCTGTTCCCTTTGCACATGTGGTTGCCCAACGCGTACACCTTCGCACCTTCGACCGTGACGGCGTTTTTGGCGGCGACCGCAACCAAGGTTTCCGCATACGTGTTGCTGCGCATCATTTTGACGGCGTTCGGCGGGGTCGATTTGTTCGCGAACTTCCCGCTGCAAGAAGTCCTGATCGCCATGGCACTGGCCGCCATGTTTTTGGCCAGCCTGTCAGCCATCTGGCAGCAAAACGTCAAGCGCATGTTGGCGTATTCTTCCGTGGCACAGATCGGCTACATCGTTTTAGGTATCGCCTTGGCCACCGAAGCGGGCATCGCGGGCGGCATCATTCACATGTTCAACCATGCGCTCATGAAAGGGGCTGCGTTCATGGCCATAGGTGCCGTGATTTATGCAACCGGGTCTGTGACGCTGAACGACCTCAAAGGCATTGGCAAAAAAATGCCGCTGACCATGGGGGCATTTGTCATTGCGGGGCTGGGGCTCATCGGCGTGCCGCTGACGCCGGGCTTCATCAGTAAGTGGCAGTTGATCTCTGCATCGCTGGAGCTCGACATGTGGCCGTTGGCCGCGCTCATTTTGCTATCGAGCCTTTTGGCCGTCATTTATGTCTGGCGGGTGTTCGAAGTCGCCTACCTAGCCAAGCCCAACGTCCAAGTGACCCATGAGGTGCCCATGTCCATGTTGGTGCCCACTTGGATCTTGGCTTTGATCGCGGTTTACTTCGGTGCCGATGCGACCTTCACGTTGCAGCTGGCCGACACGGCGGCGCAACATTTGATGGGGGGCATGTGATGATTTTCAGTCTCCTCACCGAAGCGCAAGTCATCAAGCTGGCGGTCCTATTGCCTTTGTTCGGTGCAGCGTTAATTGCCTTTGCCGGAGAGCGCAACCGCAACATCCGCGAAACCATTTCGCTGGCGACGGCTGTGCTTGAATTTGTGCTCGTCGCGAGCCTCACGCCGGAAATTTTAGAAGGCGCGCGCCCGTCCGTCGATCTGTTCGAAATGCTGCCAGGTCTTGCCATCACCATGACGGTCGAACCTTTGGGCCAACTGTTTGCCCTGATCGCCTCCGGCCTTTGGATCGTCAACACGGTCTATTCCATCGGCTACATGCGCGGCAATAAAGAAGGCAACCAGACACGGTTCTATGTTTGTTTTGCCATCGCCATTTCCGCTGCCGTCGGCATCGCCTATGCGGGCAATTTGTTGACGCTGTTCTTGTTCTACGAAGTGATGACCATCTCCACCTATCCATTGGTCACGCACGCGGGCAATGAAAACGCCGTTCGCGGTGGCCGCACGTATCTGGGCATCTTGATGGCGACAAGCATCGGCTTTTTGTTCTTAGCCATGCTGTGGACCTACAACCTCACCGGCACGTTGGACTTCGTCGAGGGTGGCATCTTGGCGGGCAAAGTCCAAGGACCTGAACTTGCCGTCCTGGTCTTTTTGTACATGTATGGCATCGGTAAAGCCGCCTTGATGCCCGTTCACCGTTGGCTACCGGCAGCGATGGTCGCGCCAACCCCGGTGTCGGCCCTGTTGCATGCCGTGGCTGTCGTGAAAGCGGGCGTGTTCTCCGTTGTGAAAGTCGTGGTCTATATCTTTGGCTTGGATTTGCTGACCACCTCCAAGGCTGACGATTGGCTGTTGTTCATGGCGGGCTTCACCATCATTGCCGCAAGCATCATTGCGCTGCGCCAAGACAACCTCAAACGCCGCTTGGCGTATTCGACCGTGTCGCAGCTGAGCTACGTCATTTTAGCAACCGCAATCCTGGCCCCCATTTCGGTGGCGGGTGCCGCCATGCACATTGCTGCACACGCGTTTGGCAAGATCACGTTGTTCTTTGCTGCAGGCTCCATCTACACCGCCGCACACAAGACCGAGATCAGCCAGCTGGACGGCATCGGCAAACGCATGCCGTTCACTATGATCGCCTTTGGCATCGGCGCGTTGTCGATGATCGGCATCCCACCAACCGCAGGCTTCATATCCAAATGGTTCATTTTATCGGGCGCATTGGAAACGGGTGAGGCCTTTGCCGTGTTGGTGATTGTTGCCTCCACCTTGCTGAACGCAGGTTATTTTCTTCCCATCATTTACGCCGCGTTCTTCAAAGAGCAAAAACCGCGCGCCGAAGACGACGCTTACGCCAAATACGACAACCACGGCGAAGCCCCCCTGCCCATCGTGTTGGCTTTGAGCTTCACGGCCTTGGGCACCATCGTTTTGTTCTTCTTCCCAGATGTGCCCTTGGCCCTGGGACGCGCGCTTGTGGGAGGTTGGTAAAATGACCGATACACCGCAACCCAATACGCCCGAAACCGAAGCACCCAAAAAAGCGACCGAGCCCGGCGTGCCAGACTCACGCCTTCAAGAAGGTGGCGAGTACTATGACGCCGTCGGCGCACCGCAACACTGGTTGGTGAAGCGCAAGACCATCCGTTTGATGTGGGTGTTGGGCATCGCCCTGCTCGCCTTTGTCACATGGTTGGGCACCACGGCGCACCCGCACGCGAAGTTCGGCATCGAAGGCACTTTGGCGTTTTATTCCTGGTATGGCTTCATCACCTGTGTCGCCATGGTGTTGTTTGCGAAATTCTTGGGCCTCTTTTTAAGCAAGAAGGACACGTATTATGACCAGTGATGTGCTGATCTCCCCGTCCTTCATCTTGATCCTCGGATCATTGTTGCTGCCCATGGTTTGGGGCTGGGCGCGCTCGGCTCTGATATTGGTTTTGCCGCTGTTGACGCTGGCTTGCATCTGGCAGGTTGGTGACGGCGTGCAGATGACTGTGCACTTCTTGGACTATCAGTTAGAGCTGGTCGAAGGCTCGAACCTGTCGCGCATCTTCGCCACCATCTTCGCCATTATGGCCTTTGCGGGCGGTTTGTTTGCCCTGAACCAAAACCGCGTGATTGAACTTGTTGCGGCCTTTGCATACGCGGGCAGCGCCATCGGTGTTGCGCTGGCAGGTGATCTGATCACCGTGTTCATGTATTGGGAACTGATGGCCGTGGGCTCGACCATTGTGTTGTGGTCCGCAGGAACCTTGTCGTCTGGGCGCGCGGCCATGCGTTATGCCCTGGTACACCTGTTCGGCGGTGTGGTGCTGATGGTGGGCGTGGTGGCTTATATCCAAGACACGGGCTCCATCGACTTCACCCTCATGGGCGCCAACAGTTTTGCCACCTGGATGATTTTGATCGGCTTCCTGATCAACACCGGTGCACCGCCCCTGTCCGCGTGGTTGCCCGACGCCTACCCCGAAGCCAGTTGGTCGGGCACGGTGTTCCTGTCGGCCTTCACCACCAAGACCGCCGTTTACGTGCTGCTGGTGGGCTTTGCAGGCGAAGAGATTTTGATCTGGATCGGCGTCTATATGATTTTCTACGGCATCGTCTATGCGCTGCTGGAAAACGATATGCGGCGCATCTTGTCCTATTCGATTGTGAACCAGGTGGGCTTTATGGTCGTGGGTGCTGGGATCGGCACGGAGATGGCCATCAATGGCGCCGCTTCGCACGCGTTCACCCACATCATCTACAAAGCCCTGCTGCTCATGAGCGCCGGTTCGGTCATGTACATGACCGGTGGCGTGAGGAAGTGTACCGAACTGGGCGGTTTGTTCCGCACCATGCCGCTGACCACAGTCGCGGGCATTATCGGTGCATTGGCAATTTCGTCCTTCCCGTGGACCAGCGGCTTTGTGTCCAAATCCATGACCAACCAAGCGTCCTATGACGAAGGTTACATGATCGTATGGTTCTGCCTGATGGCCGCCTCCGCAGGCGTGTTCTTGCACGCGGGCATCAAGTTCCCCTGGTTCGTGTTCTTCCAAAAAGATAATGGCCTGCGCCCGAAAGACCCGCCGTGGAACATGCGCTTGGCAATGGTGATCTTTTCCTTCCTGTGCATCTGGTTGGGCGTGCAGCCCGGCCCGCTTTATGAGCTGTTACCGTATCCGACGGACTACGAGCCCTACACCCCCGCCCACACGTACGAGATGCTGCAGCTGTTGCTGTTTGCCGGTTTGGCGTTCTTCGTGCTGTTGCCCTTGATGAAGCGCAAGCTCACCATCACGCTGGACTTTGACTGGTTTTACCGCAAATTCGCCGTAGATATCGCCGCCAGCTTGGCTGAAACCACGTCCAAGATCATCAGTGGCTTCGCTTGGCTGAAAGACAACTTGGTCAACGCCGCCATCGATCTGGTCACCCACCACCACAATCCGCGCGGCGTTCTGGCCCGCACCACACCCGCAGGCATCATGGTGTTTTGGGTGGTCGTGGTGCTGTTGGTCTATCTGGTGATGTATTTGTTCATCTAAGAGGCTGGTATTTGCCCCCAAACCACCCTATTTAGGGTCAAAGAAACTTGGGAGCTTCGCATGACCTTCGAAACCTACACGCCTGAACAGATTGACACCGCTTGGGAAACTGCGGATGAAATCGAAGGCTATGACCCAACCGAGACCCGCATTGTGTGGTGGGACGACAGCGGCTGCATCATTCACCGCGCTGAGCTCGACAACGAAAGCCTTTATGGCTGGTTGATCGATGACCAAGGCCGCGCGCGGGGCCGGGGCTATGAATCGCGCGAAATGCTGGCCGAAGAACGCAACAAGGACTTGCGCGCCGTCACCGGGGAAAAAACCGACGAAGCTTTCCAACAAGCCGTCGAAGCGGGCATCCCGCAGGCGTTCTCCTTGTTCCTGCGCGTCAAAGACCTCGAAGACATGGTCATGAAGCAGGCCGAAGAAATCCAAGACCTCAAGCTGATGCTGAACAAATAAGTTATGGGTGCGGCGCTCGACTTCCTCAACTTCGCGCTCACCACAACGCTGGTCCTCGGCCTCTATTTCGCCCCCACCCTCATCGCGCACAAACGCGTACCGCTCCAAGCCTTTCGCATTTTCAATTGGAACTTGTTTACGGGTTGGACGGGGATTGGGTGGCTCATTTCGTTATACATGGCCTTAACGGCCCGTCCTCACAGCGATCATCCTGAGCTCTGATTTTTGCTGGCCTGATAAGCCTTGGTGGCGTTGTACCAGTTTTGCATTACTTCACTTTTGGGGGTGAAAGCATCGACTTCGCCGATGAAATTTGAAATATCTTCGGACCTTAAAACCGTACCATCAGCGAAAGCCATTGAGGCAATGCCATGGCGCTGAACATCACGCAACACCAAGCTGTCATTCGCATCCTTGAAACCGATGGTCAGATCGTTCCCGGACGCTTGGAATGTCAAATCTTCAGCCTCTATGCCCTCGCCAAAGGAAAGGGTGGCACTGGAAATCCTATGGGTCTGGGCCAAGGCGGTCCCCCATCGTCCCCCTGCAATAATGTCATGGCCGTCACCGACGTTGAAATGAACCACCGCGTCTTTACCTTTTAGATAAATCTGATCATCACCTGCTCCGGCAGAAATTGTTGCGCCATCCCAAACTGTAATGCGGTCATTTCCGTCCCCTGTGAACACAGTGCCATCATTTTGAACAGTCACACTGTCGTCGCCATCTCCTGTGTACACCGTGGCATAGTCGTTAGCCTGAACCATGTTCGCCCCATCACCCGCATAAACGAATACCCGGTCATAGGCTTCAATCCAATCGTCACCGTCGCCGGTTTCAACCGTTGAGTGGTCTTGCACGCGAACAAAATTACTACCTTGTTTATCTTCAACAGTTGTATGGCGCTTTCCTTCCAAGCGATCATCCCCAGCCCCCCCGTCCAGAGTGGCCCGCATCTGTCCCGTGAGGTGGTCATCCCCTGAACCTCCATTCAACGTCGAACCTTGTCCGCCAAATAAGACATCATCGCCGCTATCGCCGTTTAAAGTGCTCCAATGACCACCCGTCATTGTGTCATCCCCTGAACCTCCATGCAGCGTTGAACCTTGGCCGCCGAATAAGACATCATCGCCGCTGTCGCCGTATAAAGTGCTCCAATGGCCACCCGTCAATGTATCGTTTCCTGAACCGCCATGGAGTGTACTGCTCTGGTTTGCGAGAAGCTCATCATCACCTGCCCCACCAAACAGCTCGCTGTTGTCTCCGCCGATCAGCACATCGTTCCCAGCAAGTCCCCATAATTGTGCGTTGTGGAGAACCTCCAAGTAATCGTCGTGGCTGGTCCCATAAAGAGAGCCCTCATGGCTCACCTCACGAACTATGCTTGCGTCATCAGTGCTCTGTCCGTCAGAAGCGCTCTTATGTCGTTGTGGCGGGGGCGTTTTCTGAGGGTGATCCGCCCCTGCAAGAATTACGTCAAACGTACGGCTCCCGTCAAAATCCTCAGGATGGGTCTTACGATAGGTCGCAAACATAGCTGCGCCCGCCTCCCCTCCCATTTCGGATGCCTGAATAGCGGCAATGATCGCCTGCGGGGAGTAATTCTCCATGCCTGTCATTTTGATCATCGGACCTTGCAGGGTAACGGAAGCTCCTTCCCCTAAGTCTGTGATGAGCTTTTCAAAGCTTTGCGCCTCATCAATCAGGTCTTTCATGCTCAATATTGGGACGTTCGGATCAATGCGAATCCCTGACGCTGGGGGATCAATCGTTGTCATGACGGGCTCCTTATGAATTGACATACAAAAATAACATTCAACGATGACGAGCAATATTTATGCCAAATCCAACGGCTAGGAAATCCGCCGTTTACGCAAGGATTTGATCCAATATAGGCTGCAAAACAGCAATATTTACCGAGTATAGAAGGCAAAAAGTGCCATCTATTTGTGTGAGTTATGGGATTATTTCGACCCAGGCGACCACGACTTCACCTTCACAGGTGCGCCCGTTTGCGTGCGCATGACGCGTTGGCCGTCTAGGTCTTTGAGTTGGCGAGACGTTTGGTAGTCTTTTTTCTGTTCCGTCTGCGCTTTAAAGGCCGCCACCATGGCTTCCAACTGGATTTCCGTGCGGTTGCCCTTGCGCAAGGCAATGGAATACGCCTGATTGCCGCTGATGAGCCTTGACAATTGGTCTGGTTTTTGATGCCCGAATCGGCGCCAAATACCAGACAGGAAGACTTCTACGTCCGTCGGCAGGAACAATTCCACGTCCACTTCCGGGCGACCGCGGGAAAAGGCGTGATAGACCGTGGGCTCCACCGGGCCTTGTTCATCGGCCACGAAAATGGCGGGCATGAGCTTTTTGCCTTCATACGCCATGGCGTAGAACGCCTGCGACAGATACAGCAAGCGGTGCAGCTTCATGGGCTGGAGATATTCGTTTTCGTTCAGGGCTTGGTCGGCGAACCAGAACGCAACATCTAAGGTGGATTTAACGGCGAACGTCATGCTTTTCGAACCCGGATTCGGAACTTTTAAGGTCTACAATTTATCAAAAGATGGGAACAAAAAGGTTAACGCTCAAGCCGTTTCGTCCAAAAGCGCTTGGGACATTTCGTCAGCGACCTTAATCACCGAAAGCGAAGCCTTATAAGCGTTTTTGGCCATCAGCATGTTGGAGAATTCGGTACCGATGTCGGTGGTGGACAGCTCCAACGCGCCGCTTTGAATAGCACCTGCGCCGTTACTGCCAGCCGTGAAGTAAGTTGGCGCACCGGAAAAGTCGGTTTCTTGAAACACCCCGCCCGTCTGCCCGGCCAAACCTGAGGAATTGGTGAAGACCGCAACGGGGATTGTGGCAATGCTGACTTGGTCGCCGCTTTCAAACAAGGCCGTGACTTCGCCGTCTTGGGCGATGTTGACGCCTTGCACCTCGCCAAAGCCGTCACCGCCGCCAACGCGCGACACGTTGATGGCACTGAGGCTTTCGGAGCTGTCCTCTTGGCCCAGCAAATAAAACCCGGAGGTGTTGACCAGATTGCCTTGTGCATCCGGTGCGAACGAACCGTTACGGGTGAACTGGACACCACCGGAGCCATCCGACGACGCTGAGACGGGAAAAAAGCCGTTGCCGGACAGGGCAATATCCGTATTCGACGCACTTGGCGCCAACAGCCCCTGGACATCGGCAAGCTGGCGGGGAATGGCCTGAACGCCACCCGGCGCGTATGCCGTAGAGGTTTGCGCGACCGAAACCGTTCTGGCTGCGATCTGCGTGTCTTTGTAGCCATTGGTGGAAACGTTAGCGATGTTGTCCGCAGCCGCGCCGATGCGCTGAGCGTTTAAGCTCAACCCCGATACTGCTGATTGCAACACATTGCCGACCATTGAAACCTCCTGATTAGGCCATAGAGAGATTATGCCACAGCCCGCACAGAGATGCTGTGACAAAGATCACACGATAATTTGTATTTAAAAATCAGAGGGTTGCAGAGTACTTCGAGCCCAAGTGATGCGGTGGGTTGGAAATCACGTGCGCGACGCCTTCATAGGTCTTGGCCACCTTGTCCACCACCATGTGATAGCCCGGCTGTTGCTTTTCATTGCCCAGTTCACCCGGCGAAGTGTCGCGCTGGTGTTGGGTCAACAGATGCAAGAACGTGGTCGAGTTGGTGTCGAAGTTGGACGTCGGGTTGGACGGCGGCTTGGGCAGTTCGGGCTGAGACGGCTGCCCCCACTGCGTGAAGCCTTGGAAATTATAATTGGGATCGGCGTAGACTTCGGCCTTGGGCGCGATTTCTTCGATGGCACCATAGGTCGCAGACGCAACATTGCGTCCCCCTGCCGGCATATGGGCAGAGGCAATGTTGGGCCCCGAAGGCGCACTCATGGGTCTGGCCGAAAGTGCCATGACCGGTCCTCAATCGTCCGCGCGCCACGAAAAGCAGCGCCGTTACACAATCCCAGCGGCAGTCACCAAGGCCATTTTGCGATCCAATGAAGCCGTCCGACAGCCACAACCCACGCGCGACAAGCGCCCGAAATCACGGCTAAAAACGCACTTCTAAGCCCTTGAAAACTCAAGAACTTAAACGCAAAAAAGCCTCGGTCATGACCAACCCCTTCTGGGCTCAAGACCGGGAGCTTCCTGTTCTAGGCTCGACGAAAACCTTATCATTCTGTAAGGCGTGTCGATTTACAGTTAAAATTATACTAAAAAATCAGGGGGTTGTGCCAGCTTTAATTTTGAGACCCAAATCTTGTGATACGAAGATCAATCAATTTCGCACAGCCATCTCATCCAAGAATTCGATCATGGCCTCCCCTGCGCCGAACTCATAAAGATCGTCATGTCCAGCCTCAGGCACCCAAAACCCGCGCTTGGGCTCGTTGGCGGCCTCAAACAGGCGCTGCGCAAACTTGAACCGAATAACAGCGTCCAATTCGCCGTGGGCGATGAACAATGGCGCAGAGATGGAACCAATGCGCACGATGCTTTCGTAGCGGTCTTTCATCAGCACGCTCACCGGCAGAAAGGGATAGCGGGCTTGTGCCACGTCAACCGTGGAGGTGAACGGCGCTTCCAACACCACGCCAGCCAAAGGGCCACCCTTGTTTTCAAACTCCGCAGCCATCTTCGTCGCCACGCCGGTGCCCAAGGATTCCCCGTAAACGACAATTTGGCTGTTGGACAGGCCTTGGGCCTTCAGATATTCGATCGCCGCACGGGCATCGGCGTAAATCCCCTGCTCGCTCAATTCGCCGGGGTTTTCGCTATAGCGGCGGTATTCCGCCAACATCACGCCATAGCCTGCATCCAAGAACCGCCGGGCCTTGTGGTCGCGATCGCCAATGGCGCCTGCGTTGCCGTGATACACAACGATGGTGGGCTTGGTGGGATCGCTGGGCTCTTTCAACCAAGCAAACAGGTCTAAGCCGTCTTCGGTGGTAAAAAAGACTTCTTTCATTTCCGGCACTAAGGTGTCGGCGATGCGCGAACGCGGCTCATTGGGGAAGTACATCATCGAGCGCTGCGCAAAGTACATGTACGCCGCAATCGCAACGTATGCGACGACAATGGCGATTAAAAAGCTGGTCATGACGTCGAGAATCCCTCTGCGCATATAGACTACCTCTCCCTCATGGCTATCGCACTCTAGAGCGTTGCGCAAGACTGGACACTGGGCCAGTGAAGCGTCATGATCCGGCCATGACACAGACAGACACGCAATCCCCGCTCATCGTTGGTATCAGCGGCGCAACCGGCGCCATGCTGGGCGTGGAAACCTTGCGGGCATGCAAGGCCTTAGACATCCCGGCCCACCTGATCATCACGGACGCCGGCGTGCGCACCTTGAACTACGAAACGGACTTGAGCCTGGACGACGTGAAGACATTGGCGGTGGAAACCTACGCCAACAAAGACATTGGTGCCGCAGTCGCCAGCGGATCGTTCAAGGCGCGTGCCATGATCATTGCGCCGTGTTCGATCAAAACCCTGTCCGGTGTGGCAAATTCGTTTTCCCACAACTTGATGATCCGCGCCGCCGATGTGTGCCTCAAAGAACGCCGCCCGGTGGTCTTGATGGTGCGCGAAACCCCACTGCACAAAGGCCATCTGCGCCTGATGGCACAAGCCATAGACATCGGCTGCCACATCGCGCCGCCCATGCCCGCGTTTTACGCCAGACCCGACAGCATCGAAGACATGGTGCGCCACAACGTCGGGCGCGTTTTGGACCTCGCCGACGTAAACCATGATTTGGTTGAACGCTGGCACGGCCAAGGCTGATAAACAATCACCCCGAAGATAAAGAAACGACAACCATGACCACCATTTCCTGGAGCGACGAGCTCAAACGCGGCTTAGGCTTTCAAGACGAAGACCACGAACAAGCCGTCAAAGTGATGAATGCCTTGCACGGCTGTTCCGACGCAGAGCTGCCTGCCCTGTTTGAGCAACTGTTCACCCACACCGCAGAACACTTGGCGCGCGAAAACGAGCTGATGGAACGCATCGGCTTTTTTGCCTATGGCATGCACAAGGGCGAACACGACCGGGTGTTGGCTGAATTGCAAGAGTTCAAAGACAAGCTCGATGCCAAAGACCTAGACGCCGTGCGCCACTACGTCGAAGTCACGGTGCCCAACTGGTTCATAGATCACTTAAATTCCATGGACACCATCACCGCACAATTTGCGCTGCAAGCCGGCGAGAAATAGCTCTATCGCCACCACCTCAACAACCAGCGGATCGGCACGCCTAGGCCGTAGTCTTGGCTGCCCGGGTAACCGTGTTGGGTGCCGATGAGGGTGCTTGGCAACGGCTCAACACCGGGCTCAAGTTCTGCGATGCGCCGCACGCGTTCGACCGTCATGGGGTGAGACCTCAACAGCGAGGGTTCCGTTTCCGGGTGGCTTGGCACGTAGGCGTGGCGCAAAAAGCCTGTGTTTTGGATTTCCAGCTTCTCCAACGCACCAATGAGCCCCTCTGGGTCGCCAGAGAGACCTATGGCCCCTTCGTCGGCTTCGAATTCACGTAAGCGCGACAAGGTCATCTGCATCACGTAACTGATCAAGGGGGCGGATGCGAGCAAGATCACCACGCCCCACGGCACCTGTGCCCCCACCGTTGCCGCCATGGGCACGTTGAAGATCAGAAAGAATAAGCCCAACAAAGACAGGGTTCGGGTCATGCGCGTCAGCGTGTCCGCCATGGCCATAACCGCCAGGTCGCCCGAGGCGATGTGGCTGATTTCGTGCGCCATCACGCTTGCGATCTCGCGTGCATTCAATCTCTGAACCAAAGACGAGCTCAAGACGATTGAAGCATCATGGGACGACGTCCCCGTTGAAAAGCCCAACATGGTGCTCGCTTCGACCAAATGCAGTGTGGGCGCGCGCTCAATCCCTGCCCGGCGGCTGAGTTCTGCCAGTATTTCATGGAGCACCGGTGCTTGGTCGGGGCGCAGTTTGACCGCACCGATGGCGTGCAGCATCCACTTGGTGGACTGGCTGCGCCCAAACATCATGAACGTCGCCGCAACAAAGGCCGCGATCAACAAGCCTTCGCGCCCAGCCAAAATAAAGCCGATGGTCGCCAAGAGCACCGTCATGGCGAACAACATGAACATGGACTGAAAGAGATTGTGATATTTCATCAGCGCGGCCTCTCTATTTTAGAGATGCGCACTCACAGGCCGGAACTCAAGCGTTCGCCTTCACGATCAGATCGCAGATCTCGCGAACAGCCCCTTTGCCCCCGCCTTTTTGGGTGACATAGTCAGCAGCCTCCAAGGCTTCCTCAACCGCGTCGCAAACCGTCAGGGCAAGCCCCACGGCCTCCATCACAGGCACGTCGGTCAAATCGTCCCCCATGTGTGCAACTTCGTCCAAACTCGCCCCCAAGGTGGAGATGATGTCTTCCAGCTCTTTGATTTTGTCTTCGGCGCCGATGCGCACGTGCTGAATGCCCAAGTGCGCCGCCCGGATGTAGGTCGACGTCTGCTTGGACGCTGAAATGATGCAAATCTGCATGCCAGCCTTCATCGCACGCTTGATGCCCAAGCCGTCTTTGACGTTGAATTTACGAAACTGAACGCCCTCGTCCGTGTAGTACAGCCCGCCGTCCGTCATCACCCCGTCCACATCCAATGACAGCAGTTTGATCCGGCCCAGGCGGTCCTGAACGTCAGCTTTCGAAAGTTTCATTTTCATCGCATCCTTCTGATTCGTCGGATGAATTTAGCATCCCTCCCCCACAAGTGAAAGGGTGACAGATGCAAACCTTAAGCCTATTCTAAACAAGTACTCTGAAAAACTGGGGGCCCAAATGGGCATGCTGACACTGCGTACGAAGCTGATTTCGTTGGTCACGCTGATCTTGATCGTCGGCTTCGGCGCAACCAACTTTTTGAACTATGAAGTCTCCAAAGGGGCGCTGCGCACCTCAATTTTGGAAAATGAATTACCGTTGTCCAGCAACAACGTCTATTCCGAAATCCAAGCCGATTTGTTGCGCCCAATCTTCATTTCTTCGCTGATGGCGAACGACACTTTCGTGCACGACTGGGTCGATGGCGGTGAAAGCAATCCCGAGCAAATCGTGCGCTACCTCTCCCAAATCAAAACCCGCTACAACGCCACCACCTCATACTTTATTTCGGCGCGCACGTTGCGCTATTACCACTTCGGCGGCATTGGCCGGGAGCTGCGCCGGGGCGATCCCGATGATGAGTGGTTCTTTCGTGCCCGCGATCTGCGCGCACCTTATGAAGTCAATGTCGACAACAACTATCAAGTCGATGACAACATCACGATTTTCATCAACTACCGGGTGGAAAACCGTTTCGGTGAATTTATCGGTGTGACGGGTGTCGGCTTGGGCTTGGGCTCTGTCTCGGACTTGGTCAAAACGTATGAGGACCAATTCAGGCGCACCGTTTATTTTGTCGATGAAGACGGCGTGATCCAAGTGCACGGCGACCCAAAAATCAGTGGACAAACCAACGTGCACGAGCTCCCGGGCTTGAGCGAAATCGCTGAAAATGTCATGACCAACAAGCGTGGATCGTACACTTACGAAGCTGCTGACGGTCGTATGCTGCTCACCACACGCTTCATACCCGAGCTCAACTGGTATTTATTCATTGAGCTGCCCGAAGCCCAGGCCTTGACCAAGGTTAAAGTCGGGTTCTTGCGCAACTTGATCATTGGGCCTTTGGTGATTTTGCTGACACTGGCGTTGATCATCTACACCATCAATATCTTCCAGCGCCGTCTGGAAACCCTGGCGATTACGGACAAGCTGACAAGGCTCAACAATCGTCAGCACTTCGATGCGCTGTTGGACCAGGCCATTAAACGCTTTAAGCGCGACAAAGAAGCTTTTTCCCTGTTGATCATGGACCTTGATCATTTCAAAACCATCAATGACACCTACGGACACCTCTCAGGCGATCAGGCCATTCGCCATGTGGCAGACATTATCCGTGAACACACCCGCGACAGCGACGTGCAATGTCGTTGGGGCGGTGAGGAGTTCATGATGATGGCCATGGCCTGCAAGCAAGACGACGGCCGTCGTCTGGCTGATATCATCCGCGAAGCCTTGCAAAACAGCCAGCCGTTCCCCGACAATCCCGACTTCAAAATGACCATGAGCATCGGTGTCAGTGAAATCAATGAGGGCGACACCAAAGATTCATTGATCGGCCGGGCCGACAGGGCCATGTACCAGGCCAAGCAAAACGGTCGCAACCGCACGGACGTCCTATGAAAGACAGCTTAAAACCCGGTATCCGCTACACCCACACCTACCCCGTCCCTTCGGACAAAACCGTTCCGGCTCTTTACCGCGAAGCCCCCGAATTGCAAGAAATGCCCGAAGTCTTCGCCACCGCATTTTGGATAGGCTTCATGGAATGGGCCTGCGTCAAAGCCATTGAGCCGCACTTGGATTGGCCCGAAGAGATGACCGTCGGCACCCACGTGGACGTCAGCCACGAAGCCGCAACACCGCCCGGCATGACCGTCAGTGTGGAGGTCGAACTCATCGAAGTCAGCGGTCGCAAGCTGGTGTTCACCATTGAAGGACACGACGGTGAAGACGTAATCGGCCGAGGGCGACATGAACGTTTCGTCATCAATCGCGACAAATTCAACGCCAAAGTCAGTGAAAAAGGTGCGCGTGCCGCGTCTTGATCCTTTTCATTTACACCTAAGAGCGCTAAATCCAAGGCATGACCTTAAAGCCCCCCTTCGTGCTGATTGACGACGCCCAAACACCGGGCGGCGCAACTGTGTTCACGCAGCCCGTTGATATTATCATCTGTCGGTCTCCTGGCGAGATCACAGAAACATTTGATCGCATTGAAGCTGCTCTTGCTGGGGGGCATTTCGTCGCGGGTTATATGGCTTATGAACTGGGCTTGGCCTTGGAAGACAAGCTCGCCCCGCTTTTAGCTAAAGACCTGGATACCCCGCTGATTTGGATGGGCGTATTTGACAAGCCCCACCCCTTGGACGCAGAGACCTTCAACACCTGGGCTGAAGATGACTATGCCGTCAATAACCTGCATCACTTGTTGTCACGAGAAGACTATATCGATCAGATCGAACGCATCCGCGACCACATCCGCGCGGGCGATGTGTATCAGATCAACCACACCTTCAAACAACGCTTTGACTTTTCAGGCAGCCCATTGGCTCTCTTTGCCCATTTGCGCAAAACCCAACGGGCAAAGTACGGCGCGCTTATAGCAACGGGGGAAGACCACATTTTGTCCTTGTCCCCGGAACTGTTCTTTGAAAGTGACGGTCGTTCTGTACGCACGCGCCCGATGAAAGGGACGGCGCCCCGTCTTGCCAACCCTGAGCGCGATGCCCAGCAAGTGACGTGGCTCAAGACGGATGAAAAATCGCGCGCCGAAAATTTGATGATCGTCGATTTGTTGCGCAACGACTTAGGCCGCATATCACTTGTCGGTTCTGTTCATGTCACTGATTTGTTTGATGTCGAAACCTTCCCCACCGTTCATCAAATGACGTCAAGTATTGAAGCAAAGCCGAAACCCGGAACGACGTTTCGCCATATCACCCAAGCCCTCTTCCCGTGCGGGTCCGTCACCGGCGCGCCTAAGGTCAAAGCCATGGAACTGATCAGCGGGTTGGAGCCAGATCAACGTGGCGTGTATACCGGCGGCGTTGGTTATTCGGGCCCCGGTGGAACGCATCGCTATAACGTCGCCATTCGCACCCTGCATATACGCAATGACACGGGAGAGATCGGCATCGGTGGTGGCATCGTTTACGATTCCGATCCCGCTTCGGAGTGGGAAGAATGCCACATCAAAGCCCGTTTTCTCACCGGGCAGCATGAACCGTTTGATTTGCTGGAAACACTAAAGTGGGACCCGCAAACCGGCTTTGTGTTATTGGACCACCACATGGCGCGCATGAAGGCGTCGGCAAAATCATTTGGCTATCCGTTCGACGAAGACGCCGTCCGACAGGGTTTGGACGAGGCGCTCAATGGCCTGAAGAGAGATCAACGCGTGCGGCTTTTGCTCAACGCGAACGGCTCTGCGCAGGTGGAGACAGAGGATTTAACCGACATCACCAGCCTCACCTTCGAACTTGCCTCGACGCGGATCGACCGCTCCTCACCATTTGTCTATCACAAGACCACCAACAGAGATTTTTACGACAAGCCCCGCGCGGCCTCAAAATGTGATGAAGTCGTTTTCCTAAACGACGCTGGGGAACTCACCGAGGGCTCGTTTACCAACCTTTTTGTAGAAATCGATGGACAATTGGTGACCCCTCCCGTGCAATCAGGAGTACTTGCCGGAACGCTCCGCCAAGAGCTTCTCGAAACCGGGCAATGTACTGAAATGGTATTATTTATCAAAGACCTAGAACGCGCCAACCAAATCTTTTTGGGCAACTCTGTGCGCGGTCTTGTGGTGGCGGAATTCAAAAATGGCGCGTAGTGTGACCGAGGACACAGTCAACCTAACCCAAAGGGCGTAATTTTAGACTTAAACAACACAGAATCTTGCATCTTTGAGGAAAGATCACCGTTATGTCCCCGTCACACGGAAATACGTCAAAAGGATACACATCCGCCAACAAAATCCACAAGGACACGTCTCCACCCGATCTCGATTACGGGGACGATATTCTGTATTACAAATCTGAAGAAGAAAACGCCGCGCCGGCGTGGGTCAAACGCCGCAAAAAGCGCCGCCAACAAGGCAAAGACAACGATTTGACCATGTTGTTAATGTTGTGCCTGTTTGCCTTTTTGATGTTGGGTGGCTTTGTCTTCGTCAAAGTAACACCGGGCGTGGATTTCAATTTTGCCGCCTTGTTTTCCATGGCGGGCGTCAAAAACGATCCGGCTTATCAACTGGGTAACGTCCGCTTGGGCACGACGCTCGATATCCTGCGCAAAGACTTCCCAAATGCCTACAAAGCCATGTCGGCCAATGGCTCCGTCACCATGTCTTTCAGTGACGACGACGGCGATTACACGGTTTGGTACGGTGAAGATGGGCCGATGCACATGGCTTACAAAGTGCGCCAAAACTACAATGCTCAGTCTGTTAGCGAAGATGAACTGGTCAACACAGTCGCCAAACGCTATGGACGGCCTTCGGTATCGGAATGTTCGAAGCGGTCCACCGATGGCGTCCGCGAATGTCGCTACAGCTGGTGGCTGCGCGGAGAGCTTCGCCTGGACATGGTAACACGGTTAAGCCAGCGCGAAGCCCCGGGCATCACCCAAGTCACCATGATGGCGACGGACACAAACATGGAAACCCAAGTCCGCCGTGCAAACTTGGGCACCAATGTGCGCAAACAAAACTAAGGGGTGGCGCAATAGAAAAGCCCGACTTCTTGCTCACCACGGTGGCCACATCGACCACCTACAATAAACTCTCCAAAGGCTAGTCTTCGTCTGGTATCAATGAAACTTACACAGGCCTTGTGGGAGTTTCCTCCATGTCATCAAAACCGCATTTTCGCTGGGAAGATCCGCTGTTGCTGGACGCACAACTAAGCGAAGACGAACGCTTGATCCAAAACACGGCACGCGACTACGCAAACGACAAACTGCTGCCCCGTATTGTCGAGGCCAACCGCAATGAAAGCTTCGATCCCGACATCATGACCGAAATGGGTGCCTTGGGACTGCTGGGCCCCACCCTGCCCGAAGACTACGGCTGCGCCAACACGTCCCACGTGGCTTATGGCTTGGTCGCGCGCGAAATTGAACGTGTCGACAGCGGCTATCGCTCCGCCATGAGCGTTCAGTCCTCTCTGGTCATGTATCCGATCTTTGCCTTCGGCTCGCAAGAGCTGCGCCTAGCTTACCTGCCCAAGCTCGCCACAGGGGAACTCATCGGCTGCTTTGGCTTGACCGAGCCGGACGCGGGCTCAGACCCCGCGTCCATGCGCACACGCGCGAAAAAAGTCGACGGCGGCTATGTGCTCACAGGTGCAAAGATGTGGATTACCAACTCACCCATCGCCGACATCGCGGTTGTATGGGCGAAACTGGACGGTGAAATCCGGGGCTTTGTTGTGGAACGCGACGCCAAAGGCTTCTCCACGCCCAAAATCGAAGGCAAATTTTCGCTCAGAGCGTCCATAACGGGTGAGATTGTGCTGGACGGTGTGTTCGTCCCCGACAGCCACATCTTCCCCGACGTCAAAGGCCTGAAAGGTCCGTTTTCTTGCCTCAACAAAGCGCGTTACGGCATCAGTTGGGGAGCGTTGGGGGCGGCGGAGTTCTGCTGGCTGGCAGCGCGCAACTATACCCTGGAACGCCAACAATTCGGCCGCCCTTTAGCCGCCACGCAACTGGTGCAAAAGAAGTTGGCCGACATGCAGACCGAAATTGCGTTGGGTCTCAATGCCTGCCTGACATTGGGGCGCATGATTGATGATGGAAAAGGTGCCCCCGAAGCCATTTCCATGCTGAAACGCAACTCTTGCGGCAAGGCCTTGGACATCGCGCGCCAAGCCCGCGACATGCACGGTGGCAACGGCATTTCCGATGAGTTCCATGTCATTCGCCACGCCATGAACTTAGAAGCCGTGAACACTTATGAAGGCACTCATGACATCCACGCCTTGATCCTGGGGCGCGCCCAAACGGGGCTCTCAGCCTTTAATTAAACGCCCTCACGGATGCAAAGACCTGCCAGTCAAGCTATCTCTGACGCCGTGCCTAAACGTTCAGCAATAAAGCCATGGAACCAGCTAATAATTTCCGATATCGTATCGTAATATTTAAACCATACGCGTGAAAAATCGATCTGGGAGAAACGGCTGAAATGGGCAAAGCCCCCCTCTTGTCTGTCTTTCTTGGCTTGGTGGCTTTCGTCTCCATTATGGCTTGGAATGTTTGGGTTGGCTTCCAAAATACGCAAACCGCGCTCAAGGCCAATCTGAACCTCATTTTGCGCGACAACAACCTTGCAAATCACGCGGTCCTGCAAGGCAATGTACAAAGCCTTCGGGATCTTTCATTTTGGGCTCAAGACCCAAATCATATGGCTTCGTATAGAGAGCACTGCGCAACAAGCCCTGACAAACATTGCCTGCCCGGGTTGATGACCAGCGCCGAACAGCGCGATGGAGCGAGCGCCCCCGAAGGTCTCAACTGTGGTCAGGGGGAACTTCTGGCCCAGTTATCGAATGCTGATCAAGAAACCTACAAAATTGGCCCCACCAAATGGATGGCGTCTGAAAAAACGATGGCCCCCATTGCCCATACCTTACCGGAGGGCGCGGGTTGGGTTTCCGCTTGTTTTGAGATGGATGCGATCCGCGAAATTTGGCGAAGCCTGGAATTGCCTCAAAAATCTTCAATGGCATTGGTCAGAGCGTCTGATTACCACCTTTGGATCCGCGAACCCTTTAAGCCAGAGCTTTTGGGCCGGGATCTTTCCGACGGTCCTTTGGTTGCTGCGATGATTGACCAAGCGCCGTCTGTGCATGGCATTGCAGATATCATCGCCACAAAAACAGATTTTGTTGCCCGAACCGTTGAGTGGAGCCCCATTGGGGTTGACGACTTGGTTTTGGTTGCGGGATATCCAAAGGATCATTTTATAACGACCTGGATAGACAGAGAGCAGATGAACCTCGTGACCCTTGGGGTCTTAATGCTCTCCCTGTTCGGTTTGGCCGGTTTGTCATGGGTGCTTCTCCAGCGCAGGTTTGAAGAAATTCAACATCTCAACAATCAACTGGAAAATTTGAACGCTGAATTGGAGCACCAAAACGTAGATCTGGAAACCGTCGTATCTCAACGCACCGAAGAACTCGCTACCCTCAACCAGGACCTTCGCGACAACTTGCGATCCTTGGAAGAAAAACTACGCGAAGCAGAGAAGAAACGTCGTGAGTTGGTCGTCACAATGTCTAACAAAGCCCAAAAAAGTGCGGATATGGCGCAGTTCAATGCGCAACTGGTCCATCAACTCCAATCCAATAGTGAAGAAATGGACGTGCTACGCGATCAAATTCGGTATTTTTCCGAAATGTTGGGACAAGACATAAAAACCCTCCACGATTAATCCGTTCAGTCACCTAATACTTTATTTCCAAGGCACTATTCTTTCGCACGATGGACGGAAATGAACGAACGCGCGAACATAAAGGTATGAAGAATTCTCCTCCGCCCCCATAGCTTTAGGACGAGACATGTTAAGCCAATACCCCACCCCCGCGCCCCAAACTGACGCCATTCAAGCTACCTTCCATAATGAAGACGCGCGCGATTTTGTCATCTCCACCGACACAGGAAACCTGTGCTTCAAAATCACGCGCAAAGCCCTGCGTGAGTTTGAAAAAGAAGGCCTTCACGCGATGGATGAGTGCTTAATTGAGTTAAGCGAACGGCTCACCCCCGCAAACGAACCGGAAAGACGCCCCGATCCGCTCACGTTGTTGAGCCAAATCATGATGGATAGCTTCAATACAGCAGACTCCCAAACCATGATGATCTGCGTCTTATGGCTTGGTCACCACTATCCGGCCGTTTGTGGGCTTAAAAAATACAATGATATGTACGAATTCTCTTGGGATAACCCTAAAGTATAATATGCTTTCGTTATGACCCCTTGGGGAAATGTGCCAATGAGCACACTGCCAGACGAACGAGAGCTCCTTGTGGGCTCTCGTTTTTCATTGAAAATCCCCGTTTTTTGCCGTTTTCACTTGCTGCAGTTGCGCACACCCCCTTCCCCAACCATATTGAGAAGGGTAAGATGGCCGTAAAATAAGATTCCCCCACATCACACAAATTCAACAGAAAACGGGTAAACCCCGCAAAACTTAATGACCGATACCGTAATATTGCCGGACAGCACGGCCAAGACCCTTGACGACATTGACCCGCACCTGGATTTGGAAGCGGAGATTGATCGCCTGCGCAAAGAAAAGAACGCCGTGATCTTAGCCCACTACTACCAAGACGGTGAAATCCAGGACTTGGCCGATTTCGTCGGCGACAGCCTGGATTTATCGCGCAAAGCCGCTGCCACTGACGCGGACATGATCGTCTTTTCCGGTGTGCGCTTCATGGCTGAAGTCGCAAAAGTCCTAAGCCCGGAAAAAACCGTTGTCATTCCCGATGCCGAAGCCGGCTGTTCGCTTGAAGACAGCTGTCAGGCCGAAGCGTTCAAAACATGGCGCGATGCCCACCCTGGACACATCTCCCTCACCTACATCAATTGTTCGGCTGAGGTCAAAGCCCTGTCCGACGTGATTGTCACGTCATCCAGCGCCGAGCACATCATCAAGAACCTGCCCGAAGACCAGCCCGTCCTGTTCGCACCGGACCGCCACTTAGGCGCATACTTGGAACGCAAGACGGGGCGCAAGATGGTTCTGTGGCCGGGCACCTGCATTGTGCACGAACAATTCTCGGCGCGCGAAATTTCACGGCTCAAGACCCAAAACCCGGGCGCCCTGGTTGCCGCGCACCCGGAATGCCCCGAAAGCATTTTGGAGGTGTCCGACCACGTCGGCTCTACCAGCCAAATCCTGAACTTCGTCGACACCAACCCGGCCAAACAATTCATCGTCGCGACGGAAACGCACATCATCCACCAAATGGAAAAAGCCAATCCGGATAAGACCTTCTTGCCCGCGCCTGGTGCCGACGGCGGATGCGACTGCGGGAATTGTCCGTACATGGAGCTGAACACGCTGGAAAAAATCTATCTGGCGATGGTCAATGAAACACCCGCCATCACCATGGACGAAGACCTGCGTGCACGGGCGCAAAAACCGCTCGACCGCATGCTCGAACTGGCGCCTGCCGCAAACCCCTCTCAGAGTGCTGCCTAAACCATGATTCAAAGCGACCTCCCCGACACCATCAACGCGGTGCAAGTCACTCAGTTGATCGAAATGGCCTTGTCCGAAGACTTAGGGACGGACGGCGACATCACGTCAAGCTCCACCGTGCCCGAAGACATGCAGTTCACCGGCGTCATGGCAGCACGCCACGAAATGGTCGTCGCGGGTCTGTGGCTGACTGAACGCGTCTTCCATGCCGTTGATACGGCCATCATGTGGACCCCCGACGTCAAAGACGGCGACTTTGTCAAAGCCGGAACTGTTTTGGGCCGGGTGCGTGGCCCTGGTCGCGCGCTTTTGACGGCGGAACGCACAGCCCTGAACTTCCTGCAAAACTTGTGCGGCATAGCGACACTGTCAAAGACCTATGTAGACGCTGTGGACGGCACGGGCGCAACCATTTTGGACACCCGCAAAACCCAGCCCGGGTATCGCGATTTGGCGAAATACGCCACCCGCATGGGCGGCGCCACCAACCATCGCATGCGCTTGGACGATCTGGTCTTGATCAAAGACAACCACGTGGCTGTGGCGGGCTCTATTGAGGCCGCCGTGAACAGCGCCAAAGCCGCCGGACACACCAAGATCGAGGTCGAATGCGACACCCTTGAACAGGTCTGCGAAGCCGTGGCCTTGGACGTGGATGCGATCTTGTTGGACAATATGGGCCTGCGCGAACTGCGCGAAGCGGTCACCATCATATCGGGCCGCGCGCGCTCCGAAGCGTCGGGCGGCGTGACTCTAGACACCGTGCGCGCCATTGCCGAAACGGGTGTGGACAGCATCTCCATCGGACGCCTCACCCAATCCGCCCCAGCGTGCGACATCGGTCTGGACTGGAATGCAGACTGAGAAACCCTTATAACCTTCTGCAGGAATAAGGGACCAAGCGGTGAGTGTAGAAAACCAATTTGATGTGCTGGTTGTCGGAAGCGGGGCTTCGGGGCTGAATTTAGCCTTGGAAATGGCGGATTTTGCTCGTGTGGCGGTGATCACCAAGGCCGCCCTTCACGAAAGCAACACCTACTACGCCCAAGGCGGTATTGCCGCCGTGCTGGACGAACACGACAGCATCGAAAGCCATATTGCGGACACTTTGGACGCAGGCGCAGGCCTGTGCGACGAAGACGTGGTCCGCTTTATTGTCGAACATGGCCGCGAAGCCATCGAAACTTTGGCAAATTACGGCGTTGAGTTCACCACCCGCGACGACGACAAACACGCCGACGAATACCACCTCACCCGCGAAGGCGGCCACAGCCACCGTCGCGTGGTTCACGCCGCCGACGCCACGGGGCAAGCCATCGAGCTGACCATGGAAGAGCGTTGCCGCGAACATGCCAATATCTCTATCTTTGAACACCACAACGCGGTTGATCTGTGGTGCGAGCGCGATTTTCACGGCCGCACAAAGCGCGTCACGGGCCTGCATGCGCTCAACACCCAATCGGGCGAAGTCCGGGCGTTCTCAGCCCCCTTTGTGGTGCTGGCGACGGGTGGTGTGTCGAAAGTCTATCTCTATACCTCCAACCCAGACATCTGCACCGGCGACGGCATTGCCATGGCATGGCGTGCGGGGTGTCGTGTGGCGAACCTGGAATTTACCCAGTTTCACCCGACGTGCCTCTATCATCACAAAGCCAAGTCCTTTTTGGTCTCCGAAGCCGTGCGCGGTGAAGGCGGCAAGCTCAAACGCGCCGATGGCTCGCGCTTTATGGACAGCTTCGACGAGCGCGGCGAACTGGCTCCGCGCGACATCGTGGCCCGCGCAATTGACTATGAGATGAAGCGTCTGGGTGAAGATTGCATGTATCTGGACATCAGCCACAAGGGCGAGGACTTCATCAAAGAGCACTTCCCGATGATCTCCGGCACGGTCGCCGACTATGGCTTCGACATGGCAGCCGAGGCCCTGCCGGTGGTGCCTGCCGCCCACTACACCTGTGGCGGTGTGATGGTGGACCAACGCGGACGCACGGACGTCAAGGGTTTGTACGCCATCGGCGAAGTCACCTACACCGGGCTCCATGGCGCGAACCGCATGGCGTCGAATTCGTTGTTGGAATGTTTTGTCTATTCCACAGCTGCAGCCGATGACATCAAAGAACGCCTGCATCGCGCCAAAGTGGATGAAGAAACCCTGCCCCCCGCGACACCGCCTTGGGATGAAAGCAAAGTCACAGGGTCGGATGAACAAGTCATCATTTCCCACAACTGGGACGAGCTGCGCCGCTTCATGTGGGACTACGTCGGCATCGTGCGCACGGACAAACGTTTGGCCCGCGCACAAAACCGCATCGATATGCTTCAAGCTGAAATCGTCGAATACTATGGCAACACCCGGGTGAACGGCGATTTGTTGGAGCTGCGCAACTTGGCTGTGTGTTCAGAGCTGATTATCCGCGCAGCCCAATCGCGCAAAGAAAGCCGGGGCCTGCATTATACGTTGGACTATCCTGAAATGGATACGACCAAGCCACCCACGCCCACCGTTTTGGTGCCGAAGCGCTATCCCGGCCCGTCGAATTGAGGAACAAGACAAACATGCAAGGACCATTGGACGGAAAATCCGCCCTGATCACCGGGGCCGTCGGCGGCATTGGATTGATTGCCGCGCGCGCGTTGGCGCAAACCGGATGCGAATTGCATTTGGTTGGGCAAAACTTTTCCAAGCTGTACGAAGCCGCCCAAGACATCCGCGAAACCTTTGGCGTCACCGTGGAACAACGCATGGGCAACCCCGCCAGCCCCGTTGACGCCGAAGCCATCGGCATGGCCAGTGCCGATGCCGATATTTTCCTCAGCTGCACCGGCAATTTGCCGCGCGGCACGTTGGAAGACATCGAAGACGGCCAGTGGCGCAAAAGTTGGGAACAAGCCGTTTTCGCACCGCTGAACATGGCGCGTGAAATGACCGGGCACATGAACGATGAAGAACGCGGCCTGATCGTGCTGGTGATTGACGCCCCTGCAAAAACCGACAACGCCGACATTTGCGCATCCGTTGCGGGGGCGGCTCTGAAAACCTTAATCGAAGGCCTTGCACAAGAATTGGTGAAGGGCGTGCGCATCGTGGGTCTGCTGACTGAACGCCGTGTTGACGCGCGCAAGCTGGCTGAAACGTTCACACGCTTGACCCTGAACCAAGAAGACATCGCCACTGGATCCGTGCTGACCTGCGAAGACATTCTCAAAAGCGAAGAAGAAGAATGACCGCTTTCCCAGAACCAAACCGCTTTCCTGAAGGCGCAAGTCTGACCGACGGCGTGTGGACACAAATTTTCACCCCGCGTGCCCAGACCCAAAGCCGCCCGGCCCTGTTTTTAGACCGCGACGGCGTGGTGGTTGAAGAAGCCCACTACCTGCACAAAGTCGAAGACGTGCAGCTCACACCCAACGCCGCAGACGTGATCAAAACGGCCAATGCTAAAAACATCCCCGTCGTGCTTGTGACGAACCAAGCGGGCATTGGCTATCGCATGTTTGAATGGGATGATTTTGTTAACGTGCAAGAGCGAATTATGGTGGACCTCGCCGAAGGTGGAGCTCATTTGGACGGCGTGTTTGCTTGCCCGTTTTCCGCCAAAGGCCAGGACATCTATTTCCACGAAGACCACCCCGCGCGCAAACCCAACGCAGGCATGCTCAACTTCGCCCGCGATTTGATGGGCATTGAACTGTCGAAATCCTGGATTGTCGGTGATCGCGACTTGGATTTGTTGGCCGGCAAAAATGCCGGCTGTGCGGGCGGCGTTCATGTGTTGACGGGCCACGGAAACAAAGACGGCGCGCGCGAAAGTGCCCTCGCCGTCGGTGATGAAACGTTTCAGGCCTTAAGTGCTCAAAACTTGTCTGAAGCGAAGGAACTTCTGAAGGTTCTGGCTTAATTCACCTGGGCTATACCTTGCAAACCGCTCATAAACGCGCCTAAACCTGAAGAACGCACAGGTTTCATAGGTTTACCACTTAGCCGGCATTGGCTTTTGATGTGGTCTACAGCAGCGTGACTGACACAATCGGACGGGAACACCACCACATCGGCCTGCTCCAACAACCCGCCTAAGCGTTCAAAACTTTGTTGTTTTCCGCCATCATGGTGCAGCTTTGCCCAACGAACGTGGGAACTGCGTTTTCCAAGATGAGAGTTTCGCTTTCCAAGTCCTCGAGATCACGTTTCAGGCTTTCGCGCTCGAACTCCAACTGTTCAATCCGCTTGGCTTTACGCGCTAAGGAATCTTGCAAGCCACGATTGATCTTGTCGATATCAGCCAGTGCCTCACGCAGGCCTTCAACGACCGCCTCTATGTTGGAAAAGCTCTTTGCATCACCCCCGTTCGCTTCGAACAGGCTATTTCGGTTTTGACGCTGAAGTTCATCACTTTCGGTCCGCAACCCGGCAATGATGCGGTCACGTGAACAGACATCACACCGCGCGTGTTCCAGATCATCTTTTAAGCTATCAATGGCAACTTCGTTCTTACGCATGGTTTTGAGATCAGAGCGGTACGTTGCGCCAACCAAATGCGACAACATGTGCACCTCACCAAAAGCTTGATCACTCAATTCTTCCGTCAAGTTGGGGGGCGCAAGAACAGCCCAATACGGATTTAAGTCTATAAATTTATTGGGTTTTGTACGGGACAGGGCGAACAGCCCCTTGTGTTGCGAATCGTTCGCATAATCATTTTGACACGCGTTAGGGCAATCTTCACACATAGGCCTGACCTTTATACAAACACGTCATATGAAGTTGACATTTTCGACTAATTATTGCGAATGATTTGCATTTGCATATTTGATCAAGCGTATCCGTTTGTCAAAACCAGGCGTTCGGACACGCCCCGTCCGCACCTCACACAGTTGTGAAGAGCTTCACGCACCAGCTATGGGGAAATGTTTTTAGTCCGCTTTCAGGACCATGTTGCGACCGCCATGTTTGGCGGCATAAAGCGCTTTATCCGCAGCATCGGACAGCTCAGTTGCCGTGTCGCAATGTGGGAACGCCGAAATACCGCAACTGATAGTGACGGAGAACGAAGTTTCTTCCGTGTGGAACACAATTTCGGAAAAGGCTTTGCGGATTTGTTCGAAGACTTTGGCCGCTTCTTCCATTCCACTATCGGGCAAAATCGCGGCAAATTCCTCACCACCCATGCGACCGATAATATCTGCCCCGCGCAAGCGTTGGCGCAGCAATCGCGCCAAGGCCTTGATCACGCGATCGCCAACAGCGTGACCATGTGTGTCGTTGACGTTTTTGAAATGGTCAATGTCCAGCGCCGCCAAAGCCAGTTTGCCGTTGACCCGCTGGGTACGGGAAATTTCAGTTTCCAAGAGCTGCTTGGTGGTGGTGTGGTTGAACAGCCCCGTCATGCTGTCGCGCACCATGAAAGAGCGCAACTTGCGAAACCGGGCGGCGCGTATACGCACGGACGTCACCAAGTGGGTCGCGCGAATGGGTTTGGTGAGGAAATCGTCCCCGCCCAACTCCATAGCAGAGAGTTGCTTATCCTTATCGGCTTCACCCGACAGGAAGACAATGGGGATCCCTGCATATTCTTCGCGTTGACGCACAATGGCCGCGATTTCGTGACCGCTGCAATCGGGCATGTAGAGGTCCAACAGCACCAGCTCGGGCGAAAAGTCGTCCAGTACGTTGTAAATCTTCATCGGGTTGGTGACGATGCGCGTTTCCATGCTGGCACTTTGCAACACCACCTGGGTGTGCATCGCGAGGCCTTCATCGTCATCGACAATGACGACGCGAAACGGGTCTTCTTCATGGCGTTCTGTGACCCGGTCCAAAACATTGACCAAATCCGCCATATCCACGGGTTTGAGGATATAGGCTTTGACATCGGCCCGCACGGCACCCAAACGGGCCTTCATGTTGTCGACTTCCGTGTAGACAACCACGGGAATGTCTTGAAAGTCTGGATGGGCGCGTAAATTTTCCAAGGCATCAAACGCCGCTGTCTCAGCACCGTCAAAGTCCACCCCGGTGACAATGACGTCTAGCGCACCCTTTTCGCGCAGACAGCCCAACATCTTGGACGGATGATCAACAATTTCCACATCAAAGCCAAAATGTTCCAGTTCGATGCAGGCCTGTTTTCGCTGTTCTTCGGTATATTCCATCACGATTAGCAGGCTCATACGCGAACTGTCGTGCAAATCAGGCTGGGGTTCACGCAGCCGATCCTCGCCTTCGCCCTCTTCTGGTTCTTCTGGCTCTTCCGGCTGGGCAGGCTCATCGTGCACACCAACGATGTGTTGGTCGGCTTCATCCACGCCTTTGACTGCTTTGCGAATGCCTTCACATTCCTCCAAAAGCTGTTTAGTGAAGCTTTCGGGCACATGCAGGTCTTGGCCTTCTAAAATGGCAATGCACTTGTGCTCCATATCCCGCGCCAAAGTCGTGACGTCCGGAAAGCCAAAGGTCGCCCCGGAGCCCGCAAGCTTATGCGTCGCGTGCTTCATTTCGGCAATGATTTCGCGCTGTTGTTCGCCGCTGACTTGGGTCATGCGTTTAACGATAGCAATCAGCTCATCGACACGCTCGTCGATTTTGCCGGCATATTGCGCGCGCAGCGCCGCCAGTTTTTCTTCCATGGAAGACTGGCGATCAGCCATCGCATGTGCTCCAAATTTCTTGAATGCGGCCAGCCAAGGTCATGGGATCAAAGGGTTTTGCAATGACGTCAACGGCACCAAGCTCGCGGTATCGCTCAACATCCGACGGCATCACTTTCGCCGTCATGAAAACCGCTGGGGTTTCAGCCAACGCAGCAATATCGCGCAGGTTCACCAATGTGGTGGGGCCATCCATTTCCGGCATCATCACATCCAGCAAGATCAAATCAGGTGCAAAATCAGACGCTTGATCCAAGGCATCTTGCCCGGAACTGCACACACACAGGGTAAATCCCCCCACGGTTTCCAGTGCCATTTGAGCCACGACTTGGATGTCGGGATCGTCTTCAACGTAAAGAATTTTGCTGAGTTCGCCTTCGGCCATCACCAAATCCCATATTCAAAAATCATACAAACAGCATACACATTAACAAGGACTTAGGGCTCTGTCGCCCCCATTTTCACCTTAACTGACGACCAAATTCTTTCGATCAAAATCGAAATAAAAGGTTGTGCCGTTTCCATCTTCAGTCAAGAAATCAATTTCACCCTGCATTTTTTCAACAATCGCCTTGGTAATGCTCAAACCCAGGCCTGTTCCGCCTTTTTGGCGGGTATCGGAGGCATCGGCCTGGGTGAAATGCTTGAAAATCCGGCTTTGAAAGGTTGTCGGAATACCGGGACCGTTATCCGTCACGCTCACACGGATACGATTGTTGAATTCTTCCACTTTAATCATCACCTCCCCGCCCTTTGGTGAGAATTTCACCGCGTTAGAGATCAAATTCGCCATCACCTGCGCAAACCGGACCGAATCGACCTCGATGAAGGCATTGGGGACCGCCCCTTTGCAGATCAGACGGACATCATAGGTATCGGCATAAGCTTTGTTCACCTCCAAGGCCTGAAGCACCAACTCATCAACCACATGAGGATGCATGTCGAACACCATACGACCGGCTTCGAGCTTTTCCACATCCAAGATATCGTCAATCAAGTGCACCAAACGGTCTGAATTTTTCAGCGCGACGCTCAGCAGTGCCGAACACTGTTGGGACAATTCACCCACCGCCCCGCTGACCAATAAACCCAGCGATCCATGAATGGAGGTGAGAGGTGTGCGCAGTTCATGAGAAACGGTAGAAACAAACTCACTTTTTAAATGCTCAGCCGCCTTGCGGTCCGTGATGTCATGGACAATGCCGTTCAAGCGCACGGCCTTGCCCTCAGAATTATAAGTCAACTCGCCTTGGCCCATAACAATGCGCACGCTTCCATCGCCTAAGACAATGCGGTGTTCCAGCATATAGGAAGACTTTGTCGCCATGCTGACTTCGATGGTTTGACGGACATCTTCACGGTCGTCGGGGTGTACGGTTTTGATAAAGGCATCGATGTTATTTTCAAAACTTTTGGGGGAGCGCCCTAAGATGTTGAACAGTTCTTCCGTCCAATAAATATCGTTCGTTTCCAAATTCCAGCTCCACCCACCAATTTTGGCGATGCGTTGAGCGGATTTCAGATCTTCTTCTGAGCGGCGCAATTCTTCTTCGGCTTGCTTGCGATCGGTGATGTCGCGGGTGATGCCGAGAAACATTTTGCGGTCGCGGATTTGCATCTCCGTCACCGCCAAATCCAACGGGAAAAGCGTCCCGTCCTTGCGCACACCCGTAACTTCCCGGCTCACCCCAACTGCAGATCGTGTTTTCTGTGTCAGGTATGTCTGCAAGTATCTATCGTGATCCCCCTTGTCTGGGTCGGGCATCAACATCGAAATGTTATGGCCTTCAATTTCAGTGACATCATAACCAAAGATACGCGCCGCTGAGGCGTTGTAGCTTTCAATCACGCCTGTTTCATTGATGACGATGATGCCGTCCATCACGTTGTCGAGAATGGACTGCAACCGCCGTGCACTTTCGCTCAACCGGGCGCGACCGAAGTTGAACAAGACCGCAAGGCCCACCAACAAGACGGCTGCCAAGATGCTTGCCGCCATCATTTGCCAACTCACGGCAAGGTAAGTCGCATAGGCCTCTGCGTAGAGCATCTCCGTTGCGAGACCGAGCCCCATTTCCTCCACCCATAGCCAGGCCCCCACCACGCGGTGGCCCATGTAGCTTTGATAGCCTTCGATATTGTAGCCGCCTTCCCCTTGAATAACGCCACTGGCCATCAGAGTGAGCCCCCCCTGGTGGTTTGGCGCAATGCGCGCATTCGTTTGGCGGAGGTCTTGCCCCGGGTCGGTAATCTTGAGGTTCAAAATCGAATGGTCACTCTCAGAAATCATGCCGATTTGAACCAAATCGGCATTAAAACGGCTTTCGCTCAACAATGTGCCGTCCACATCGATGGCAAATGTTTCCAAACTGCTGCGTGCACGTCCGCTGGCCAAAATATTCGAAAAATCCTGAACGGGGTCCAGTTCGAACACCAAGATCGCAATAACATTACCGCCGTCCGCCCTGACCGGAGCCGCGACATACTGAGCCAAGTGCTCACGCCCCGCAAATGCAGCGGGGCGGTCCTCATGCAGATCGGAGACCGAACGATACATCGGTTTGGAAATCCGGCTTTTGTCCTCCAAAACACGTGTGACAAATCCTGGAATGGTAAATATGGGGCTGTGGGTGCCAATTTCACGGCTCTGAGAAGACGTCAGCACCCGTCCGTCCAGGCTCACGACAGAATACGCCTGTCCATCCCACCCTTGTAAGGCCGGCGTCAGCAGGTCGCTTGCTTCGCGGTGCAAAAGGTCAGGTGCATTTTCGCCATAGGCGATGAAGGTGCCGATGACGCCGACAATTTCAGAATCCAACGCCCAATGTTCAACGCTACGCCGGCGCAAACGTTCCCATTCAAGCATGCGCGCATGGGTCGCGTTTAAGGTGTCGAGCAACAAGCTCTTGAGCTCATTGCGGGCCGATTTTTGAACCTGTGTGGTGGTATAGCCGCTGATGACCAAAACCAGCAGGGCCGCGATGCTGGCTGCGACAATGTACCATTTTGGTTCGCCAACGCGCCGCGCACGCTCATTTTGTTTCGTTCGCACTGAGGTTTGTTGATCACCCATATGGACAGTCGCCGAAGGCTTCCCCCGCTCTTGAATTTCCAAGTTAGTTTACGGCATCAAACCAAAAGTGCACCAGTTTTTGAAATTGTCAGCATTCGCCCTTCTCGAAGCCATTGAATTCCGTCATGATCCGCCCATGCACGAGCCGATTCCAACCGCTCAACCCTCTTTATTCCTGCGTTTAGGCATCCTGTTCAGCGCGGGCCTGTTTGCCTTTCTGATCATCGCCTTGCGCGCCTATATGAACGAAACCCCGCCACCTTGGGTGGCCGAATGGTTCGTCGGCCCCGACGCTTATATGCGCATGGTGCGCGTACTGGACTGGTGGCAAAACGGCACGTGGTACGAAACCCAATCCCTGCGCAGCAACTGGCCCTATGGCGAAGTACAGCATTGGACCCGGCCTTTGGATGTGGTGATGGTGGCCCTTGCCACACCGCTGTCTTGGGTGCTCGGCGTTGCCAAAGCCCTCTTTTGGGTGGGTGTGGTCATCAGCCCCCTGATCGCGTGCCTGTCTATGGCTGTATTGGTTTGGGGCACACGCGGCGTCTTGGATTTGCGCGGCCAAGCCTTGTTTTTAGTTTTGTTTGCTTTCCAGCCCATCACACGGGCGTATTTTCTCGCGGCTCGCCCGGATCATCACAGCCTCATATTGCTGGGCTATTGTATCGTCTTGGCCATGTTGCTGCGCTTTGCCCTCGCGCCTTCTGCCAATCAACGCCTCATGGCTTGGGCGGGTGCCAGTTCTGCTTTTGGTGTTTGGGTCAGCATCGAAGGCCTCACAACCGAGCTTTTCGCCCTGTTTACATTGGCCCTGCCGTGGTTGCTCCAAGGGCGCGTGGATTGGCTGAAGGGTCTGCGCACCTTCACCTTCAGCAGCGCCGTCTTGTTAACCGTCATGCTGGCCGTCGAACGCCCACCGTCTGACTGGCTCGTGGCTGAAGAATACGACCGTCTGTCCATGGTCCATGTGTGGCTGTTTTGGCTGATTGCAGCGGGCGTGGAATTGATCTGGCGCTTGCAAGCCGCCTGCACCCAAAACAGCGCCAAAAGATGGGGCATATCAGCTTTAAGTGCTGCATTAGCATCACTGTTTATGTATTTGTCTTTTCATGATTTTTTCAAGGGCCCATTTGGCGCAGCTATGGACCAGCGCCTCGATCATATGTGGCTGGAAAAAATCGGCGAACTGCAGCCCCTGGTGGGCCACGATTGGGCCACAAATGTCGGTGGCGTCTTGGTGCTGCTGCCGGTGGTTTGGCTGATCGTTTGGGCGGTCAAAACCCAGCGCGAACGCACGCCCGGCACATGGCTTGACGAGCGCGTCATGATCGTCGCCCTGCCCAGCCTGTTATTCTTCCCCATGGCGATTTTTCAGATGCGTTGGGGGGCGTATTTTGGCGTGACCGTGTCCTTAGCTTGGGCCGCGCTGTTTCAGCGTCTCTTGGACTGGAACGGCGGCCCGAAAATCGGATCTGATCCAGGCACGCCGATTTTGCGCATCCCGGCTGTTTTGGGTTTGGTTATGGGACATGTGGCTGTCGCCATCGCCCTCGCGTTGATTGCCCCCGAGGCCGAAGACGACGGGCCAAGTGCCTGCCAATGGCGAGACCTCGCCCCGCACCTCAACAGCCAAGCCTTCAGTAACGGCAAACCACAAGTCATCCTCAGTCACATTCACCAGGGGCCGGAGATCCTGTACCGCACCCCCCACCGCGTGATCGGCAGCCCCTACCACCGAAACACCCAGGGCATTCTTGACGCCTATCGGGCTGTCACCGTGACCGATCCAGAAACCGTCCGCAACATCCTCGATGCGCGGAAGGTTAACTATTTGATTTTATGTGTTAATTCTGGTGAAGAACGCCACGCCTTGAAGGTGGAAGGCGACATCATGATGCGGCGCTATAGGGAAGGTCGGGAGCCCAGCTGGCTGGTCAAGCAAAGCCTCCAGGATCCTGAGCTGGACCAAGCATTTCGCATTTATCGATACCAGCCGAGCCCTTAAGAGACACCGCGCACTTTGTTCAAAAGCTCTTCCAAGGTCATGTCGACCTCCACCACGCCTTGCAAGGAAAGCTCGATTTGGTCCCCCTCCAGGGTCCAAAAGTCATTTTTCAAGCGCGCTATGGTGTTTTCACAAAATGATCGGTAATTGGCCAGGGCATGGCGCTCGTCCAATTGGTGGGCCAATATATCCAAAGCCAATTGATACGGGCCACTGCCAACATAACCCCATTCATAACCGTCTTCCGACAAACAGCGGATATCCAAACGGGGTTGAAGTGGCACGTCGTCAACAGTGACCTCGATCACATCACCATGCCTCGAACCTATGTACGTTGGCAAAAGCGCTCCTCCATCTTCGCATCGCAAAAGTCAAATTATCACGATTTATTCACCATTTAGAGGCCATCATACAATTTAATGATGAATTTTCGAAATTTGACCTTGTCAGGAAAGTTACAGTTGTTCGGGTGAAAGCTGGTGGTATACTCTGAAGCACATGATTTCACAGCACTTTCGGCTCTCAGAGCCCTGTGGAACTCGGGACCTAATGTGAGGGGGAACTGTTTGAACGCTAAGACGATACGCCTTGATTTTTCCCTTATGCAACAAGACCTTAGTTGCGTAATGGGTTTGTTGCGTCTTGGCGCTGGCGAAGTCGAAACGGCGTTCCCTACGGTCTCCAAAGATGGCAAAGGGTTCTAGAGCATGAGAATCGTCGTCATCGCTTTGGTCTTCGCGGCTATTATTTTGGCTGGTGGAACAGCGTATTTGCTGAACAATTATCTGTCTTCGCGTGAGGCCGATTTTGCGTCCATGGTGCCCAAGGCACCCACAAAAAGCGTTCTTGTCGCCAAAGCTGACCTGTCCATCGGCACCGTGCTCAATGACGGCAATACAGAATGGGTGCCTTGGCCCAACGACGCCGTTCGTCCGCTCTACTTCGTGAAGACCAAAAGCAGCGACCCCTTAAAAGACATGATGAAGGAAAAGACCCTAATCCGCCATTCGGTGTCCAAGGGCGATCCCATCACCAAGGCCAAAGTTTATAAATCCGAAGACCCCGGCTTCTTGCGCGGGGCTCTCGCTGCGGGCATGCGCGCTGTGGCGGTGAAGGCCAATCCCGAAACCACTTCGGCGGGCTTTATCTTGCCGGGCGACCATGTGGATATGCTGCTGACTCACAAGTTGGTGCGCAAAGCCATGGAACAAAGCGAAGAAACCGAAACGCAGCCCATCGCTTTGGACGTCACCACCGAAACGATTTTGGAAAACCTGCTTGTGATCGCCATCGATCAAAAGGTCAACGAGTTTGAAACCGGTGCTGTTTTGGGGAAAACCGTGTTGTTGGAAGTGACCCCAAAACAAGCGGAAATCATCAGCACGGCGAAAGATATGGGCAAGCTATCTTTGGTGCTGCGCGCTGCCGAAGCCGGTGAGCCCCGCACGGAACATCTGTACACAACCGACATCGAGGTGAGCCCCCTGCTCAGTTCCTTTGATGGCATGACCGCCGCAGGCAACACCGCCGGGGACTACGAAGAAGATATTGACGGCATTTCCCCTCCCGGTGTATCCGCCTTACCTGTTGCGCCGAGACCCAAAACTTTGAAGACGCCAGCCGTGGCCCCAGCCCCTGCCCCAATCCCGGCCCCGGCAGCACCACAGCGTAAAATCAAAGTTTATCGTGGAACGGCCCTTCCTGCGGCCGATGAAGCCGAAGACACAGGCGATGAGGAGGTGATCGAATGAGCGCACAATTGCTCTCGCGTCTCTCCAAATCTTTCATCTCCAAGTCCGTTCTGGCTGGGGTTTCTCTGGCGATGCTGGGCAGCGTGTCCAGCGCGCAGCAGTTGCCGGGCACTTCGGGCGGTAATGGCAGTCAAACGCTGGGCACCATCTCAGCGCAAAACACAAATGCCACGCAAAACCAAGATGCTGAGTGGCAGATGCACGGCACCAGCGAAGTCGTTCGCGTGCCCTTGGACAAAGTCGTATCGGTGCGCCTGCCCGCGCAAATCCAAAACGTCGTCGTCGCCAATCCTTTGGTCGCGGACATCATCTTGCCCCAAGACGGCACTGGGGCTCACGCCTACATTTTGGCACGGCAAGTGGGTTCGACTTCGATCATCTTCGAAGACATTGACGGCAACATCTTGTTCCAAGGCGACATCCAAGTCGACGTCGATGTGGCAGGCATTCAATCAGCATTGAAAGAGCTGCTGCCCGATGAACTGATCGAAGTCAGTTCACAGCGCAACGGTGTGTTCCTCAAAGGCTTTGTGCGCGATGCAAGCACCTCTGCGCATGCCGTCAATATTGCCCGTCGTTTTGTGCCCGACAGCTTGAACATCATCAACAATATGGAAGTGCTGGGCAGCCGTCAGGTGATTTTGCAGGTCCGTGTCGCGGAAATGAAGCGCACCGCCATCAAAAAGCTGGGCCTGGATTTGACGGCGACACTGGAATTTGGTCCTTTGTCGTCCATTTCCTTTACCCCCGCCTACGCGGCGACTGCGGTTGATTCCGCCTTTGCGACCGGCACGGTCGTGCCGGGCATTACCGGGTTGGGCGATATTTCCTACCGCGTGATGGAACAAACGGGTCTTGCCAAAACGTTGGCCGAACCGACATTGACCGCCATTTCCGGTGAAACCGCGACTTTCTTGGCCGGTGGTTCGTTCCCCATGCCAACCGCGGTGGACGACAACGGCACGGTGACCTACGAACAACAAGAATACGGCGTGCGCCTCAGCTTCACCCCGACGGTCATGGGCGAAGGCCAAATCAGCCTGCACTTGGCAACCGAGGTTTCTGACCAAGACACCACGGTTGCGGTCAACGGTTTCCCGGGGCTGTCCATGAAGCGCACCGAAACCATCATTGATTTACCGTCTGGCGGTTCCATGATGATTTCCGGCCTGATCCAAAACGATGTCAGCAACACCATCAACGGTGTCCCCGGTTTCAAAGAACTGCCGATTTTGGGGCAATTGTTCCGCAGTGAAAACTTCCAAAACGAAGAAACGGAACTGATTGTGACCGTCACGGCCTACTTAGCAAAATCCGTTGGCAATGATTCACGTCTTGCCTTGCCCACGGACGGTTTTGTTCCGGCCAGCGATTTGGATATGTATCTGTTGGGTCACTTGCACAAGCAATACACCCACACCAACCTGCCCCCCTACGCCGCGCCTTTGGCGGGGACGTTTGGCTACATTATGGAGTAAGCGGTTATGACACCATCAATCGCAAAAGGCTTTCGCCGGTTCACACTCCTGAGCGCTTGCACACTCGCAATCGCAGCCTGCACCTATGGACCGGATGCCGGTAAGGGCGGCGACTATCGCCAAAACCACCCGATTAAAGTCGGCAGTGAGCCCGTGGCCTTAACCATTGCCCTGCCCGTCAATGGCGGTCGCTTGAGCCCTGGCGATAAAGCGAAGTTTCACGAGTTCTTGCGCACCTTCGTGAGCCGCGCGGCGACCGCAGTCAGTGTCGAAACCACCCAACCGGACGTGGCCCGCAAAACCCTGTTGCAAAACGGCCTGCGCGAAGGCGAGTTTATTGTGATTGAAAGCGATGCCATCAAAGCCCCCAACGCCGTGATGAGCTTTAAGGCCGCAAAAGTCGTGACCCCGGAATGCGGTGATTTTAGCAGCCAATCGGGTTTTACCGGGTCCAACAAGCTGCACGCAAACTTCGGCTGCTCGCTCCAACGCAACACGGGTGAAATGATTGACGACCCCAATCGTTTGATCACCTCTTCACCGCGCACAGGCGGCAGTTCCAGCCGGATCGATGCCGGTATCTTCACCCACCAATCCGGCACGGTGAAACCACGCCTGCTCGACGGCAATTAAGGATAGGGAGAGGGTGACTTGATTCTCAGGATCAACATAGGCGCTTTTGTTCTGACCGATGCCGTTCGTGACGCCGTTGACGAGCTGGGTGCGGATCGTGCGTTTTTGCGTTCCAGCGTCAACGTGACCGAAGGCGGCATGGCGGCTGCGCTTGATTTTTTGTCGCAACGCTCCACGCCTGAACTGCTGATCATCGAAACCACTGCCGAAGACCAAGCTCTGTTTGATGAGCTCAACGCCCTGGCCGACGTGTGCCAGCCGGGCACGCGCGTGATCTTGATCGGCGCTGAAAACGACATCAACCTGTTCAAGACCTTGATCGACCAAGGCATCAGCCAATACTTCCTGCGTACCGTTTCGGGTGAAGAACTGATTGCGTCCGTTATCGATGCATTTGCAGAAAAATCGGCTGCGGACAAAAGCCGCACCATTGCCTTTTATGGTATGCGCGGCGGGGTCGGCAGCTCTGAAATCGCCCACAACGTGGCCTTGGAACTGGCCACCAAATACGACGAAGATGTGATCTTGGTTGATTTGGACATCCCCTTTGGCACGGCTGCGTTAAGTTACAACATCCAACCGGCCCAAACCGTTGCCGACGCCGTCGCCCAAGCCGGATCCATCGACGAGCCGTTGATGATGCGCTACCTGGAAAACGGCGGCAAAAACGTGTCTTTGCTGTGTGCGCCGGGTCATTTCAACAGCGGCATTGAAATCAGCTCCCAAGCGTTGGAAATGGTGCTTAAAGTCGTCAAGCAAATGGCCAGCTACGTGATCTTGGACGTTCCCCACGATTGGAACCCTTGGATCCAAGAAGTGCTGGTCGACGCCGATGACACAGTCATTATCGGCACCCCTGATCTCTATAACTTACGTGATGGCAAAAACCTGTTTGAATTCTTGGCCCCGAACCGGGGGCTAGAGGCACCGACGCGCTTGGTCTTAAACAAAACGGGAATGATCAAAAAAGGTGAGCTCAGCGAAAAAGAATTCACAGAAGTTCTGGGCACAAAACCCAACCTGTCCATCCCGTTCGATGGCGAAGCGTTTGCTGCGGCCATGAACAATGGCGAACTGTTAAACACCGTCGCCCCCAAAGGGGAAGCGACGGCTGCGGTTCAAAACTTGGCCCGTATGGTCAGCGGTAAAGAAAGCCGCACCAGTTTGGAAAAAGAATCCAAAAGCGGCGGCCTGCTATCGTCGCTGTTTAAGAAATAGAGCCATCTGGCTTTAAACACATAAACACTACATCTGACGGACAAAAGACCGAAACATGTTTGGACGACGCGGATCATCAGGAGGAGGCTCCCCCCCACCCAAGTTAGGCGGTGGGGAAAAGAAAGAGGCCGCGCCTCAACCCAAACCTGCGCCTGCACCTGCGCCAGAGCCTGCGCAAAAAGCTGACCAGGCACCTGAACCTGCACCCGCACCGGAGCCCAAAGCAGAAGCTGCGCCCAAGCCGCAGCCCAAACCCATCGGCAAGCCTGCAGAGCCGGAACCGCAAGCCAAAGAAGACGCCAGCCTGAGCGCCGAAGCCAAAGAGAAGCTCGACGAAATCAAGGTCAACGTCTTCAACGATTTGATGGAAGCCGTCGACCTGTCTGAGCTGAGCTCCCTCACGCCCGATCAGGTGCGCGAAGAAATCAACGATATGGTCAGCGAGATCATTTCCATGCGGGGCTTGGTGCTGTCGTTACAAGAACAGCAAACCGTCATTCAAGACATCTGCAACGACATCTTAGGTCTTGGCCCGTTGGAACCCTTGCTGATCCGCGACGACATCGCCGACTTGATGGTCAACGGCCCCGACGTGACCTATATCGAGGTCAACGGCAAGATGGAAATGACGGACGTAAAATTCCGCGACCAAGCGCAATTGATGAACATCTGTCAGCGCATCGTGTCCGCTGTGGGTCGTCGTGTGGACGAAGCCAGCCCCATTTGTGATGCGCGCTTGGCGGACGGTTCTCGTGTCAACGTCATCGCGCCGCCACTGGCCATTGACGGCACCGCACTCACCATTCGTAAGTTTAAGAAAGACAAACTGACGCTGGAAAACTTGCTGCAGTTTGGTTCCATCACCCCGGAATTGAAAGCGGTGTTGGAGGTGATCTCCGCCATTCGCATGAACTGCTTGATTTCCGGGGGTACGGGTTCGGGCAAAACCACCCTGCTCAACTGTATGACGGGTCACATCGATCCGGCGGAACGCATCATCACGTGTGAGGATTCCGCCGAGCTGCAATTGCAACAGCCCCACGTGGTGCGTCTGGAAACCCGCCCGCCAAACTTGGAAGGCAAGGGTGAAATTTCCATGCGCGACTTGGTCAAGAACTGCCTGCGTATGCGCCCGGAACGCATTATCGTGGGTGAGGTTCGCGGACCCGAAGCGTTCGATTTGCTGCAAGCCATGAACACGGGCCACGACGGTTCCATGGGCACCGTCCACGCCAACAACCCGCGCGAAGCGATTTCGCGTGTGGAAAACATGATCATGATGGGCGGCTATAACCTGCCGTCCAAAGCCATGCGCGAACAAATTTCCGGCGCGGTTCACATCATTGTCCAGGCCGCCCGCCTGCGTGATGGCTCGCGTAAAATTACCCACCTTACCGAAGTGGTCGGTATGGAAGGCGACGTGGTCACGTTGCAAGATCTCTGCGTCTATGAAATTGAAGGCGAGGACGAAAACGGCAAACTGGTCGGTCGCCACAAGTTCACAGGCATGCGCCCCAGTTTTTGGGACAAAGCCAAGTACTATGGACAAGAACCGAAGCTCGCCGAAGCGATGCAGTTCACAGGGATCTAACCATGCCGTTCGGATTGGACATCTCAACCTTATTGATGATCTTGGCCGGGGGCATCGGGGTGATCGTCTTGGGTGTCGGCATCACCATGTCCATCGTCATGAAGCCCAAGGTCCGCCTGAAACAACGCATGGAATCCATCGGCTCCGTCACGTCCAGCGGCAGCGTCTCGGCCAAGGCTGAAAGCCGCCGCCAAAAACGCATTCAAGACAAACTCAAAAACATCGGCGATGACCAAAAGAAACAAGGCGTTGGCGACAAGATCAAAGCCGCACTATTGCAAGCCGGCCTGCAGGTCGAAGTGCCCATGTTCATCATGATTTGCATCGCGTCCGGCATTGCGGGCTTTGTCGGCGCATTTCTGGTCGGCGCCCCGCCTCTTGCCATACCGGCAGCCGGCATTGTTGGGGGCGCGGGTCTGCCCAAGCTGGTCTTGGGGCGCATGGCATCGCGCCGCCAAAATGCGTTTACGTCAAACTTCGCCGAAGCCATTGACGTGATCACACGCGGCATTCGGTCCGGTCTTCCCGTCGGCGAATGTTTGAACGTGATTGCCCGTGAATTTGAAGGCCCCGTGGGCGAAGAGTTTACCATGATCGTCGAAGGTCAACGTCTGGGCATGTCGTTGGAAGACATCATGTCCCGCGCACTTCAACGCATCCCCACGGCTGAATTCAAATTCTTCGCCATTGTTTTGCAAATTCAAAAACAAACCGGCGGCAACTTGGCCGACACATTGGAAAATCTGTCTGAAGTTCTGCGCGATCGCAAACGTATGAAAGACAAGGTTAAGTCTCTCAGTTCCGAAGCAAAGTCTTCCGCCGGCATCATCGCAAGCTTGCCGTTTTTGGTGTTGGGCATGCTGTCAATCGTCAACGCCGAGTACGTTCACACACTGTTCACCGAAGGCCTTCATCTGGTCTTTATCGGCTTGGGCATGATGGGTGTCGGCGTGTTTGTGATGGCACAAATGATTGATTTTGAGGTGTAAGACGATGTTTGGAATCCCGACACCAACACTCATTGTTTGGATGGCCGTGCTGGCAACCATCGCCACTGTGATCGGTCTTGCCCTGCCCTTTATGGTCGGCGGAGGGTCGAACAAACGTGTAAAGCAAGTTGCTAATCGCCGTCAGGAATTGTCGCGCCAACAAATGGCCGAAATGGAATCCAAAGGCAGCGCCATCCGCAACCGTCGCGACCAAAGCAAGACCGACTTGATGAAGAAAGTTCTTCATTCTCTCAAGTTGGACGAAGCCCTTTCGAGCAAAGAGCTGAAAGAAAAGTTGGCGCAAGCGGGCTATCGCAGTCCGAACGCTTTGGTGGTTTTCACCTTCACCCGGCTAGCCTTGGCCGTTGGGGCCTTTGTCGTTGCGTTGATCATTATATCGGCAGCCAAGGACTTTCCCTATCCGGTTCATATCAAGTTTGTGATTATGGGGCTCGCTGCTGTCGCTGGGTTCTACCTTCCCAAACTGTTGGTTTCAAACACAGCCCAAAAACGTCAAACAGAGCTGAACAAGGGCTTTGCCGACGCGTTGGACTTGATGGTGATCTGCGTCGAAGGCGGGCTTTCCGTGGAAGGCGCGTTTGACAGGGTTACGCAAGAAATCGGTGAGAACTTCCCCGCTCTCGCACAAGAGTTCGGCCTCACGTCGGCGGAACTTGCCTATCTGGGCAATCGCCACAAAGCCTATATGAACTTTTCGGATCGTACAGGCTTGCCTGCGATTAAATCCTTGTCGACGACGCTCATCCAGTCGGAAAAATACGGCACGCCCGTGGGCCAAGCCCTGAAAGTCCTGTCCCAAGAACGGCGCGAAGCCCGCATGGCCGCTGCGGAACAAAAAGGTGCTTCGCTGCCTGCCAAATTGACCGTGCCGATGATTTTGTTTTTCCTGCCGCCCTTGTTCATGGTCGTGATCGGCCCCGCTGCCATCAAGATTTCCGGCGGCGGCTGACGGTTGTCGACCGCACATCGTGGCGGGCATGGGCGACAATCAGCACCATCAACACCACCATCGCAATGACCCCAATTGGCAACATGACCGCTTCTGCGGCAACGCGAGAGATAAGCGGCGCCCCCCACACAAACGCCAAAGCCGTTTTCTCCCACGCTAGAAATGACGTTTGCAGGCCATGACGGACCGTCCAGGCAATGGCCAGCGCCAAAAGGACAAAGTCGTAATCCAAAACGTATGGCGAGACCAACAGCGCGGCACACACCAGGCCTGCGGACTTTAAATCTTGGCGCACCGGCTGTTTCCACAGCCACAGTGTCGCAGCCCCAGCAACGACCAACGCGACGGCTTGCGCGGCATATGCGGCCACCATCCCCCCACCCCACAAACGCACAGCACCGAAAATGCTTTGTTGTTTGAACCAAGGCAATGCGCCGCCTTCCAAGACGACTTCCCGGGTGAACGTGGTGCTGTCGAAAAAGGCCGGCCAAACCTGAACGCCAAACAGGGCGGTCACGACTGCGGATAAAACCAACACCGTTACCGTCGCTGCTGAAAACGTCCGCCAGCGACCGCTTAGAGCCAAAACCAGAGGTATCAAAAGGCCAAAGTGGGGCTTATAGGCCAACAGGCCAAAAGCAATTCCCGACAGAACAGGACGACGGTCCAGTTGAATAAGTGCGACCCCAAACAGCCCTGCGGTTATAAAGCCGTTTTGCCCATGAATAACGTTGATGGCAACAGCTGGAAACGCCAAGGCCGACAGGCGCGCCAAGTCATCCGGCAAAATCGCGCGGATGACGGATACGTACAGCGGCAAGCTCAGCGCCATCCAAACGCCCAAAGCCAAGGCGTAGGGCATCAAGGCCAACACGGCGGCGATCATCAAAAAAAATGGGGGGTAATGCCAGCCGAAATACGGAACGTCCGGGTCCTGGAAGACCCGCTTTTGCACGTCATGATGCGCGGTAATATCGTAAGCCCCGGCCCCGTTCCCGCTCAGCGCCAATTCGCCCGCCGACCAAACGTTGGAAAAATCCGAACCGATGGGCCGCCCGCTGAAATCCAGTAAATTGGGCGATGCCGTCAAGATCAGACCGCCGATCCCCACACACCACAGAACGATCAACATCCACGAATAGACGCGGATGCGCTCTTGAGTGATCCATGCGCCGGTACGAAGAATTTGCATCTAACCTACGATCACGTCCCAAAGCTCAAGCCACCCCGGCGCAAACAGGTCGGCGCGCGGGAATACCAACAGCGCCCCGGCGGTGATGGCGATCCCGTAAGGTACGGCGGCGTTGGGTTCGAACAGGCCTTTCAGGTGGCGCACCAGCCAATCGGGCCACAGCCCCAAACCTTTGCGCAACAAGATCACGGCGATGGACAACACACCGCCGATTAAAACCACAGCCGCCAACAACCAAAGGACTTGGTCTATACCCAACCACAGTGCGCACACGGCCAACAACTTGGCATCCCCGCCGCCCAACAATCCGATGGCAAACAAGACAAACCCCGCCACCAGAACGGCTACGCCTGCGCCAAAATGCCACGCAATGGCTTCCATGGGCAAACCAGCCGCCAAAACCGTTGGAAAAAACACCACCAACAAGGTCATGGACAGCCAATTGGGAATTCGCAAAAAGCGCGCATCAGACCACGCTGCGTAGAGCATCAAAACAACAAAGACCAAATCGAAAGCAAATAGCAGCATGAAGTTCCACCCTCTTAAGCCTAAGCACAGTCTACAAAACTTGACGCGTCTTGGACATAAAAGAACCGCCTATGTCCCGAAGAACATAGGCGGTTCAAAGCTCACGCTAATAGCGTGAAGCCAGCGGTGCTTAGTTCAAGCTGTTGCTGACTTCGTTGAACTTGGTTTCCAGGGTCGTACCCAGAAGAGTCAATGCGCTAATGATCACCACAGCGATCAAGGCTGCAATCAAGCCATATTCGATGGCGGTCGCGCCAGATTCGTCATTCTTAAAACGGGTCATCAGCTTAGAAAACTTAGCCATTGTCACAACTCCTACGTCTTGTTCAAGGCCATTAAATAAAAGACCGGACACTCCAATCAAGTTTGGCTAGAGTGGCCTAACGAAACACGGAAGTCAAGCTTCCGTATCCAAATCTTCTTTTGAAACCAAGCCGTTAACTTTTCGTTAGCCGTCAGCCTGGCGTGCTGAATGAAGATTTGGCCTTCCCTCACTGCAAAATGAACGGATTTGCAATCAGTTGGAGTACGGAGACAGCTCCTCGGTACACCCCTCAACCCCTTATGTCAGGATTAATTCTCTTCACAGTTTAACTGCGTCCTTGCGCCTATCATATGACGAACATCACAGATTGAGCAACATCTGTAATCGTCCATGATCCTTAATAATCAAAGATTTGTGCTTGCGCCCCACGATGCCTTCACGCGCCAAGTGGCCGATGGCCATGGCGACATCTTCACGCGATGTGCCGCTCCAGCTCGCAATTTCTTCATGTTTGGGGAGGAAATGGATCAACCAGGTGCCGTCGCCCTGGGCATTGGGCTCGGACATGCGCAAGAGTTCGTAATAGACGCGCTGATGCGGGCTCAACGTACTCAGGGACGTCACCCGGTTGTTCAAGGTCCGGATCAAACCCGCAAAACGCTTCAACAGCATGATGGAAATGCCTGGGCAATCCATCAATAAGCGTTTGAAATCACTAGATGTTAGGGCAGCAAGAACACTTTCTTCCAACGTGCTGACCCGCGCCGATCGCCGCGATGCGTCTATGGCCGACATTTCGCCAAAACTTGACCCTTCTGAGAGCTCTGCCAACAAAATTTCTTGGTCGTTGGCCAAAAAGTCCATGACTTTGACTTGGCCTTTAACAATGAAAAAGACTTCCGTGCTTTCGTCGTCGCGGTCGACAATGACCTCGTTGGCGGGCCGCTTGATCCAGCGGCACTTTTCTTCCAACTCGCGCACAAGTGCAGGCGGGGCTTCGGTTAATAACTCGATGCCTTCCAACTTACGCTCGTGCGGTTCAACGGTTAGCTCTACAGGTTCGCTCATAAGGGCTCGGATTCTGTCTGGACCAGTGTCATCATGGCAAAGAAAGCCTTGCGTATCAACGAACTTGATTGGAAATCACATCAATCGAGAACATCTGAAGGTTCGCCTTCCGTGTCTTCGCGGGCGGCATGTTCGTTGGCAATGCGCCAACGGTTCGGCATGAGGCGCTTCAAAACCACCCGGCGGCGCAATTCCGGATCGGAAAAAGTCATGCCGACGATGTGTTCACCCGGCTGAGACCACGCAATCTCACCGTTTAAGGCTTTGTAATCAGACAATCTTTCAAAAACCAACTGTACCGGCTGATCATGCAAAAGCGCATTGTAATGCGTTGGGTCTTTCACTTTGATCTTTGCCCCGCCCGCAGAGACATCCGAAACCGTGCACGGGTAAGCCTTACCAAATTGGCTGATTCGGCCGCCAAATACGGTCGTTAGCCGCACATTATGACGGCGTTTGGCGAGTTCTTCTTCTGTCGGGCGATCCGTCATCTGGGCGAGCCCTCGAACCGGCGATAGAACGTGAGGTTGGTTTCCAGCTCACCCTTGTCCAAATCCATGGCTGCCAAAGCCTTGGCACGGTCCATATTGCCGTTGATGGCATAGAGCAGCGCTAAATTTTGCCGGATTTGGGTGTTGGAGCGATTGACCACTGCCGCGCGTTCCAACAAATCGATACCGTCGCGCAAACGTCCAACCATGGCATAGGACATGGCCATATTGTTCATCACAACCTCATTGTTGGGCGACAAGCGCAAGGCCGCTTGATAGGAATCGAGCGCTTCGTTAAAGCGTTCCAAAGAATCAAACGTGATGCCCAGCGCAGAATGAACCCGCCAATCGTTGGGCGCTTCATTGCGCAAAGCCGCAAGTTCGTCCAGAGCATCCAAGTGCTGGCCCGCCGCCAACAGGGCTTTTCCCTTCTCAAACCGGACCTCGGGGTCCGTCAAAAGAGAGGCATCCACATTGGTTCGCAAATAGTCCAGCCCCTGGTTTGCATAACCGCTGTAGCGCAAATTGCGCAGAAGGCTCGCCAAAATCTCCGGGTCTTGAGAGCGATGCTCCATCAAGCGGGCATAAGCACTGGCGGCCAAATCGTACTTATTCGTCATCTCCGCTTCGCGGGCTGACTGAAACAAGGTTTGTTGAACCCCGTCCATAGGCTCGTCTTTGGGCTTGGCGGCGCCGGTGGTTTGACAAGCGGCCAACACAAACAGCAAAGCACCGATGATGGCGCTCTGCACGATTGGTGGTTGCGGGTTTGGTTTGTGTTGCATGCTCAGAATCCCAATGGTCGGATCAGTCTACAACAAACGCCCCCGACACTTCCACACAGCTTTGAAAAATAGAGCCATACGGCGCCGCATCAGTTGACGATGTGCAGTTGTTTGAGCTCTGAAGCAATGGAGCGGAACGTGCGTTTCAACTCATCCGTGGTTGGGGAGTCGTAGTATTTGTCTTCATCGGTGGCGCACGCTTCAAAGATGGCTTGCGTTGCGGCATCGTTCGTCCCAAACGTAATGGTATAAACCGTAACGCCGACATTTTTGATGTTGGTGCAGATGGTTTCCAAACGGTCATCGATTTCATCTTCGACCTCGCTCACCGTGTTGATGCCGCTTCCTAACAGCTCATCTGAAGGATAACCAAAGGCATCGTAAACGAAGTCGTAAGCCGTATTTTCCCCATCCGTCAAAATAATAACAGCCTTGTTGTTGTCGCTGGCATTGTAGGCTTGCCCTTCGGCAAACGGTTCGGTAGGTGAAATAACACGCCAGCCCCAAATTGCCCCCAGGTTGATGTGCGTCCCGCCAAAGGCATCCATATTATTGACCGCCGTTTGAAGAACCGACTTGTCATTGGTCAGGGGCGTGATGGCGCTGTCGACGCAGTACTTATTGGGGGAGCGTGACGAGGTGTTATAGTATCTCCCACTGCTATACCAATTGTTGTTTCCGTCATCATCCCACCACATGACATCCCACGGCCCTTCGAAATCATCCTTGGTGTCTTCATCGTTTGTGGTTTTAGCCATGACGCAACCGCCCCAGGACGTAATCCCCCAATTGTAAGCGGTCGGGTCGTTCACATATGCTGTGTTACTGGTGCCGATGTTGACGTTGTTGGAAAACGGCACAAGACCGACAGACACCTGTGACGACACTGTTGATGTGCCAAACAAGATATCCAACAGACTATTGGAGGCGTCCTTCAAAGCCGTCATCCGGCTGCCGTCCATGGAACCGGAATTGTCCAACACCAAAACGACTTCCATCGTGTCTTCAGATCGCGTGACGCTTGAACTTGCTGCAACGTCTAACGAATCAATACTGACGATGGACATAAATGTGGTGTCCACACTGGCCGTGAGCGTCACGTTCACATCTGTGTCCACATAAGAATACGTCCGCGAAGAAATAGAGGTATAAGAATTGCCTTCGTAATTTGCATCCACGAAGTCATTGAGAATCTCTGTGAGTTCTGCATCCGTTGAAAAGTTATCAATCCCCGCCGCAATGGCGAGTGCAGCGGCATCCGTCGTTTGCAGCAAACGCTGCTTAACGATGTAGGCCCGCCCAATATCCATGGAGATTCCAGCTGCCAACATCAAAGGGACCATGGCGAGCGCCACCATAATGGCAACAGCGCCGCGTTCGGCCGTGCGAAACGCGTTGATAACGCGTTGCAGACGGTTTTGGATATGGGACATGGTGAACATCATTTCTATGTGCTCCTGTCAGTACAAGCCGACATAGTCGATATAACGGGGACGTGTTATCGCTGTTTCTTCGAGCGTATACGTGCCCGACATCACCAATGAGAATAGCGGTGTGTAGGTGTAGTGTGCAGTGACAATAATCACACTCTCGCCCGCATCGCCCATGCCCGTCGCCAATGTTGTCGCGCCGGACACGGATCCAGAGTTGTAATTCCCCGTCCAATCCACACTGGGATCGCCTGTGGTGTCATCAAATCGCACGCTGGATACACCAAGTGTCAAATTGGTATCGTCCAGGGGGTGAATGACTTTGCGCGAAGCCAGCAAAAGCTCGCTCAAATTTGAACTGGTGATATCCGTTTCTTGGGCAATCAGGTCGGCTGCTGTGAACGCCGCTGCTGCCGTTTTGCGCGCTGCAGTCATATAATTGTTGAGCTCCGCCACGCCCAACAAGACCACACACATGAACGGGGCCGTCAGTGCAAATTCAATGGCCGCGACGCCGCGGTTGTCAGACCAGAACCGTTTGAAGAACGTGATCATCATCTCTACTCATAAGGCTCGTTACGAAACACGACGGTGGTATACAGCGACATTTGACTATCCGCACCACCCATCAATTCACCGATCAGCGGCGTGACAAAATCCCAGGTGTAAATCACCCGCACGACGCTGATGTCACCTGCCCCACCCGGCGTGTATGACGCGGTGTACAAGACATCGTTATCGTCATCGTTGTCGCCATCGTCATAAACCAAATCACCGTTTCCGTTGATTTTGATGGCGGGGATGGACACGGCGGAAAAACTGGCGAAGGTGGTGACATCCGTAGTGATGTCATCGCAACTGTAGACGTTGGTGAGGCTATCGCACATTTCGGTCAAGAACGCGCCTTCGGAATCGCCCGAAGTCTGCGCGGCACCCGTGCGGATCAAGCGTGCTGCCGATTGGGCTGCACCATCGACGACGGCCGCCGTGAACAAGACGCTTGAGACTTCCAAAATGCCAAACAGAAGATACAAAAAAACGGGCGCAATCAGTGCATATTCCAAAGCAACGGCGCCAGAGCTGCCGCGCCGCTTGGAACTCAAAAATCGACGCAAGATCTGAAGACCCCATGGTCCCATCTGAAAAGGTAGACGTCTAAACATTCTGCTCACCGCACGATAAATCGAACACTATGACCATTCTATAGAAATCATTGGCCTTTTCAGTGATGCGCATCACTCCCAGCCTATACGAAGGAACAGGTCGATACATACTTTCGGAGTATTGCACAAATGGCTGCGAAATTGCGATACAGATATAGGTAAAGTTATTGATATTATTAAATTTTAACATATAATATGACGTTTAAATCAAAGGCCACCGAGGCCCATCAGATGTACGTGCTAAGTCAGCTAAAGAAATATGTTCAAGATGTGCGTGGCGCTGCTGCGGTCGAGTTCGCGTTGATCTCGCCGATTGTCGCCATTGTCATTTTGGGCGTTGCTGATTTTGGCTTCCTGACGTTGAAAACGACACAGGTCAGCTCTGCCACCCGCGCCGGCATTCAATTCGTCATGACGGACCCCGACGACTATGCGGCCAACATTACGACGGTTGTGACCAACTCAACCAATCTTGACGCGGACAACATGACGGTTACGACATCTGAAGGGTGTCGCTGTTTAGGCTCATCCACGGCTGTCGATTGTTCGGCCGACAACTGCAGCGGCAACACCCCGCCGAAATACGTCACGATCACCACGACATACACCCACGACATGATCATGGGATACCCCGGTGTAGACAATCCCTACACCGTGACAAAGTCAGCTGTTATCCGAATTCCCAACAGCTAACACAGCAAAGGAAGGCATTCAGTTTTGAACTGGACGCAAAAGCAAGATTACAACATGTCCCTGAAAAACACCTTCACCAAATGGAGAAGGTGCAAAAAAGGTGCGACCGCTGTTGAAATTGCTTTGCTGGCCCCGGCGCTGTTTTTGATGGTTTACGGTGTCATCGAAACCGGGCGTGCACTTTGGATTTCCAACACCCTGCAACGCGCCGCAGAAAGTGCTACACGTTACGCCGTGGTCAACAGCGACGCCAGTGATGCACAAATCACCACGCAAGCACAAACCGATGCAACGGGTATGAATTCAGGCGATCTGACGGTCAACGTCACCCATGACGCCACGGGCGGCGTCAACTTCGTGACCGTCGAAGTGACGTTTGATTTCTCTGTGATGTCCGGGGTCGTGCCCATTGACGATGTAACCCTATCTGGACGCTCACGCGTGCCGTTCAACAACTGACCTCCCCCATGCTGGAGACATAAAATGCTGACACAACAGATCATCCGCTTTCACAACAACACCCGTGGCGCTGTCGCCATTTTGTGGGGGTTGTTGTTGCCGGTCATCGTCGGATTGTCAGCGTTAGGCGTTGAAGTCGGCTTGTGGTACGGCCAACAACGTGATTACCAAACGGCCGCAGATGCCGCCGTCTTGGCCGCAGCCTACACCGTCAGCGAAGGCGGTGATTCGACCGACATGGCCACCGCCGCCCAGGAAGAAGCCGAAAATAATGGCTTCGCGGTCAGCGGCAACAACACTCTTACGATTTCAACACCGCCAAGCAGTGGCTCGTATGCAGGGAACTCGGACTATATCGAAGTCTCAATGACGGCGCCGTCATCATTGATGTTTGCATCGTTGTTCTTGGACAATGACGTCGAAATCACGGTGCGCGCCGTTGCGGTTGTTTCCGCCTCCGCCGGGAGTGGTGACGCCTGTGTTTTGGCCCTGAACAATTCCATGGAAAAGTCCCTTTTGTTTAGCGGCAATGCCAACATGGATATGTCGGGGTGCGTCGTCGCTTCAAACTCAACGGATTCAAATTCCATTCAAATTTCGGGCAGTGCAACAGTGACAGCCGAAAGCCTGCAAACCGCTGGCGACTACACCACGGTCGGCGCCGCATCTCTGACCACGACGACAGATCCCACAACAGGCGCGGCAGAAGTGACAGACCCTTATGAAGATCTAGAAGTGCCTGCATATGCCGGATGTGATGAGACAGAGTACAAGGTCAAACCAAACCAAAACAAAACCATCTCACCCATAGACTCGAGCACACCCTACGTTCTGTGTGACGGTTTAGACGTCAAGGGCACCCTTACACTGGACCCCGGCATCTACGTCATTGATGGCGGGACCTTTAACGTCAATTCAACAGCATCCCTGTCGGGGAGTGACGTCACCCTCATTCTCACAAGTTCATCGGGAAGCGATCATGCGAAGTACACCATGAACGGGGGCGCTTCCATCGACTTAAGCGCGCCGTCCAGTGGCGACTATGCTGGTGTGTTGATGTATCGCGATCGCGATGCATCCGACGAAGACAACACGATGAATGGGAATTCTTCTGCCGTGTTCAACGGCGCTTTGTACTTCCCGTCTAGCACCATGAAATTCGCAGGCAATAGCGATGCAGGCGGTTCGGCTTGCACCCAATTGATTGCCGACAACGTTCAAATCACAGGCAGCACGTCCATTACGTCTTCGGGGTGCGAAGCCGCTGGGGCGACCCTTGCGACGCTGAGCGGCAGCTCTTCCATTAACCTCGTCGAATAAGGCCACATTTTCACCACACGCGCAGCACAAGATCGTGAAATGCCGCCGCTTGCACTTGGAGCGCGCGCACCTTAGGTTATGCCCACCGGGTAACGAGACGGAAAGTCCTAAACAGCATGAACGACCTCATCAATAAATACGACCTGCGCGTGCCGCGCTACACCAGCTATCCCACCGCGCCGCACTTCAACGACAGCGTGGATGGTGAGGTCTACAAAACATGGCTGTCCGAACTGGACCCCAAAACACCCCTCTCGCTCTATTTCCACATCCCGTTTTGTGACGAAATGTGCTGGTTTTGCGGGTGTTACACCAAAATCGTCAAACGCTACGATCCGGTGAAAGACTACCTGAACACGCTCCTCAACGAAATCGACTTGGTGGCCGACGCCCTGCCTGCACGTATGACGGCGAAGCATCTGCACTGGGGCGGTGGCTCACCCACCATGCTGAAGGGCGAAGACTGGATGGCGATCATGACCAAGCTGCGCGAACGCTTCGACGTGTTCGACGACGCCGAAATCGCCGTGGAGCTCGACCCGCGCACCGCCACCGAAGACTACGTCGCCGAGCTGGAAGCCGCAGGTGTAAACCGGGCCTCCATCGGTGTTCAGTCCTACGAAGCCAAAGTCCAAGAGGCCATTCACCGTATTCAGCCTTACGACATGACCAAGCAGGTCATCGAATGGCTGCGAAAGCACAACATCAACCACATCAACATGGATTTGATGTACGGCCTGCCCTACCAAGACACGGACGAGATCGAACGCATGATCGACCTCACCGTGGACCTGCAACCCAACCGCATTGCGTTGTTTGGTTATGCCCACGTGCCGTGGATGCAATCGCACCAAAAAATGATCAAGGAAGAAACCCTGCCCGATGCCAACGAACGCTGGCAGCAGTTCACCTTGGCGGTGGAGCGTTTGAAAGAACGGGGCTACGTGCAAATCGGGTTCGATCACTTCGCACACCCCGACGACAGCATGGCCAACGCCGTCCAAACCGGCGAACTGCACCGCAATTTCCAGGGCTACACCACCGACACGGCCCCCGCCATGTTGGGTTTTGGGGCGTCGGCCATCGGCTATTTGCCGCAAGGTTACGTGCAAAACGAACGGCCCTTAAAGGCCTACCGCCAAGCCATCGACAGCGGTATTTTGCCGGCGATTAAAGGCATCGGACTGAGCCCGGACGACAAGCTCCGCCGTGACATCATTGAAGACATCATGTGCAACCTGACGGTCGATTTGCACGCGCGGTGTGTCGAGCACGGCGTGCAGGTGTCAGACTTGGACGAAGACATGGCAAAGCTGTCAGAACTGGTCGAAGACGGCATTTGTTCCATTGACGGCAACACCATCACCGTCCAAGACGACGGCCGCCCCTTCATCCGTCTGGTCGCCAGCGCCTTCGACACCTACTTCGCAGCCGGCGAAGCGCGGCATTCTAAGGCGGTTTAGCCAAAGCGCTCCCCCTCTCTCCACCGTCATTCCTGCGCAGGCAGGAATCCATGGGCGGGTGCTCAGGCGTGAGCGTGAGAGACTTTAAGCCGTAAAGCCCATAGGCTCCTGCCTACGCAGGAGCGACGGGAGGAATTCAGGCTTAAAACTTTGAAAACAAAATAAAATATGTCATGGCGAGCGCGTTCGTCACCGACTTCCCGTCGGGTGTCGGGCGGCATTCTAAGGCGGTTTAGCGCGCGACAAACATCTCCCCTCTATCGTCATGGCCGGGCTTGACCCGGCCATCCACGTCTTTGCCTTGCACAAGCTCTTGGCGTTCAGACGTGGATACGCGGGTCAAGCCCGCGCATGACGGTGTGGGCCGTCATGGCGAGCGTCAGCGAAGCCATCCAGAATTGCCTGCGTCAAGCACAGCCTGGCTGGATTCATGGCTTATTCACTCCTCAGACTTCGGCCACGCATACGCATTGTCGCGACACTGCTTGTAGTTCTCGTCAAGTTCGGGCTCCATCAAACACAAGCGCGTCAAGCGCTGAACCACGTCCGTGAAATACCGGGCTTCTGCGGTGGTGATGGGACGCCCCAAAATGTCCAGTTCACGATAGCTAAGCCACTTTTTCAACACCTGATAGCCGCCGATGCGGTACTCCCAAACCTTCGTGGGAACGTTTGCCCAATAGGCGGTGTCGTTGAGGTGGATGTTGACGCAGTCATGCCCGAGAAGGTCATACACACCCTCACCATGATCCTGTTCGAGCTTGTCGGCGACACCATCAAGCCACGACGAAGGACGAACGTCCCCACGCCCCGGCATGACACCACCTTGTTGATGACGCCCCCATTTTGCTGTGACCTTAAGATCATCGGCTTTTAATTTCCCCCAACCGCTAAGTATAAAGGGGCCAATTGATTTCTCGTAATAAAGTGAAGGCCGCTTTCTACCTGTGTCTAACAATATGGATACTTGCGTGCCGAGCCCAGCCGATAATCGCAAGGCCTCAAAACTGTCTGGAAAAGGTATGCGGGGCCAATCCGTTTTCACACCATCTTCGTTTTCCAACAAATACAAAGGGGAATACCCTATAGCTAAGGCATGGTGCCAAATTCTTTCTGCCAGCTCAATGTCGTCATCAGAATTTTCCCATCCAATTCTCTTGAGAAAGGATCTTGCTGATTCTGACAAATTTTCTGTTTCTATGAATGATCCTGCCACAGAATCTGCGCCCATTGCATCCAACATATCAGGTGCATCCACTGAAGCCTTTTCTGACACAATCTTATTGCGAAGGAAAAGCGGGAAGCATGCCGCATCAGGAGAAAGGAGGTGATCATCTGTTAATGCATTCGAAAAAAAGAATGGAACCCCCTCATTTTTCACAGAGGCTCCAACCCGACTGATAAAAAAAGAATTCCCCTTCCAATTTTGTTCCCAATGTTTAGGGCGAGGCTCATTCCAGAGAGGTCTGATTGAAGAGTAATAGCACCATCGCGTATCAAACGGCCTAACGATATATGGACGCAAGTGATCAGGATTATAAGATTCTCCAGCAAGTACTTTCTCGCGTGTCTTTTGAGGATCGAACCGTGCGGCTTTTTTCGTCAGTCCCGTTTCCAATGCTTCAAGATCAAGCCACGACACCTCTTGGTCGTAATATAATTTCATGCGTGCTTTTAGACGGTCTGGCTCAATGTCGATCAAAGCCCCACTACGTTTTTCCATCAAACCATTGCTGGGCGGCTCAGCACACAAATCTGTCACCTTCGGCCAATTCAAGTAATCAGGTGAGATATTCAACGGACGGAAGGAAAAACGGTTGTCTTTCGTTGGCGAAACCGCCTCGTACTCTGGCGTATTCAGCTCGCTGTCCACATCCAAGCTCTCCATCAGCTCGCGCCGTTTGTCTGTGCCCCAGAAGTGGCGGAAGTGGACCGACGGCTTCTCTTCGCGCGTTTGTTTGCGCACCAGCGTGCCGATGGCGGTGCCGACGCGGATGCCTTCTTTGTTGAATTCGGTCGAAAAGATCGACGGATCCGGTGTGCCGTCCGGTGTCGTCTTGCCGGTTTCGCGGCTGTCGCCGTTCAGGCAATCGAACCACATGCGGTCGAACCCTGTCATGAGACGCTCGCGCATCACCGTGAACGACGCGCCGCCTAAGTAGGAGAAGTTGGAGATGAAGCTGACAACCCCCTCGCCGTTCATCTCCGCGATTTTGCGTTCCGCCATGCGGAAAAACCGCACATACAGTTCATCCAGATTGTATTTTTTAACGCCCCATTTTTTGGCAAGGCCTTCCTTGTAGACCTCGACCAGATCGCCTTCTTCCGTCGTGGTTGTTCCGGCATAGGCGTTGTAGGGCGGGTTGCCGATGATCACGAGAATGCGCTTGTCGCGTTTGACTTCGCGGGCATCGTCGCGTTCGTTTTCCAACTCGGGATACGGCAAGTGCGGGGCTTGCGGGTCGGGCTCTCCCCAGTCCGTCAGCGCGTTGGTAAAGTACACTTTGGGCCGTTCGAACTCGCCGCCATACCAGGTGTGTTTCCAACCGAGCTCCACGCCGAGGTTTTCCAAATACATGCCGATTTGCACGTGCGCGACAACCAGCGGTGCGGGCATGATTTCAAATCCGTAAAGGCGTTCCAACGCTGCTTTTTTGAGGTCTTCACCAATCAACGCGTCATTGCCCTTGGCCCGCAAAGTCTTTTCGATGCGTTTCAACACGCCAAGCAGATACGACCCCGTGCCCGTACACGGGTCCAAGATCAACACGTTTTCGTCGGCTAAGCCGTCTTCGATACCAAGCTCTTCACGCAACGCCTGATCGACACGCTCCACCTGATAGTCCACCACTTCTGTGGGGGTGTACCAAACGCCCAAGTCCTTACGCAGACCAGGGTCGAAGGCTTCCAAAAACGGTTCGTAAAAATATTGAACGGCATGGTCTGTGCGAAAGCCCGAATAAAACGCCTTTGCATCAATGCGCAACAACGCCATGGACGCCCATTCCATGATTTCATGCAGATTCAACGCGCCCAAGGCACCGGGCATACACGCTTGATAAAACAAGGCTTGCAGAACCGGGAGTTTCAGCTCCCCCGCAGCCGATTGATGGGTGAAGTCACCGCGCGACGATGCAGGCTTGCGCGACCACACCACCCAAGCGGAAAACAGTCCATAAAACAACGTTTGCACAAAGGTAGAATGGAAGAAATGATCGCCCTTATCACCTTCGAATCTCATCCCCAAAGCCCCTTCTAAAGCTTCGCGCACGGGAGTTAATTGAGCGGGCTCGTCACGGCTTTCAATGCGTGCCAACGCGTCGCGGGCGTAAGACGCCAAAAACCACGCGACGTCTTGCGGGCGTGTGAGTGTCGCGTTGTGGAGCAAAATGCGTTTGACGAATTCCTTAAAGCGAATGCGCAACCCCGCTTCAACGGCGCTGGGCTTGGCCGCCATATCCCAAAACTCTTCTTCGCTCGACGCGAGATCGAACCGTTCCAGATTCACCCGACGCCCTAAGGCATCGCGCCCCACCAAAACGAACTGACGCATATTGGTGCACACGACCAAGCCGTACCGATCGAAATACTTCGTCACCTGATCGGAGCGCGCCAATTCGTCCACACTGTGGCCCAAGCTTTTGACCTCCACCACGCCGCGTTCAGGAAGCTGGCCGTCGAGGGCCTCATCAACATCGAAATCGCGCAGTTGAGGAGCCGTAAAGAACCCCAAATCCGGGTGCCCTGCACCGAGGTTTTTGAGCTCAGCGATACAGCGTACCGAGGGGCTCAACACCTCTCCCAGGGCGCTGAACAGCTCTTGCAAGGCCCGAATGTATGAACGTTCTTTGGTTGCAGCTTTGCTGGCGCGGACCTCTCTCAACGCGTCGAGATAGAGCCCTAAGGCGTCAATGCCATCATCACTTTTTCCCGTCAACGGTTGAGCTGGAGTAGACATTGTTTGCTCCCACTGTGGGGAAGCGTTTTCCATTTCTAAAGAGGAACTTGCCGAGCCTTCCTTCGATGCATCGTCTGTTGCTTCCGCCTTGTCCGTAATGGCCTGGGACAAATCCACACCAACCCATTTGGCAGCATCGAATTGTGCCCCTCTCAAATCCGTGCCTGTCAAATCGGCGTGGGAAAAGTCGAAGCCTCTGAGGTCGGCTCCGCGCATGTCCATGTCCGTCAGGTCCGCGCCAACAAAATCGGTTTTGGGATTTAAGCCACCGACTTCAACCAATTCAACAAAGGTGTCGGTGCCATGATCCAAAACGGCTTTGATCTGTTTGTCCAGGAGGGCGTCCTCCCCCCCTTTTTTGACCGTCATTGTGCGTCCTGTCCTATACGTGCGAGTTCAATGTTTTGACGCCCTTTCCCAAGAAGCAACAAACGCAAAAATTTTCTCTTGTTGGCCGATAGGCTATCGGGCCAAGATTCTTTGGTAAATTGGATATCTTTGGTCCAGTAGGAAAACGACAACGACAAGCGCCACGCACCTTCGTTCAATTCAACCGTCCCTAGGGAATTGGCAATGACCTTACCTTCAAGGTGATTTTCATGATCCAACGCGTAAATGGACCATTTCGGCTGGGCCAATGGACCGAACGGTTTGATGTGGTAGTCTATAATCTCGTAGGTTTTGTCCAGCCCATCTTCGTGATTGGTTTCGCCAGACATAGCGACTTTTCCAGAAGCCTTTTTCGTCTTTTTCGATTTCTCTTTTGACAGCTCACCAGTGACTTCTGCTGACTTGTTCTTTTTGCCGCCCTTTTTGGAAGCCACCTTGACGCTGGTCACAGGAGACATATCGATTGTGGGCGTTAAAGCTTCGGAGCGTGCCGTCATTGTGCAGTTGTCCATCTGGACTTCTAAACGGCCTTCCCGCACGGCGTATTCCCAGGTCCCGTACCATTTGTCTATGGTTTGAAACCCGCATAATACTTCCGCCAATAACTCAAAGCCCGAAACCGTCTTTTGAGCTTGACTTAATTCAGCTGAAATCAAATTAGAAACAGGATTTTGTGCAGCAGACATACAAAACACGCAAAAAGTGTCATCAAATCGCGATGATTGTACGGGCGTAACGCGTTAAAGAGCAACAGAAAAGCGTGATCTATAACATCACGAATAATACGCAAACGGGCGGAAGGCTTCTTTGTCTTGCGTCTTGCGTGACTGGGCCTGGGTCAGCGTTTTTTTCGCATAGGACTTCAACGTTTCCAGGGTTTCACTGTCATCGGGGAATGTGGACGCGCCGACGGAGGCGCCGATCTTCAGGGTATAGCCATTGACTTTATAAGGCTTGGATGAAATCAGCCCCGCCATTTTGCCGGACAACACATTGACCACCTTGGGCGATGCCACCTTGGTGAGAATGGCGGCGAACTCATGATCGTTGACCCGCGCCACCACATCGGTGCCGCGAACTTGTGTGGAAATCCGCTCGCCCACTTGGCGAAGAACCATATCGCCAACTTTAGCCCCATAGTCTTCTTGAACCGCGTCCATACCTTCGATACCGATCATCAACACCCCAACCTTTTCACGATTGCGCTTCGCCAGCGCTAAGGACTGGCGCAAGTGTTCGTCGAACATGGGCGTGGTGGACAGGCCTGTGACCTGATCGCGCATGATTTTGGCTTCCAGCTCGATCTCGCGACATTTCCAATAAAGCGCATAGGAAACACTTTTTGCCACGTCAAAGTCCGACATGTGGGACTTAACGATGAAATCCTTCGCGCCAAAGCTCAATGCGCGCAGCGCCGCCGTTTTGCAGGGGCGGTCGGCGATAAAAATCAAAGCCGTCATGAGTTTGGGCATGCGCGCAATCACAGGACTGTCGAGGCCGACATCTTCAGCCAGCGCGTAACTCAGCAAGCACACATCGAAGCTATGGCGCTCGAGCATATGCTGCGCCATTTCAATGGTTTCAGACACATAAACAGTAGAAGACGTACCACACGCCTTCACCACCTGATGACGCATTTGGTCAGCATAATAGGCATCGTCATCGACAATAAGAAATTTTAGTCCGTTTCCAGAAACGGACTTGCCAGATGGTTTTGACTGAACGCCCAATGCGCCCTCCTGAGGATTGAGGAAGGCAACCTTCTGTTCCCTTAATACTATAGTTTTAACGATTCTAATTACACATACAATAGTGCTATCCGATTAAGCGCATGGAATTCACGGTCAAAAATGTTCATAAGTCTACCCATATCAGCTAAAGTCTCCCTGTTTTGAATTCCTTAGGGGGAAACCATGGAAATCGCACAAAGCCTCGTCGGATTGGTCGTTTTGACCGGATTTGCCTGGTTGATCAGTGAAAACCGCCAATCTTCCGCCGCTCGCGTTGCCCTTGTGGGCTTGACCGTACAGTTGGTGCTCGCGCTGATTCTCTTAAAAATGCCCTTCACGCAGCAGCTGTTTATGGTTCTCAACGACGGTGTTTTGGCGTTGCAGGATGCGACCAAGGCCGGAACCTCCTTTGCGTTCGGTTATTTGGGGGGCGGCGATTTACCGTTCGAAGAACCCTTCCCCGGCGCTTCGTTCGTCTTGGCATTTCAGGCCTTGCCGCTGATTTTGATGACCAGCGCCCTCTCGGCCTTGCTGTTTTATTGGGGCATCTTGCCCAAAATCGTGCAGGGCTTTTCCATCGTTTTGCAAAAATCAATGGGCGTCGGTGGCGCGGTGAGTGTCAGCGCGGCCGCCAACGTATTTGTCGGCATGATCGAAGCCCCGCTGTTCATCCGCCCCTATTTGGAGCGTTTGACACGTTCAGAGCTGTTCATGGTCATGACGTGTGGCATGGCGACCATCGCGGGCACCGTGATGGTTCTCTACGCAACCTTTTTGACAGGTGTCATTGACGGGGCCATGGGCCACATTCTGAGCGCCTCCATCATCAGCGCGCCTGCCGCCATTATGGTCGCCAAACTGATGATCCCGGACGATGGTGTACAAACCGAAGGCGAAGTCGTTAATCCGTCTCCGTCACACAGCTCCATGGACGCCATCACGCGCGGCACCTTGGACGGTGTTGGCTTGTTGATCAACGTTGTCGCCATGCTGATTGTATTTGTCGCTTTGGTGAGCTTAGTCAATTCCATCCTGGGCCTTCTCCCCGACATGATGGGCAGCGCCTTGTCCTTGGAACGCCTGTTGGGTTGGGTTATGGCGCCGGTGGTTTGGCTGATGGGCGTACCGTGGACGGAAGCCACCACGGCGGGTTCGCTCATGGGCACCAAAACGGTGCTGAACGAACTGATTGCGTATCTGCAGATGAAAGGCCTGCCTGACGGCGCTTTGTCAGAGCGTTCCAAACTGATCATGACTTATGCCATGTGCGGCTTTGCCAACTTCGGCAGCCTAGGCATCATGTTGGGCGGCTTAACCACCATGGTTCCCGAGCGCCGTTCCGAGATCGTCGCGCTCGGCATGAAATCGATACTGGCCGGCACCATCGCCACATGCCTGACGGGCTGCTTTGTTGGGATATTGATGTAGAGGTTAGTCCATAACCGACTCATCTAAGTGATCTTTGTAGAGCTCTTGCTGGTTTTGCCAGAGCTCTAACTGTGCGTCGATGTTGTCCCAAGAAAAGCCGCCGCCCACGTGCACATACCAAGACAGGTACGTGAACTCGTCATCGCGAAAGCCGCGTGCATGTCCGACTTTGAGGTTCCAGTCGTCAAACGTTTTTTGTTTGATGGGAAAGCCAGGGCGCTGATAGGACCAGTATTCATAGCCCGCACAAGCCCGGATCAGGAAATTCTCTTCACCCTCAACACAATTCATCAGGCGCATGGCGAAACGTTTGGATGGGTCGTCTTCATCCACACCCGGCGGTGTGACCAATAATTGCGGATGGTCGTACTCGTCTTCATGCAAAAAGACTTCATAGCCCTTTGCCTTCAAATGCGACTTCAGGGCTTTGGCGGTGATGTTTTGCACCATCTCCCCTGCTTGTGCAGGAAGTGCAATCATCAGAGCCACAGCAAACAATCCCCCTCGGATCATCTTACGAACTCCCATCACTGAGATTGAGGCGTTTGCGCAATTCCGCGGCAACTTCAAGTGCAGCATTCAGCGGATCATGCGACCAGTCTTCCAACGCGTCGGCACTTTCCAAAGGCCTTGCGAAGCCGCGATCATATAGATCAGAATGCAAACGACCGTGTTTCAAGGACGTCAGCTTCTTCGGTGCATAAATATACACCGGCACCCCCGTGGCGCACACTTCGGAACACATGGACATACTGTCCCCGGTTACGATGATGTGATCCGCTAAGGCCAAGTAGCCCATGTAAGGGTTTTCCCCTTCATCGCCCCACTTGAAGATATTCGAAGGCACGTCGCCCAGAGCTCCGATTAAAGCTTGGGTGGCTTCCGGTGAAGAGCGGCGCGATGTTGTGATCAGCAAACTGCCACCAGCCTCACTGGCCAGTTTTGCAGCACGTTCACCGAGTTCTTGCGCCATGGCAGGGCTGAACTTTTTACGCTTGGTATCGCCGCCGACGATCAGGGCGATATGTGGCTTGGGCAAAGTGTCGAACTTACCGCCCCACTGCATGCGGGCTTCGGCCATGGTCTCTGGCGTCACACTGTGTGGCGATCCTGTCATGGTAAAGCGATTTTCTGCTTCGCCCATGCCGTCGTGACGCGGCACGGCGATGAGCGAGAAATCGTCTTCCCCGCTGGAACCTGGGTGCATGATCTGAACTAAGAACGCTTTGCCACCCGACAGTTCCTTGATCCGGCGCGCAACGGGGGCCGTGCGCCGTCCGGCTGCAATCACGATGTCCGGCCAAGGCGCGGCCAAGTTCACACGGCTGGACTGGGTCAGCATGGAAAAGGACGCCATCAGCATATAGTTTGGCAAGGCCGCTGCAGCTGTATAAGCGATTTCTTTAATCTCAAACGGCAAGCCCAAAGCCCGGGCAACACCCAAAACCTGTGACTTGTTTCCCGCGCGGTCATCAATCAAAAGCCATACGCGTGCGTGGTCGCCTGAAAAGGCCATAAAGGATTTTCCCTGTTTTCTTATTGTTTCTCGGCCGCCGAGCGAATGGCGTCCAAGGTTGTTCGGGTGGTGATGATATTGGCATCGAAGCGCACGTCAAGTACGCCGACGGTTCCAGACGCCAAAGCGCTCTTGACGGCGGGTAAAAACTGTTCCGTGCGCTCCACCACATCCCCATAGGCGCCATAGGCCCGCGCCAGCTCTGCAAAGTCGGGATTGTGCAAATCCGTGGCGATTGTGCGCCGGGGAAAGCGCCGTTCTTGATGCATGCGAATGGTGCCATAAATGCCATTGTTGAAGACCAAGATCAGTTGGCGCAGCCCCTGCCCCACAGCCGTTGCGATTTCTTGGCCGGTCATGCCAAAGCCGCCGTCGCCGACAAACGTCACGCATTGACGGTCTGGAAAGGCCGTTTGCGCCGCCACACCGCTGGGCACACCGTAGCCCATGGCCCCGTTGGTCGGGCCTAAGAATCTGCGCCCCTTGGCAAAGGACAAATAGCGCTGTGCCCAGCCGGAAAAGTTACCCGCGTCGACCGTGACGATGGCGTCGTCATCCAACGCTTCATCCAAGTCTGCCATGCACTGGGCCAAGTCCAAAGGGCCCGCGATGGAATGGGGCCTGCGCCACGCGTCTAGGTCCGCCCGCGCCTGCGCGCGCCACCCGGCCCAACTGTCATTCGTCTTCGCCAGATTTTTAGCCGCCGCCGCAAAGGCCGCAGGCCCGCACCCCATGCCGATGGCAGGTGGAAACACACGGCCCAACTCAGCCTGGTCCACATGAATATGAACCAGTTTATGCTGCGCAGTCTCTGCGTCCAAAAGCGTATAGCCCTGGCTGGTCATTTCGCCCATGCGCGCGCCCACAACCAACAACAGATCGCAGTCGTTGATGCGTTCCACCAAGAGCGGATTGGGCGCAATGCCCATTTCACCGACGAAACAAGGGTGTGCATTGTCAAACACGTCCAAGCGGCGCATGGAACAGCACACGGGCAAGTCCATGGCCTCGGCAAAGGCCACAATGTCTTCACGGCCCTGAGCGGTCCAGCCGCTGCCCCCGACCATGACCATGGGACGCTTTGCCGCCATCAAACGGTGATGGACACGCTCCAAATCGCCTTCGTCCATGAACGGCTGGGAGACGGGTTTTACAGGTAAAACCGTGACGCCCGCCTCCTCGCGCAAGACGTCTTCGGGCATAACCAAAACCACGGGCCCAGGACGTCCGCTTTGCGCCTGTTCAAACGCCCAGGCCACGTCACCCGGTGCATCTTTTGCAGATTTGATCATGCGCACGGCCTTCGCCAACGGGGCGAACATCTGTTCAAAATCGACCTCTTGAAAAGCTTCACGGCCAATGTCTTCGCGGCGCACATGGCCCACCAAATAGACCATGGGCGATGAATCCTGAAACGCGGTGTGCACACCGATGGAGCCGTTGCACGCTCCAGGCCCCCGCGTCACCATGCACACCCCGACAGAGCCGGTGAGCTTCGCATAGGCTTCGGCCATAAAACTCGCCCCATTTTCATGGCGGCACGAGACCATCTGCAGCGTGTCCCGGCGGTCATAAAGCGCGTCCAAGACCTCCAGATAACTTTCACCCGGCACGCAAAAGACCTTTTCGACGCCGTGAGCGTCCAATGCGCGGGCAATGAGCGCTCCGCCGTTGGCAGTTTCTGGATTCGAGGAAGGGGTCGTCTCGATCATAAGCTCTCCTGAATTTGCGCCAGTATATCAGAACCCTAAAAATGAGAAATGTCATGGTTGACCGCAAACGATTTTCGCGGGAAGCTTATGGAAAGTAGACACGGAACAGCTGGAGCCTTAAGTGCCTCACAATACGTCCAAACCCGACTTACCCATACGTGATCGTGCCAAATTCGCGGTTGGGCAGTTGATCCACCACACGCTTTTCGACTATCGGGGCGTCATCGTTGACGTTGACCCTCAGTTCCGTGTGGGGGCGGAGATGAAGGCCCAGGACCAAAAACCTAAGATCCTCCAAGCGGATACACAACCGTGGTATCACGTGCTGGTCGATGGCACCGCGAACCGCGCGTATGTCTCCGAAGAAAATTTAGAGCCCGACTTCGAAGGCGGCCCCATCGACCACCCCGACGTTATCGACTATTTCGGCAAATTGACCCAAGAAGGCTACGTCAGTCATACCCATAAAGTCCATTAAACCCACTGCCCAATCCCTCCCTTTACTTTGACACGCAGCAACGCCATAAACGCGTTCAAACCCACCGAATTTGGAGACTTACCGTGAGCGTAAAGCGCAATCCCGCAGGCTTGGAAGCCGCAAAAATTCTTTTGGATATCGAAGCCGTCAATTTCCGCCCAGAAGAGCCCTATACGCTGACCGCTGGCTGGGCTAGCCCGGTCTACATCGATTGTCGCAAATTGATCTCGTTTCCGGTTGAACGCACGCGCATGATGGAACTCGCCGTCGAAACTTTGCAACGCGATAGCGATCTCGGCGCTGTGGACGCCGTTGCCGGTGGTGAAACTGCTGGAATCCCCTATTCCGCCTGGATTTCACACCTCACCAACAAATCCATGCTGTATGTCCGCAAAAAGCCCAAAGGCTTTGGCCGCAACGCCCAAATCGAAGGCCATATGCCCGAAGGCAGCCACGTCTTGCTGGTCGAAGACCTCGCCACCGACGGCGGCTCTAAAATCAACTTTATCAATGCCTTGCGCGATGCTGGGGCAACCGTTTCCGACGCATTTGTGGTGTTTTTCTACGGCGCGTTCCCAGGTGCTTTGGACACCTTGGAAAAAGAAGGCGTCACCATGCACTACTTGGCCACCTGGCAAGACGTCTTGGAAGTCGCCGAAGAACGCCTAGCTTTTTCACCCGAAGCCATTCAAGGGGTTAAGGATTTTCTGGCCGATCCCATTGGTTGGTCGGTTGCGAAAGGCGGCAAAGGCGCTGATTAATCTTACTTTTTAACTTAGAGGGCCTTCAACCTTCACAAATTTGACATTTCACATGGCCTTTTGGGTGGAAACTAACTAAAAAGGACTAAGTAAAAAGGAACAAATCGAGGGCACTTTTGATACGAAAAACCTGTGATTGGTTTTCGGCGCACTATGGGGGAACCTCTGTTGGGGTTTGGGTGCAAAACTGGAAGCCTCTGGCTCTAAGCTCAGTGGTGGTGGTGATTGCGATGTTTGGTGTGGTTCCAACTGCACTGGCGACGCAAGACTTGTGGCGTGGCTCAGCCCTGTCACCGCTTCCCGCAGCCCCTAACAATATAGATTTGCGCAAAGTCCGTCTTGGCGAAGAAATGTTCCACGACCCGCGCTTGTCTGCTGACGACACCATCAGCTGTGCGAGCTGCCACGACTTAAATGCGGGTGGCGCAGACGGTCTGTCCAAACCTGTCGGCATCGGCGGCACAAAGGGGGGCATCAACACCCCGACCGTGTTCAACAGTGCTTATAACTTCAAACAATTTTGGGATGGCCGCGCAGAAAGCTTGGAAGAACAAGCCGCAGGCCCTGTGCACAATCCAGCTGAAATGGGCTCCAACTGGCCCGAGGTCGTCGACAAACTGAACCAAGACGAACGTATCCGCGAGCTGTTCCAAGAGATTTACCCAGACGGCATCACTGGCGACAACATTGTCGATACCATCGCCACGTTCGAACGCACTCTGGTCACCATCGACGCCCCTTTCGACCGTTATTTACAAGGCGACCAGGACGCGATATCCGAACAAGCCGCACACGGTTATGAGCTGTTCACGTCCTACGGATGCGTTTCCTGCCACCAAGGCGTCAACGTCGGTGGCAACATGTACCAGACCATGGGCATTTTGGCCGATTATTTCCGGGATCGCGGCAATATCAAAGCCAGTGACATGGGACGCTTCCAAGTCACAGGGCGCGACGAAGACCGTCATGTGTTTAAGGTGCCGAGCCTTCGCGTGGTCAAACACACCGCCCCCTACTTCCACGACGGCAGCGCCAAGACGTTGGACGAAGCCGTGAAATTTATGGCCAAATATCAATTGGGCCGCGACATACCCGATGCGGATGTTAAGGCTATTGTTGCGTTCCTCGAAAGCCTTGCTGGCGAATACATGAGGTTCGATCCTTAATGACACCGATCTCGCGCCCAGTGCCGTACATGATGTTTGCTGCAACCGCGTTGCTTGGCTTGCTGTTCTACGTGCAAACGCAGCAATGGGATTTGAACCGGCACAACCGCGCGGCGCAAAACATCATCTTGCTCAAACAGCTCGACACACGTTTGAACGAAGAAACACTCCGTGCGTCGGCTCTGCAACTCAGCAACTACGATTCCATTGTGCGCATCATGGAAGACATGCAAGCCGTTGGCGCGCGTCTGCACAACACCGAAGAAGGTCTGTATGGGTTGATCAACCCCCACATCGACAAGGGGTTGAATACATTTCAATCGTTGATGTTGAAAAAATTCGATCTGGTGGAAAGCATCAAATCGCGCATGGCGATCGTGCGAAACTCCATTAACTATTTACCTCTGGAAGTTGGGCGCATCACCGAAGGGCGTACCGACCTCGCCGCGATTTCATTGCAACGCCTCATCAATGCCATGTTATCTGCCAACTTGATCCCCTCCGCCGACAATCAAAGGGCTTTGCTACACCAAGTCGGGCAAGCCGAAAGCTTAGCCCCCAACGAAGAGGATGCAAAAAAGATCAAGGCTGTGCTATTGCATGTCCGTGCAAATATCGACGCGCGACAAGCGACCGTGCGTTATATGAACGACTTCGTCAGTCAGCCGACCATCTCCACACTCGACAACATTTTTAATGAGCATCTGGCCTTCACGGTTGAACGCATCGAGTTCGCGAACATCATGCGTATTGTCTTGCTGGTTTTGGCCGTCGTGCTGTTTGCCGGATTGTCCATAACGCTCTACAAGCTGCGCGTCGCCCACGATCAAGCCCGCATGACATCACGCCAATTCCGCGATGCAGTGGAAAGCATCAACGAAGGCTTTGCCTTCTTCGATGCCAAGGGACACTTATCGTTCTGGAATTCAAAGTTTGCCGACTTGCACAAAGGCCTTGGCGAGAAGCTCAGCAAAGGGATCACTTACGAAGAATTCTATTCGCTGTGCAGCCGTGAAAAAGTCTATCAAAGCTTTGAGCATACAGACGGCCAAATCGACACCGACTTTTCTCAAGGCATGAGCCGGCCATACACTGTTAAAGCCGCAAACGGTCTATGGTTTATGGCAAGCGATAGCCGCATGGCTGACGGTGGCATGGCATGCGTGCGTGTCGATATAACCGACACCAAACGCTCCGAAGACGAATTGCGCCAGCTGTCACGCGCCGTGGAACAAAGCCCCGCAAGCGTGATGATCACCGACACCTACGGCCATATTTCCTACATCAACCCCAAGTTCGAACGTGTGTCGGGCTACAGCTATACAGAGGCCGTGGGGCAAAAAGCGAATTTGCTGAGCTCTGGCGAAAAGTCACCCACCGAGTACGCCAACCTTTGGCAAACCATTTCCAACGGTGAAGAATGGCGCGGCGAGTTCCACAACAAGCGCAAAGACGGCACCTTGTTTTGGGAATACGCTTCAATCTCCCCCGTCAAGGACGAGCACGGTAAGATCACGCACTTTCTCGCGGTCAAAGAAGACATTACCGAGCGTAAACAAGCCATTTCAGAACTCATGCGCGCCAAGGAACAAGCCGAGCTGGCGAGCCATGCCAAGACACAGTTCCTGGCCAACATGTCGCACGAACTGCGTACACCTTTGAACGCGATTATCGGGTTTTCCGAGATCATCAAAGAACAAATGTTCGGACCGCTGGGTAATGATAATTATATCGAATACAGCGCCAACATCTTGGCGTCCGGCCATCACTTGTTGGACGTCATCAACGACATTTTAGACGTCTCTCGCATCGAAGCGGGCACTATGACCATTCGCGAAGATGTGGTGGACCTGGGCCACCTGTGCGACGAAAGCATTGAAATGGTGTCCCCACAAGTTGAAATGGCGAAGCTGGAACTATCAAAGTCTGTCCAAGACAGCTTGCCGTTATTGCGTGGCGACATGATCCGCATCAAGCAAATCATCATCAACTTGCTGTCTAACGCCATCAAGTTCACCCCCCAAGACGGTAAGGTCGAATTAGTTGCCGCTGAGAACAAAGACGGCTCCGTGAGCTTGATCGTTCGCGATACCGGCTTTGGCATCCCCATCGACAAACAAGAAAAAATCTTGGAACCTTTTGAACAGGTCAGCGACATCTATAACCGCAACCACGAAGGCAGCGGGCTGGGCTTGTTCTTGGTCACCTCGTTCGTAAACTTGCACGACGGCACACTGACCATTGAAAGTGAAATTGACCAGGGCACCACCATCACAGTGACCTTTCCCGCCACGCGCAAAGCAACACTGAACGCCGAAGAGCTCTACAGCTCTTAAAAAACGATTGCTTGAACGAGTGTGATGTCCCAAGCTTAAATCTCAATACCAATTCCAACAGCACAGAGGCATTGATGTCTTCTCCCCTGTCCAATTCCACGGCTGAACGCGATGTGGAAAGCCTGATCCACCCCTACACCAATCTGAAAACGCATTTGCAGCGCGGGCCATTGGTCATTTCACGCGGCGAAGGCGTTAAGGTGTATGGCGAAGACGGCACCGAATATTATGAGGCCATGTCGGGCCTGTGGTGCACATCTTTGGGCTGGAGCGAGAAGCGCCTCGTCAAAGCGGCCACGGATGCTATGGAGAAGTTGGCGTTCTATCACACCTTCACCCACAAAGTTGCAGATGTGACCGTAGACTTAGCTGAAAAGCTGCTGGACATGGCGCCGGTCAAAATGGGTAAGGTGCTGTTTGCGAACTCCGGCTCCGAAGCCGTCGACACCTCAGTCAAGCTGGTGTGGTACATTAACAACGCACGTGGACGGCCCCAAAAGAAAAAGATCATCGCGCGGCAAAAAGCCTATCACGGTGTGACCGTTGCGGGTGCGAGCCTCACAGGCCTGGCGCCCTGCCAAAACGATTTTGACGTCCCCATCGCCGGTATCTTGCACACCGCCTGTCCGCATTATTATCGCTTTGGCGAAGACGGTGAAAGCGAAGAGCAATTCGCCACCCGCATGGCCGATGAGTTGGAACAGCTGATTTTGGCCGAAGGCCCCGACACGGTCGCCGCCATGTTCGCAGAACCGGTCATGGGGGCGGGCGGCGTCATTGTGCCGCCCGCCACATACTTCGACAAAATCCAGGCGGTCTTGAAAAAGTACGACGTGTTGCTGATCGCCGACGAAGTCATCTGCGGTTTTGGCCGCACGGGCAACATGTGGGGCTCTGAAACCTACGACATCAAGCCCGACATGATGACCATGGCCAAGGCCCTGTCGTCGGCGTACTTGCCCATTTCCGCCCTGATGGTGAGCGACGAAATTTTTGCAGACATGGTCAAACAAAGTGAAAAGCTGGGCGTATTCGGCCATGGCTACACCTATGGCGGCCACCCGGTGGCCTGCGCTGTGGCTTTGGAAACGCTTAAAATCTACGAAGAACGCGATATTGTCGGCCAAGTGCAAGCCATTGCGCCCACCTTCCAGGCGGGATTGCAAGCCTTCGCCAACCATCCCTTGGTGGGCGAAGTGCGCGGTGTCGGCTTGGTGGGGGCCGTTGAACTGGTCAAAGACAAAGCCACCAAAGAAAGCTTTGAGCCCGCCTTGGGCGTCGGGGCCATGACCGTCAATTTCATGCAAAACAACGGCGTGATTGGCCGGGCCATGGGCGACAGTCTCGCCTTTTCGCCGCCTTTGATTATTTCCGAGGCTGAAATCGGTGAAATGCTGTCTCGATTTGGCAAAGCCTTGGACGAAACATTGGAATGGCTCAAGTCCGAGGGCCATTTCGCCCAGTAGATGCCCCATTCTTGCCCCAATCTGAGATAAAAGTGGCAAAAACAACACAGATTTATGTGCAAATTGTTGCTCTGAATCCTATGATTCGAGTAAGATAGCCGACCAAAAAGAACACAGCAGGCAAAGTGGTAGAGACCTCCCCGCGTTTTGACACGGCCACTCACCTGCCCTTGCGGAGGAATCCATGAACTACGAACAGTTCTTCGCCGACAAAATTGCGGACCTGAAAGCAGAGGGCCGGTATCGCGTTTTTGCCGACTTGCAACGCCAAGCGGGGAAATTCCCCTCAGCCATGGTGCACAGGGACGGAGAGGTCAAAGAGATCACCGTGTGGTGCTCCAACGACTACATGGGCATGGGCCAAAACCCGGACGCCATTCAAGCCATGCAAGACACGGCGGGCGGTTACGGTGTCGGTGCGGGCGGCACACGCAACATTTCTGGCACCATGCACGAACACGTGCTGTTGGAAGAAGCCCTGGCCGATTTGCACCAGACCGAAAGTGCTCTGCTGTTCCAGTCCGGCTGGATCGCCAACCTGACGACCTTGTCGACGGTCGCGTCCATGTTGCCGGACTGCGTGATCATTTCGGACAGCAAAAACCACAACTCCATGATCGAAGGTATCCGCCACTCGCGTGCGGAAAAACACATCTTCCGCCACAACGATATGGAAGACCTGGAAAACATCCTCAAAACCATCGACCCATCCCGTCCGAAATTGATTGCCTTTGAAAGCGTTTATTCCATGGACGGCGACATCTCCCCGATCAAAGACGTCTGCGATCTGGCCGACAAATACGGTGCCATGACCTTCATCGACGAAGTGCACGCCGTGGGCCTTTATGGTCAGCGCGGTGCAGGCGTTGCGGAACGCGACGGCCAAATGGATCGCATCACCATCATTCAAGGCACACTGGCCAAAGCGTTTGGTGTGGTCGGCGGCTATATTGCCGGCACCAAAGCCATGTGCGACTTCGTGCGGTCTTATGGTACGGGCTTTATTTTCTCAAGCTCCATGCCGCCGGCTGTGGCTGCGGCTGCGCGCACCAACGTGAACCACTTAAAAGAACACAACGAACTGCGCGAACGTCACCAAGAACGCGCCGCAACGCTGAAAAAGCGCCTTAAGGACGAAGGGCTTCCGGTGATGGACAGCGTCAGCCACATCGTGCCCATTTTGGTCGGTGATCCGGTGCTATGCAAACAAGCTTCGGACGATTTGATGGAACGCCACAACATCTATGTACAGCCCATCAACTACCCGACCGTGGAACGCGGCAAAGAGCGCCTGCGCTTCACGCCGACCCCTCACCACACCGATGAGCATATGGATGCACTGGTGGCGGCGTTGAAGGAAGTCTGGGGCCGATTGGGGCTTAAAGCGGCGGCTTAACCTCCACCCTTTCCAAAAAGCGGCCCCAATATGGGCCGCTTTTTATTGTGCACCACAAACACTCTATAGGTGCATGACTCTCACCTCAAGTCGATTTATGATTACACAGCGAGGTCTAAAGGGAGGTTAGAGCATGCTACTTTTATTCGTTCACGGCTGGAGCGTCACCAACACGGAAACATACGGCCAAATGCCGGAACTGATAGCCGCACGCGCCAATGCAGCAGGGTTGGAGATCGAAATTCAACACATCTACTTGGGGCGTTACATCAGCTTTGACGATGAAGTCACCATGAACGATGTGGTGCGCGCGTTCGACACGGCGTTGCGCAACGACATTCCGGTCAACAAACGGCTGACCAAATCGTTTTCCTGCATCACGCATTCCACCGGTGGTCCGGTCGTGCGCGAATGGATTGAACACTATTACCCCGGCGGCAAAGGCTGCCCCCTGGATCACCTGATCATGCTGGCCCCGGCCAACCACGGATCGCCTTTGGCGACCCTGGGCAAAGCCCGCGTGGGGCGCATCAAAGCCTTCGTAAATGGGGTCGAGCCCGGGACCAAAATTTTAGACTGGTTGTCTTTGGGCAGTGAAGAACAGTGGGAACTCAGCGAAAAGTACTTAACGTGCGACTACCCCAATCAAGGTGTTTACCCGTTTGTGCTCACAGGTCAAACCATTGACAACAAGCTCTACGATTTCCTCAACCGCTACTTGGTAGAAGAAGGATCGGACGGCGTTGTGCGCGCATCTGGCGCCAACATGAACTACACCATGATCACGCTGACGGAAGATCACAAAGACGTGCCCGTCAAAGTGCGCCAAGGCTGGGACACGCTCTCGGTCCGGCCTTTGGTACCGCAAGAGCCTCACTCACCCCAGCCCAGCCCCTTCGGTGTGGTGCCGAACGCCAGTCACTCCGGCGACAAAATTGGCATCATGCTCAGCCCAACCACCGCAAACTCAAACCAACGCCCCGTAATCAACCGGATTATGAATTGTCTGAAGGTCACAACCCCAGACGCATACTCAAAATCCATCAGTGCCTTTAAACGGTTGACCACCGAAACCCAAAGAGACGAGCTGGATGGGCAGCGTTACACCACATTGACGTTCCGTATTCGCGACGATGCTGGCAATCCGATTAACGACTACGACCTGTTTTTGTTGGGTGGTCCCAACTTCAAACCGGACAAGTTGCCCAAGGGCTTTTATGTGGACGACCAACAAAACAAGCTACACAAAAACCATCTGATTTATTACGTCAATTACGATGTGATGACGCGTAAGAATACCAATCTCGGCATCCGGGTGGTGGCGCGCCCCAAAGACGGCTTGGCGTATTATCAACCTGTCGAATTTAAAAGCGACAGCTTGAAGTTATCGAAGTTCTTCCAGCCCAACCAAACGCTCTACATCGACATTGTCATCCATCGCCGGGTCAAACGCGATGTGTTCCGCCTCGATGACGCCACAAAAGACCGTGTGGACTTCAAAAAAGGACCGCGTTCGAAAGAAGAAATCGACTAAGGCATTCACACACGCTGTTATTTTGCGGCTCCTCCCCTGGTGACCGGGGGGGAGCTGTTCTATATAATGCCTAGGATTCTCTCGGAGGTGCTTGCCTTTCATGTTTGCCGACAACACCCTTACGCCCAAAGAAGCGATCCGGCTTTGTGCGCTGGGCACGTTGGCGCTTGCGCCCACGCATCTGCGCTATAGCGAGCTGGCAAACGCCATTCGTCACTTCACCAGCCGCATCACCGGGCCGTCCCTGGACATTATGGGCACGTCCATTGAATTGCTGAAGTTCGAAGGCTTGGTGGAGCCCGTCAACGGTGTCGGTATGGAAGACGATGCCCAGCTGAAGCTTACCGATAAAGGCGTGGCGGAACTGAACGCGCTGATGACATCTCGCATTCGCTCTGCGGGGGGAGAAGTCAACAAACTCATCACCACCCTGAAACTGAGGTTCTTGCACCTCATTGAATTCCAAGACCAATTGGAACAAGCCGACATTTTGATCGAAAACTGCGAAACCGAGCTGGCGCGTCTGGACGACTTGCGCGCGTCCTATGGCGATGCGCCTGGCTATCTTGCTGTGTGGCTGGACCACGACATCGAACAGTTGGAAGCCCACCTGGACTGGCTGGAAAGCTTCCGAGAAAGTTTGGACATCCCATGACCAAAACCATTCTCATCACCGGAGCCACCGACGGCATCGGTTTGGAAACCGCAAAGATGTTGGCGGCGAACGGCCATCAGGTCTTGGTGCACGGACGCAGCCCGGCAAAACTGGATGCAACGCTTGAACTTTTGAACGACAATGCCGAAGGCTATTTGGCGGACCTCTCCAACCTGTCAGAAGTCGAAGCCCTCGCCGCCGCGGTCATGGCGAAGCACGACACACTGGACGTCTTAATCAACAACGCAGGCGTTCTCAAAACGCCGAACACAACGACAGAGCTGGGTATTGATGTGCGTTTTGTGGTGAACACCATTGCGCCCTATCTGCTGACAAAACGCCTGATGCCGGTCTTGGGGAAAGGTGCGCGCATCGTCAACCTGTCCTCCGCTGCCCAAGCGCCGGTTGATCTCAACGCGCTGAGCGGGCAGTCCCAATTCGACGACGACATGACGGCTTATGCACAAAGCAAGCTTGCCATCACCCAGTGGACACGTGCCTTGTCCGACATGGACCCGCTGATCGTCTCGGTCAACCCGGGCTCTTTACTGGGGTCAAAGATGGTCAAAGAAGGCTTTGGTATGGAGGGTAAGGACATCGGTATAGGCGCAGACATCTTGGTGCGCGCAAGCCTCAGCGACGCGTTCTTAGGCCACGCCGGTGAATACTTCGACAACGACCTAGGCCACTTCGCGCCCCCTCATGCGGATGCGCTGAACGATGCTAAATGCCAAGAGATTGTCGCCGCACTAGAGACCATCCTAAAAGAGGTTGCGGCTTAAACCTTGTCGCCCACGAGGCTTAGCCCCATCAACAGCTTGCGGCCTTCGTCACCGCCATCGCCTTTGAGTTCTTTAACGATGATCACACGCATGGCGTCGATGTGCACGCGAACCATGCCGATTTCACGCGGCGTGACTTGATCCATCTTTTCCACCAAGCGGCAAAGCTGGTCCCCAATGGCGGTCATCAGGTCGTAGCCGAAGCTGCCGCCTTGGCCTTTCATGTCGTGGGCGATTTGGAAAACGTTATCCAACAAGACCTTCGGATCTCCCTCGCCTTTGACCATTTCTTCATAGGCCGCTTCCATGCGCACGAGGTCTTCTTGCACCCACGTCAGGTAATCATCGGCTAAATTGGCGATAACGTCCTCTGCCTTGGCTAAGGCGTCGAGATCAACGGCACCGGGACCGCCCTTGTCGACTTTATTTTGCAAAGTCTGCGGCGGTCGAATGACTTGAGCTTGCGGTTTATCGTCTGACATCTACGTTGACCCTCAGGATTTTTTTTTGCCTTTACGCCTCTAGCCGTTCAGCAAGGCGTTAATTTCATCTTGCGACATTTCCGAAGCATCCACTTCGCCACCGCCCTGGTCCGCCATTTCGTCTTTGCGGCGTTCCGGCCCATTGTAGTTGGGGCTTTGTTTACGACGACGGTCAGGACCGAAGTACAAACCGGCACGCACAAATGGACGCGGGTTTTCAATGATCGAGCGGATACGCGTATACAATTTTTTGGCCGAAATCGGCTTGGCAAGAAATTCATGAACACCGCTGTCGCGGGCTTCCATCACACGGTTCATTTCCGTGTGACCGGTCAGCATGATAATCGGCACAAACGGATTTGGGCTGTCGGAACCGGTGCGCACCATGCGCACAAAATCCAAGCCGTCCAACGGCGACATGTTCCAGTCACAGATAATCACGTCCGCCGGGAAATGGCGCAGTTCCTTGAACGCATCGGCCCCATCCGAAGCGTCCAGAACGTTCTTAACTCCCAGCGCGTGCAAGATGCTCTTGACCAGAGCTCGCATGTGCTTGTTGTCATCGACAATCAGAAAGTTAAGTCGCGACAAGTTATAATCAGACATACATACTCACATTCAACGCACCGCGTTAGAGCTTGCCCGATGACTGAAACCAGCCAAAGAACAGGGTAACCCACTCGTCCACGGTGTTTTATTTCCCCACCAGGTCGCAGCTATAGCTACGTAACCTCCCTGTCTAAGCTATTCTCGCTATTTAGGCGCTGCAAATCCAGTGGTTTTTGCCAGTTTTCCACGGATATCCAAAAAACCTACGAATCCCCCCCTTTACGGGCACTCCGGATGGGTCTAAATGTGGCACAAGCGCTTTAGAAACACTCAAATTTACCCAAAAAGTCAAAGAATCATCCCCCATGCAAGATTTCATCCATGTCAGCGGCGCGCGCGAACACAATCTCAAAGACGTCGAGGTGCAAATCCCCCGCGACAAACTGGTGGTGATTACGGGGCTTTCGGGCTCGGGCAAGTCGTCCCTCGCGTTTGATACGATTTATGCCGAAGGCCAACGGCGCTACGTCGAAAGCCTGTCGGCTTATGCGCGCCAATTTTTGGAGCTGATGTCTAAACCGGACGTGGACTTGATCGAGGGTTTGAGCCCCGCGATCTCCATCGAACAAAAAACCACCAGCCGCAACCCGCGCTCCACCGTGGGCACCGTGACGGAGATTTACGACTACATGCGCCTGTTGTGGGCGCGGGTCGGCGTTCCTCACTCCCCCGCTACGGGGTTGCCCATCGAAAGTCAGACCGTGAGCCAGATGGTCGACCGGGTCATGGATATGGAGCCGGGCACGCGTTTGTTGTTGCTGGCCCCCATCGTGCGCGGGCGCAAGGGTGAATACAAAAAAGAAATCAAAGAGCTCGCCAAAAAGGGCTTCCAACGCGTCAAAGTGGACGGCGAGATCCATGACATCGAAGACGTGCCGACCCTGAACAAAAAGGTCAAACACAACATCGAAGTCGTGGTCGACCGTGTCGCCGTCAAAGAAGGCATCGAAACCCGTTTGGCCGACAGCTTTGAAACCGCGCTAGCCCTTGCAGACGGTCTTGTGTTTGCCGAAGACGCAAAGACCGGGGATCAAACCACCTTCTCGGCCAAGTTTGCGTGTCCGGTATCCGGCTTCACCATTGATGAGGTCGAACCACGCCTGTTTTCGTTCAACAACCCGTTTGGCGCTTGCCCGTCGTGTGACGGTTTGGGCACGGAGATGTATTTCGACCCGGAACTCGTCATCCCCGACGACCGCCTGACGCTGGCCCAAGGCGCCATAGCACCGTGGGCAGGGTCCAGCTCGCCCTACTACACCCAAACCCTAGACAGCTTGGCTGTGCATTACGGGTTTGAGCTGCAAACCGCCTTTGCCGACCTGCCGAAAAAAATCCAAAAGATGGTCTTGTACGGCACCGACGGTGAAGCGGTGACCATGCGCTACGACGACGGGCGCAAGAACTACCAAGTCACCAAACCGTTCGAAGGCGTGATCCCCAACATGGAACGCCGCTGGTTGGAAACGGACAGCAACTGGGTGCGTGACGAATTGGGTAAGTACCAAACCGTCACCAATTGCGAAGCCTGCGGCGGGCACCGTTTGAAGCCTGAAGCCTTGGCGGTCAAAATCAACACGCTGAACATTTCCGAAGTCACCGACATGTCCATTGCCGACGCGGCCAAGTGGTTCAAGACGTGTCACAAGGACATGACCAAACAACAGCGCGAAATTGCACGACGTATTTTGCGCGAAATCAATGATCGTTTGGGCTTCTTGGTCAATGTGGGTTTGGAGTATCTAACCCTATCACGTGCGTCCGGCACGTTGTCGGGCGGTGAAAGCCAGCGCATCCGTCTAGCGTCGCAAATCGGTTCAGGGTTAACGGGTGTGTTGTACGTCTTGGACGAGCCCAGCATCGGCCTGCACCAACGCGACAACGACCGCTTGTTGGAAACTTTGCAGCGTCTGCGCGATTTGGGCAACACGGTGATCGTGGTTGAACACGACGAAGACGCCATCCGCACCGCAGACTACCTGTTGGACTTAGGCCCCGGCGCGGGTGTGCACGGCGGCGAAGTCATTGCGCGCGGCACCCCCGACGAAGTCATGGCCGAGCCCAAAAGCCTCACGGGACAATACCTAACGGGTGTCAAAGAAGTGCCGCTTCCCGCCAAACGGCGCGTTGGCAAAAAAGACCAATACATTTCCATCATCGGGGCCGAAGCCAACAACTTGCAAAAGGTCAATGTGGACATTCCCCTGGGCACATTCACCTGCGTCACGGGCGTGTCGGGTGGCGGCAAGTCTTCACTGGTCATCGAAACGCTCTACAAAGCCTTCGCGCGCCGTCTTCACGGTGCACGTCTGCATGCGGGTGAACACGAACGCATCGACGGGATCGAGCTCATCGACAAAATCGTCGACATCGACCAATCCCCCATTGGCCGCACACCGCGCTCCAACCCCGCCACCTACACCGGTGCGTTCACCCCCATCCGCGAATGGTTCGCGGGCCTGCCGGAATCGCAACGGCGCGGGTACAAACCGGGGCGGTTCAGCTTCAACGTCAAGGGGGGACGCTGCGAAGCCTGCCAAGGCGACGGCGTGCTTAAGATCGAAATGCATTTTTTGCCCGACGTCTATGTGGAATGCGACGTGTGTAAGGGCAAGCGTTATAACCGCGAAACCCTGGACATCGAATTTCGCGGCAAGTCCATCGCCGACGTCTTGGACATGACCATCGAAGAAGGCCTTGAGTTCTTCAAAGCTGTCCCCTCAATACGGGACAAGCTCTCGACCCTAAACCAAGTGGGCCTGAGCTACATTCACTTAGGCCAACAAGCCACCACGCTCTCGGGTGGTGAAGCGCAACGCGTCAAACTTGCCAAGGAACTGTCCAAGCGGGCCACGGGCAAAACGCTCTACATCCTGGACGAACCCACAACGGGTCTGCACTTCGAAGATGTGAACAAGTTGCTGGAAGTGCTGCACACCTTGGTCGATCAAGGCAACACCATGATCGTCATCGAACACAATCTGGAAGTCATTAAGACTGCCGACTGGATTATCGACCTCGGCCCCGAAGGCGGTTCCAAAGGCGGCAAGGTGATCGCCGAAGGCACGCCTGAAGCCGTGGCTAAGGTGAAGAAAAGCTATACAGGTCAATACTTGGCGCCATATTTGAAAAAGCGCGCTGCGAAGAAAAAAGCCGCTACCAAAAAGGCTTAATCTTCACAAAAGCGGTCCACGCTTTGATCAATTCGTCTTCGCGCAGGGACTGGGCGTGCATGTACCAGCCGTCCACCATGCCGGACGCACGCTTGATTTGGCAAAGCTCGTCTCCGCTCAAGCCTTCGGCCAGTTCGTCCATCAGGCGTTCCGCCGTGGCCAAATCGTTTAAGTGGCCTAAGCTTTCTTGCAGCCCCTTCAACGCCTTCAAATAGGCTTTGGTGGTTTTTTTCGGGTACAGCTCGGCAAAGAACGAAGACGCATACCGCGCTTTTTTAATGGCGATGCGCAATTCGTGACGCTGCTCGATGCTGAGGCTCTCAATCCCCTTCCCGGTTTTCAAAAGCTCCCCATGACGCTTTGCCAACACGGATTTGGCGGTCACGGTTGCGGGCGCGGCGAGCTTGGCTGGGACTTTGCCCTGCTTTGTCCACCCCGACGTTGCCACCCAATACAAGCTGTCGGTCAGGGTCTTGGCGTAGTCCGCACTTAAAATCATTTTATGCGCGCTTGCGTAAGCTTCCGCTTGCTTGGCCTTTGCCAGCGTTTCCATCAAAGCCAATGCTGGTGCATTTTCAAATCCGCGTTGCACATCGCCTAAGACTTCGTCCAAGAACACATCCCAATCGCGCGCCGGGCCTAAGGCATTGCCGATGGCTTTGATGTGTTGGGACAGGTCTTCGAACGAACCTTTGGGCAAAATCTTTTTGTACGTCGTTAAGACCGAACGCATGCGGCGGCTAGCGACGCGCATTTGATGAACGCCTTCGATGTGGCTACGTTCCAGCACACAGTCTTCGTTGACGATGAGGTGTTTTAAGCCTTCCAGCATGGCGGAGCGCAACACCTGTTCGGCAGAGACCTTTTTGGGCAACGGTGGATGCGCGGCTGCAAACCAAGGCGCCCCATTGCCTTCGAACAACACATGACCACGGTAGGCCTTGGTGCGTGATGATAAGCGGCCCGGCACGATGGTGGTGATCAGGCGTGCAAGCTCCAACAGCTCCGCGTCCGATCCGGACACCAGTTCCAACTCCAACTCGTAAAGCTGCGTGTCCCGCCCTGCCGCCATGACCTTGCCTTGATCAAGCTCGCACAAAATTACACTGCCACCGGGCATGGTGATCTGGCGGGTTTGACGGCGGATGTCGGTGCTGTAAATGGGCCCGAGGGATTTAAGGTCGATCCCCTTAAGATACGGTTTAACTTCTTTTTCCTTGGTGAGGTCGTCAAAGTCCAGCTCTTGGCTCAGCACCCGCCATTCCCATTCATGGCGAGCAAAGCCTGTGGCTGATTTGCCGGGCGCAGCAGCCTTGAGGCACTGTACAAACGCACGACCTTCTTTGCGCACCCGCAAGGCCACGCCTTTTTGGGCGAGCGTTTGATCGGGTGTGTCATAATATGTGGCTTGAAGAGGTTTGGAGCGTGTCCGCGCCGTCTGCAGCGCCTTAATTTCCGGCGCCCGCGCAAATTTGCGCGCATCGGCTGGCGTCAGTTCGAACTTCAGTTCGACTTCCAAGTTGGCAGGTAAATCACCCAAGTCCACACCCAAACACCGTTTATCTTGTGTGAATCTTATCACCATATGCACACTACGTCATATGAAGTTTTGCATATGTCACAACAAATAATCTTATTCAGTTCCGATACGTTATTGTTATTTCTGAAGAGATTCTTATGCGATAATGAGTCTATGGGCGTGATCAAAACTACGATTAGGAAGGAGCCAGACAATCATGACGATACAAACCCTTGAGTGGTCGGATAAGTTTTCCGTTGATATCGTTTCCATTGACGAACAGCACAAAGAGCTGATTGACTTGTCGCAAGAACTGCTCAATGTCTTATCGACGGACGATGTTCCTCTCAGCGAAAAGCAAACGGCGTTCAAGGCTTTGGTTGATCACGCTTTGGATCACTTCGCCTACGAAGAACGCGTCATGCATAACATTGGCTATCCGGACCTAGACGCCCATATTCTTGAGCATAACGACTTGCGCAAAGAAATCGATGCCATTGCTTCTGACGTCTTGGACGGCAAAGGGATTGAAGACTGGAAAGGCTTGGTCAGCATGGTTCAGGTCTGGGTGTTGCGCCACATCATGCACACTGACATGGGCATCCGCGACTTCATCCGGCGTGAAGACGATTAAGTTTTATAAGCTACAGGATAGCCTGCCCGATTCCAGCGGCTCATACCCCCGCCCATAATCATCAAGTTCTTGAAACCATTTTGGAACAAAACCCGCGCCGCGCCCGGTGAGCGGTTGTCGGTGCGGCACGTCACAACGATGGGATCGTTTTTATAGGGCTCCAACTGCTCGCCCAAATCCTTGAGCTTCACATGAAGGGCTGAGGCATCTAGGTTCAATGCCCCCGGGATATGGCCCAGATTTCCGGTAAATTCACCTGCCGTGCGCACATCAATAACCAACAAGTTTTCGCCCGCATCCATACGCCGTTTGACGTCATCGGTGCTGACGAACGGAATGCCCAGCATCTTCGCCTTGATGCGCGGCAGAAAACGCAAAAACACAAACGCCATGACGGCGATTAAAACGAATTTGAATGTGTCGGTCTCGAAATTTTCCACGTTTGTGGCCCTCTCCCAGTTTTGGTCTCACTGTTTTGCCTTTGAGGTAGCCTCCAACCCACCGTTCTGTCAAGTCACGCAACCGTTGCAAGGTGCGCCTAAGGGGACTATGTAGGGCCCCATGACTGATACATCTTCATCCCCTATTCACGTGATCGGCGGCGGCTTGGCCGGTTCTGAAGCCGCTTGGCAAATTGCACAGGCGGGCATTCCCGTGGTGCTGCACGAAATGCGCCCCAACAAAATGACCCCCGCCCACCAAAGCGGTGGCTTGGCAGAGCTGGTGTGTTCAAACTCTTTGCGCGCCAACGACCACACGGCCAACGCCGTGGGCCTACTGCACGAAGAAATGCGGCGGATGGGATCGTTGATTATGCAGGCGGCGGATGAAAACCGCGTCCCCGCAGGCGGCGCATTGGCCGTGGACCGTGACGGCTTTTCCGCCAGCGTCGAAACCGCGCTCAAAGATCACGATTTGATCACCATTGATCGTGAAGAGGTCCAGGACTTAAACGCGCTGGACGGTTTTGACGTCATCGTCGCCAGTGGCCCGCTCACCTCTGACGCTCTGTCCGGTTCTATTCGGGAGCTCACAGGGGCTGAGCACATGTCGTTCTTCGACGCCATTGCGCCCATCGTCTACAAAGACAGCATCGATTTCGACAAAGCCTGGTTCCAATCGCGCTATGACAAGGGCACCGGCACCGATTACATCAACTGCGCCATGAACAAAGAGCAGTATCAGGCCTTCATTGACGAAATCCTGGCCGCCGAAAAACAAAGCTTCAAGGGCTGGGAACAAGACACCCCGTATTTCGAAGGCTGCCTGCCCATCGAAGTCATGGCCGAACGCGGGCGCGAAACCTTGACCTTTGGCCCGATGAAGCCCGTGGGTCTCACCGATCCCAACAATCCTGACCGGCGGGCCTACGCCATCGTCCAGCTGCGCCAAGACAACGACTTGGGCACACTTTGGAACATGGTGGGGTTTCAAACCAAGCTGACGTATGGCGAGCAAAAACGTATTTTTTGCACCATTCCAGGGCTGGAAAATGCCGAATTTGCCCGTTTGGGCGGCATGCACAGAAACACGTTCATCAAAAGTCCCGAGCTGTTGGACGAACATCTGCGCTTGAAATCGCGGCCCTCCATCCGCTTTGCCGGGCAAATCACAGGCTGTGAAGGCTATGTGGAAAGTACGGCCATCGGCCTTTTGGCCGGATTGTTCGCAAGTCGCGAACGTTTGGAGCTGTCCATCACCCCGCCGCCGGGCATTACGGCTTTGGGCGCGCTGTTGGGCCATGTGACAGGTGCTGCGGACGCTGAAAACTACCAACCCATGAACATCAACTTCGGCCTGTTTCCCCCGGCCGAAATCGACGAGCGCCCGCCAGAACTCAAAGGCAAGCGTTTGAAGAAGTCCGAGCGCAAAAAAGCCCGCAAAGCCGCTGTTTGCGCCCGAGCCCTTGAGGCCGTCGAAGACTGGAAAAATCAGCACTCTTGACTGGTTTTTTGATTCAGAATCGATCAATAATCCCTCAACATCAGTTTCAAGGGATTGTTTTCTATGGAAGTCCAAGTCTTTCAGCCCGGCATGGTCCGGCCAACAGCCGCTGTTATCAGCCATGAACGCTCCGGCACCCATTTTTTGATCAACACCCTGAGTGCATCTTTCAATTATTTACCGGTCGACAATCGTTTGGACGTTGATACGTACACGGTGAACATCAACTTCTTTGCGCCCGAAGCCATTCTTGAGTTTTTCAACCAAATCAAACAGCACAACGTGGCAAACGTTCTAAAAAGTCACCATTCTGCCGATTTTCTTGAGCCCGTGATCGAAACCGCTGTGGACACGTGCGCAATACTCTACATCTACCGCCATCCGCGCGATGTGATGCATTCCATGTGGCGCTTGTTGAAGAACTACACGTGGCACGAAGGCCCCGTCTGCCCCACGCCCGCAGACATGATGCGTGCCCAACCCGAGGGCCACTTGATGCGCTATCAAATGTATCAAGCTGAAAATATGTTGCACCGATGGGACAGGCACGTGAACGGCTGGTTCGATCTGGCTGAAAAGTACGGATCGCGCGGCAAAGGGATCCACTTGGTGCGCTACGAAGATCTGCGTGATGATTATGAAGGCACAGTGAAAAAGCTGGGAGCAGACGCCATTGGGTGCGCGCCCACCAGCCTGATCCCCCCCAACAAAATTGAAGGCGTGATCGTTCCCCAAGCCATGGACAGCACCAAGATCGAATGGCAAGACGAAGATCTCAAGTACATTGAAACCACGTGCGCCAAGACTTTGGAGCGTCTGGGTTATTCCTGATTATTGCAAAAACTCAGCAATCGCGTCGGCCGCATCCTCGGCATAAAAATCGAGGAAAAAGTGATCCGCGTCTTCAATGACGGAAAGCACCACTTTGCCGGCATCCGCAAGCGGTTGGACCTCTTCGATCAAGCCCTTGACGATGGTGTCCTCCGTCCCGGCGATGACCAATGTCGGTTTAGACATCATCCCCATCAGTTCTGGCGTATGACGCCGCGCATCGGTTTCGTAATAGCTTATGAAGGCTTCGGCTGTGATATCCGCGCCAGGACAATAGAGATACCCTGCCCCCGCCATAAACGCCGCCCCCTTGCCAGCGTCCACCAAGGCCTGCGCTTGGGCTAAAACATCTGATAGGGCCTTGGTGTGGCGTTTTTGGAAGCTTTGGGCCGCGCGCTCTTGCGTCCAGATTGCGGGTGCGATCAAAATAATTTTAGACACGACCTGTTCATTTTCACGCGCGCCATACCATGCCGTTTGATTTCCACCGCGCGAATGCCCGGCCAAGACAATGTCTGTTGCCCCTTCGCCCTTCAACCAGTTCACCCACAAACCAATTTCGTCCATGGCGTCATAGTGTTGGTGCACCGCAGGCGTTTTGCAGTCAAACATGCCCGTTCGATCACTGACGCCGAGGCTGAGGGTTGGTGCCAGCGAGCTATAGCCCCGCTCCGCCAACAGCGTTTGCAAAGTTGCGATAATTTCCATTTTGTTGTGCGCCAACGTGCCGTGGGTCAGCAAAATGATACGGTCGTTAACGGCCTTGCCTTCGGCTAACTCGAGACTCGCATTGAGCACCAAGCCGTCCGCATTCGTGATCTGAATATTCTGGGCTTTGGCAGCGGTGAAAGTCACAAACGTGAAAATGAGTGCAAAACTCATATTTTTCATTAACTTATTCACAACCAAGCCCCTTTACTCTGTTATGTTAGGTTCACTTTTTTAGGCCGTTCGCCTGCACTTCGTGGTATAGCAATAGCAAGAATTTGGCATATATATTTGGGGCAGGCTAGATGTCGGATTCTTTGGGAAAAAATCAAACGACCGTGACGCTAAACGTGAAGCACAAGAACACGCCAAATTTGGATACTGCACCAGGCCGTTTTTCAGCATGGCCTGGACGCAAACTGTTGTGCACAACGTGCCTTTTGGCCCTGTCAGTTGGCCCTTTCTCCACGCCAGGTGTATTGACGCCCAGCACGGCCCATGCGCAATCGAGCGTCAGCACCAGCGAAGCCCTGACCCAAGAGCTGTTTTTGGCCATAGAAAACCAAGATTTGGGCGGCGTTAAAAGCGCTGTGCAAAAGGGCGCAGATGTCGAAGCCCGCGACTTCACCGGTACCCAACCCGTGGACCTTGCCATCAGCCGCGGCTTTTTCAACATTGCGCACTACCTGATTTCCGTTCGAAACGCCAAACAAGCGGCGTTGAGCGGCACCCCTGTGCAGCCGGCACCCAGCCCTGAGGAATTGGCTCAAACACAAGACGAAACCCCAAATGGTTCCGCCGAATTGAACGAGCTGGATGACGTGTTGGGCGAAGCGCCGCCGCCGCCCGCACCCGCGCCCGTTGAAACGGTGATCGAGGACCCATTCGCCGTTACCCCGACACCAGAACCCGCCATTGACCCGTTCAGCACAGAACAAGCGACAAGCGAACTTCCAGTCCTTGGCGAAATTCAAGAGCCGCAAGCCATGCCAGCTGAGGCAGTGCCCTTTGGTGATGGTCTGGAAGGGTTTGATGAACCGCCGAAAGCTCTGAGCGCCGAAAACGAGCCCCAAAGCCCGCCCACGCCGGATGTGGAAGTGGTCGACAAAGCTCAAGACGTCTTGGCCGACACGCCAACGTCAAAACCCTTTGAACTGAACATCCAAGCCGAAGCCACTTTGCCTGCTGACGACTTTGTGGAGACACCCGACGTAGAAGCAGACTTGGCGCCGGTTGAAAAAGCCTCGGCCTTTAAGCGCTTTTTCACGACCTTCGGCGATTTCTTCAAACCGCCCAACATCACAGGCGTGGTTCACAAAAAACGTGAAACAAGCAACGAAGGCGCCGTTTCGGATGAAGAAATTCAGTTGCAGCTCAAACAACTTGATGAAGAGCGTGGCAACGAAATCATCAAAGGCCCGGCTGTGCCCATAACCCCCGAAGAACTGGCCAAGGAACTCCCTCCGATCGAGGGAATTGCCAACCTGACCCCGGAAGAGATTGCCGCTTTGCCGCATGACGGATCCAGCTTGCCGGCATATTCCGTCTCATCGCCGTCGAGCTCAGGCGCACCGCTCCCTGCCAACGAGGATGCCTTTGGCGACCTCACCATCGACGATGAAGTGGATGAGCCCACCCCCACGCCCTCATCCAATGCAGAAGAAGACAATCCATTTGGCGCACCGGAAGATGACCTATATGCCGGTGACGAGTTGGACATCAAAGAAGCCCCGGGCGTGCCCGGCAGAGCCTATAACCCATCTCTCCCATTTGGCGGTGGGGTAGACCCTCTTCTTTTGGATTTCTTGGGACTGAGCCTCGTCACCGGGCAAGAGTTGACCGGTGAAGAAGATGAAACGGCCCTACGTGAGATATTGTTAAAGGACCGCCCGATTTCGTTTGGAGAGGCTCAAGACGCAATTCTGGCCGAAGACGGAAATAAGGGGGCCCAAGCCGCTGGAGACGACAACCCCTTTGCTCTGCTCGATGATGCAAAAGAGCCCGAAATTTCTGATCTTCTGGAAGATTTGGACGGACCGAACGAGACCGCCAAGGCGGACGCTCCCACCTCAGACGCAACAGGTTCCGACAACCCGTTTGATTTGATTGAGGATAGCTCGACGTCCGGCAATGAAGATGTCGGCGAATTGGCCGACCTCTTGGCCCCCAACGGAGAAGGGGAAGAAGGCTGGGACGTTAAAGAGGTTGAAAACGCGGACATTCCCGATGAGATTTTTGTTCTCGCAGACCTGAAAGCCACGGGTGAGGCTTTGGACAATGTCGAGCTGACACTCGGCATCGATGTCGGCATCGGCAAAGAGTTGGACAAAGACCGCTTGAGGCTCATGGACCAAGACACCATTCGTCGTCCCTGCCTGGAAAAAGGTGGGCCAAACACCCTGTTTTGCACCGACAAGATCAACTGGCCGTTCGAGCTGGAAGAGATTTTTTTGGTCGACACAATCATGTACCAAGGCACACGCGCCATTGCGCGCTATGAAGCTGGGCAATCGATCAATTACCACACCTTGTTCCGCACAGACGCCTTTGAACAAGTCGTGGGCTATTACACGGAACGTTACGGCCAGCCGACCACCAAGATTGATCGCGCAATCGCCCCCTTGGCGGCGCCGCGCCAAGACAATCCGACCTTCATATGGCAGAGCCGCGAGGCCGGAACGGACACCATCGTCAATCTTGAAATCCGTAAGTTCGACGACGCCAAGGATGAAGGCTTCCCAGACACCAAGCGTGGCGTGATTATGCTGTATCGCAATCACGCAAAACCGATTTTCCCGATCCTGTCCCAACTCGAACTCATGGTCCTGAAAACCGAAGGGGTCGAGACGGCCTCTTCACCGTCTGGGGACGCGGAAGAAGGCCCCCCAACCGAAAACGCCGATCCGTCTTCCATCTGGAACTGACGTTAAAATCGCCCGCTCAGTTTCCCCCACCACAACGACAACACGACCCCCGCACCAGCCGGGGGTTCTTCTTGAACGGCCGGGTCCCAATTTAGTGTGGCTAAGCGCTTGAGATGACGGTCCGCCAAACGCGACAAGAGAACGCATGAAAGTGCCGCTTTGGGCACGCGGCATGTGCGCGCTAAGCTTAATCGTTCTTCAGCTTTGACCAAAACATCACGAACACCTACCCCTTTGGGCAACAAATCGCGTCCGCCGTCTTTGACATAAGGCAACGCGCGCATTATTCCGATCAAGGCCCAGGCGGTGCCCACATGGTGAGCCGCCTGGATTTGGGCTTCGGACTTCAAGCCCAACACAGCCGCCCAGATACCTTGCAAGCCACCACCCGACGCCTCGGCGTAACGGATCAAGGCCTCTAGATCAGCAGGCTTGCCCGCTTCCAGCTCAAACGTTCGGGCCTCGGCGAGCTTTTGCAATGCCTCTTGCTGTTCACCCAGCACACCTGCTGCACCCGCCAAGGCTATGGCCACAGGATGATTGGGCGGATCTCCAGAATAGATGCGGGGCATGGCGTCAATCCACCATTGCAGTTTGATCTGACCCAACATGGGCTCGCTGACGCCAAACGTGGCGTGGGCAAGCTCTTGGTTGTAGGCGATCAACGCCAAAAGTGTGTCCTGCACACCACCAGGGGCCATCAGCGCGGTTAAGTAACGCTCGCGGTCCATACGGCTCAAAGTCAGGACTTCGGGTGGGAAAGGGTCTGTCATCAAAGGGCCTTCATGCCTATACACAAAGGAAGATGACGCCTTTGCGAAAAATTGCAATCTTTTCACAATGACCAATTGAAATTTAGCGGGCACCCCCCATCTTTTGGACAGTCATTTAGAACTGTTTCAAACATTCATAACAGCAATGAGGTCCATTATGGCTTTTGAACTTCCCGATCTGCCCTATGCAAAAGATGCGCTTGAGCCGCACATGTCGGCCAACACCTTTGATTTCCACCACGCCAAACACCACAACACCTATGTGGTCAATTTGAACAACTTGGTGGGCGACACGGATCAGTCTCTTGAAGACATTATGAAAGAAACTGCGGGCGATGCGTCCAAGGCCGGTGTCTTCAACAACGCTGCACAAGTCTGGAACCACACGTTCTTTTGGAATTCCATGAAGCCCGGTGGCGGCGGCGCGCCGACCGGTGCCGTGGCTGACGCCATCAACGCAGCCTTTGGGTCCTATGACGATTTTGCCGAAGCCTTCAAAACCGCAGGGGCCACACAATTTGGCAGCGGCTGGGTCTGGCTGGCAGCCAAAGACGGCAAAGTCGAAGTGATCAAAACCCCCAACGCCGAGTGCCCGCTAACCGACGGTTACACGCCGCTGATTTGCTGCGACGTTTGGGAGCACGCATATTATCTGGATTTCCAAAACCGCCGCCCGGACTTCTTAAGCTCGTTCCTGGACAATCTGGTCAACTGGGACTTCGCCAACGCCAATTTAGGCTAAAGCGTCCCTTGATAAATCAAAAGCCCGGAGAATTCTCCGGGCTTTTTTTGTTTAGAATGCGTAAGAAAACGCGGCTTTGAGCAATTGATCGGGATCGCCTTGGGTTTCAAACTCTTCTGATCGCCACAAGTTGGTGACCGTGAAACGCGACGCCCCATACCCCACTTCGAAGCCCACTTGCACATCGACCACCAGCGGGTTGGTGTTGACCGACAGATTGTTGTCCGTAAACGTATTGCCGTCCAAGAACAGGTTGTGGGCAATTGCACGCACTTCCGAGCCCGCAAAAATGTTCCACGCCCAATAATCACCGTCTTGGGCAAATGTATTGGAGTTATAAAGCGGTCCCAAACGCGGGGCGCCATTGTCTTTGGTCAAGTGTCCACCGACACGCATGGTTCCTCCCAGCGCGCCGTATGTGAAGGCATTGCCCAAGGCCACACGCGCGTGCGGCATGAATTCCAAGTTTTCATCGGCCTGCGATTTCAGCAAGAAATAGCGCTCGGCCACTTCGTAAGAAACGTTGATAACGGGTTCATTGTCCAACTCATCCCACGCGGTCGAAGTCAGCCCAACCCAATCGTGTACAACTTCATGCACGGCTTCTGCGCCGGAAAGCGGACCGACGATGCCCACCGTCATAGCCACTGTATCGACCCGTTGGGAGTGGGTATCGACCGGATCCGCCAAGGACAGGCGTTCTTCATAGGCCAAGAAACCGGCGTGCGGGCGTTCTTTAAACCCAGCGTTTTTACGGGTTTCGTCCGGCATGAACGCCATTTGTTGCAGTGTCGAGCTCGATCGCACGGTGGCGTCGTCGCTGCTCCAGATCAGGTACTCTTTAATCGGGCGGAACCATTTGGGATTGGTGCGGTTCGGCGTATAGGAAATCCGCCAGGCCCACGACAGGTGACCGTCAGAGGTGTTCTCGCCAACGGTGGGGTCGAAGATGGGCTCGAACACGTCGGCGAACACGCCGCGGTCTTCGTTGGCAATTTCGAATTGGACAACACCACCTTCGTTCCCAGCCTGCGCATTTACACTGGCCAGACACAAAACTGCGCCCACAAATGTCGAAATTCTGGCTTTCACTTCAGCCCCTACGCGACCATAAAACCATAGCGCATTGATTCAACACGCTTTTACGAAGGCTAGACCATACCTGTTTTTGCCACAGGTTTGAAGCCTTTTTCGCAGGACTTATTCTAGGGCTTTTCCACCAAGCGGAACGTTGCATGACAGCCGGTGCAATTGGACATCAACACACCCAGATCTTCCAACACCATTTGCGGGCCAAATTCGGCGGCTTGCGCCAATTCGTCAAAGGCCAAGTGCGTGCTACGCCCCATTTGACGAAATTCCGGGGGCGCCATGCGCCCGACACCCAAACCGCGTTGACCGGGTTGACCATGATGTCCCATGCCATATTGGATTGCGGCCTCTTTCACAGCTTCCATGTCCCCCTCAGAGGTCGCCAAAACGATGTCCTGCACCGCTTCCAAAAAGCCCCGCATTTGCGTCAGCACCCGGTCGCGCTGATCTTTGCTCAGCTCGATCACTTGGCGATCGTCTACGGCCATGGCAGGCGACAGCCAAAGCACACAGCCCAAAAACGCGAACACAAAACGTTTCATCACTTTCCCCTACTCCACAGCAACAAGAGCCGCCGCGACGGGGCGCTCTTCAATGGCGAGAATATTGAACGTGCGGCACGCCGCCGCCGTGTCCATCCATTCCAAAACAATGCCGTGATCGTTCAGTTGAGCGCGAAGCTCTTCGGGGGCAAGGCAAAATTCGGGCCCGCACCCAACAACCAAAATCTCAGGCTTTGAGGGATGATCTATAACAGGTTTCAAACCTTCTAAGGTAATATCCCCAGACCACGCCACCGTCTCATTCAAAAACACCAAAACCGCGCCCGAATAGCTTTCGTGCGTGATGGTAAAGCCGCCATCGCCGTAGCCGTTGACGATTTGGCGGTCTTTGGGGACCTTCGGAGTGATGTCGAGCGACATGTCGAAACGCCTTAAGCGGTTTGTTCGATCTTGCTGTCTTTGTCTTCGTCTTCGCCGGAGCGACGTTCCACACCCAAGTGCAAAAGTAGCGGAACCGCCAAGCACACGGACGAATACGTCCCGATCAACACGCCCCAGATCATGGCGAACGCGAAGTCACGGATGATCTCACCGCCGAGGAAGTACAGCGCCACCAAAGCCAGCATGGTGGTCAACGACGTCATCACAGTACGCGACAAAGTTTCGTTGGCACTTTCGTTCAACAGCTCTTCCATGGGCTTGGTTTTGTACTTACGCAAGTTCTCCCGCACCCGGTCGAACACGACCACGGTGTCGTTGATGGAATAACCCGCAATGGTCAAAACAGCCGCCACAGTGGCTAGATTAAACTCCAGCCCCATCAGCGAGAATATACCGATGGTCGAAATCACGTCGTGGCTCAACGCCACAACAGCACCTAAGCCAAACTGCCATTCGAAGCGGAACCAGATGTAGACCAAGATCGCCAAGATGGCTGAGACCACAGCATAGACACCGTTCCAAAACAGCTCGTCGGAAACTTTCGGGCCGACCAGTTCGGTGCGACGGTATTCAACACCCTCGCCCAGGGCTTCCTTCACGGCTTTTACAGCCACTGCATTGGCTTTTTCGCCGCCCTCTTGCGCTTGGATGCGGATGAGAATGTCGTCAGGTGCGCCGAACTCTTGCAGTTCAACCGAGCCCAGGCCTAAGCCCTTCAATTTCACACGCATATCACCAATTTGGTTGGGTTCGGGCGTTTTCACTTCGATCATGATGCCGCCGGTGAAATCGATGCCGTAGCTCAAGCCCTTGGACAGGAACAGGCCGATGGAGGCCGCCGTCAAAATGACGGAGAACGCAAAGAAGATCATCCGGCGTTTCAAGAAGCCGAAGTCGGGATGTTCAGGGAGAAGTCTAATCCGCATGTCTAAAATCCTCTCCTCAAATCCGCAATGTCTGTGGGCGCGTTTTGCGCAACCACAAGACCACTTGGATGCGTGTGACCCAAATGGCGGTGAACATGGATGAAATGATGCCAATGGCCAGCGTCACGGCAAAGCCCTGCACCGGGCCGGAGCCGAACGCGAACAGCAACGTCGCTGCAATCAACGTGGTGATGTTGGCGTCGATAATGGTGCCGAACGCGCGTTTGTAGCCGTTGTCCACGGCAGACATAACACCGCGCCCAGTCTTGAGTTCTTCACGGATGCGCTCAAACACCAACACGTTGGCGTCCACCGCCATACCGATGGTGAGCACAATGCCCGCAATGCCCGGAAGTGTCAGGGTTGCCCCAAAGGCCGACAACATGGCGACAATCAAAATCATGTTGGTGATCAGCGCCACGTCGGCAAACACACCGAAGCGCCCGTAGTAGATCACCATGAACACGATCACCGCAGCCAGACCGATCATGGAGGCGATTTTGCCCGCCTCCACACTGTCTTGGCCCAGCCCTGGACCGACGGAGCGTTCTTCCAACACCGTCAAAGGTGCCGGCAGTGCACCAGCGCTCAGCAAAAGTGCGAGCTCTTTGGCGCTTTCCGTGGTGAACGTGCCTGACGTGATCTGCCCGGAGCCACCGGGGATAATGCCCTGAATGGTCGGTGCGCTCAGCACTTTGTTGTCCAAAACAATGGCAAACGGTTTGCCCAGGTTTTGGCGCGTAATGTCGGCGAACTTCTTGCCGCCCAAAGCATCTAAGCGGAAGTTCACCGCGGGACGGTTGGCTTCGTCAAAACCCAGCGAAGCAGACACCAACGTGTCGCCGCTCACCGCCACGCGTTTTTTCAACAAGTACATGCGTGGACGTCCTGCGCTGTCGTATTCGTCAATGGACGGCAGCAACATGGATCCCGGCGGAATACGCCCGGCCATGGCTTCGGCAACAGAGTTCTTGTGATCCAACAGATGGAACGTCAGCTTCGCCGTTTGACCCAAAAGTTTTTTGAGCTGTTCGGGATCGTCTTCACCCGGGACTTGCAGCAAGATGCGGTCTTCGCCCTGGCGGGTGATGGTGGGTTCTTTCACACCTTGCGGGTCAATACGACGGCGCACGATTTCGATGGACTGATCGACGGCTTGGATGCGGCGCTCTTTCAAAGCTTGCTCAGTCAAATTCATGGTGATCGAACCGTTGTCGCCCAAATCGGTTTCAAACCCAACGTCAAGACCACGAATGATTTCGTAAGCTTTTTCGGCGCGGCCTAAGTCCTTGATCATCACGGAAACGCCCGTGCCGCCAGCGCGAAGCCCGGTGTACCTAATCCGTTCTTTGCGCATTTCGGCGCGGATGGAATCCTTTAAGGCTTCCAAGCGTTCTTCCACAACCACACCGACTTCGACTTCCAACAAGATGTGCGAACCACCTTGCAGGTCGAGACCCAAACTGATTTGCTTGTTGGGCAAAACATCGGGAAGGTTGGCTGCCGTTTCTTCATCCAGCAAGTTGGGGGCCGCGAACGCGACGCCCAGCGCCAACAACAAGCCGACAACCGCGAGCTTCCATGTTTCAATCTTCAGCATGAGATGCCTTCCCTAGATGAGGGGTGTGTGAGAACTATCCGTCAAACGAAAGGGGCTGAGATCAGCCGCCCAGCAGCTTTTTCAAGCCGCCCTTCTTTTCGCCTTCACCCTTGTCGCCACCGGAGCCTGCGCTGTCGGCAGCTTCGGTTTTGGCTTCGACCGTCGCGATTGTGTCGCGCACAACGGTGATTTTGACGCCGTCGGCGATTTCCAGCTCAACGTCGTTGTCTTCGCGGACCTTGGTCACTTTGGCGACGATACCGCCACCGGTCACGACCTTGTCACCGCGACGCAACGTGCCTAGCATTTCCTTGTGCTTTTTCATGCGTTGCTGCTGCGGACGGATCAGCAGGAAATAGAACACCACAAAGATCAGCACCAGAGGCATCAATTGGGCAAAAAGGTCACCGCCACCGGCGCCACCGGCTGCTTGCGCATAAGCTTCGGAAATCAGCATAATGTACTCCTAGAACGCCCGGCTCATATGATTAATATCTTGGGGGCCGGGCCGTTGAAATTCGACTGCGGAATATATAGCCGGATGGGGCCATTGTGCAAACGCTCAAAAGCCCTTTTTGCTGCTTTCTTAAGATTGACGGGACGATTTTCGCGCTTTACCGTCCAAAACCATGACAAACCACGCTTTAAAGCCCCTTTTAGAACGCATTGCCACCGCACTTGAGGCCCTGTCCGGGACCCAAAAGTCTGACAATGACCTCACCCAAGCCGACGCTTTTGTCTGGCACGCCGAGGGGGCGCGCTTGGCCCCGGTCAAAAAGGTCAACCGCGTGGCCATCAGCTTGCTCAAAGGGATTGAAAGCCAAGCCGAGACCTTGTTGGCCAATACCCACCAATTCGCAGACAACGCGCCCGCCAACAACGCGCTGCTTTGGGGGGCGCGCGGCACGGGCAAAAGCTCGCTGGTCAAAGCGGCCCATGCTGAAATCAATTTAGGGCGCGAAGTCCCTGTTTTGTTGGTGGAAATCCACCGCGAAGACATCCCCACCCTGCCCCAATTGCTGGAAATTTTGCGCAGCTCAGACAGGCGCGCGATCATCTTTTGCGACGACTTGTCGTTTGACGCCGACGACGCCCACTACAAGTCGCTCAAAGCCGTGCTGGAAGGCGGTGTCGAAGGGCGCCCGGACAACGTGATTTTCTACGCCACGTCCAACCGCCGCCACTTGATGGCCCGCGACATGATCGAAAATGAGCGCTCAACCGCCATCAATCCGTCCGAGTCGGTGGAAGAAAAAGTCTCCCTGTCCGACCGCTTCGGGCTGTGGCTTGGTTTTCACAATTTGGACCAAGCCACCTACTTCGCCATATGCGAAGGTTACGCCGAACATTTCGCTTTGGACATCACTACGGATGACTTGCGCGGCCAAGCCCTTGAATGGTCCATGACCCGCGGTGCCCGCTCGGGCCGGGTGGCGTGGCAATTCATTCAAGACATTGCCGGCAAACAAGGTAAAAGTATCACTTAAGGAAAGAAATGGAATTCATTGATATTTTTGCCATTTGATTGGTCGTGATTGCCTTTTTTAGGACCACCAACTACTACGTACTCAAATTGCCCAGCACCATCGCCTTGCTTGTCATCTCACTCTCGGCGTCCTTGGCCGTGATGCCTTAGCCCCCGCCCTTGGCGTCGGCGAAACCGTGCGCACGGCCATTGCAGGGATCGATTTTTACGACACCCTGGTGAAGGTGTTTTTGAGCTTCTTACTGTTTGCGGGCGCGATGCATGTGGACTTGGAACAGCTGCTCAAACGCAAGACCGCCATTGCTTTGATGCCAGCTTGGACCTGCGCGGCGGGATCTCCGTCGCACTCGTCCTGTCCCTGCCCGACGTTCCACAAAAGGACATGATCGTCGCCACAACATATGTCGCGGTCGTCTTCTCGGTCCTGGTTCAGGGCTTGAGCGTCAAATGGGTTATTCAGCGCTTCGTTAAGGTTTAGGCGCCCGACTTAGGCGGCTGACAGCTGTGCTTTTCACCGGGTGCGCGTTGACAGCCTTCGGTGATGGTCTCATCACTGGGAATATCGATGCCGATGGCCGCCAGGATGGGCCCCGGTTGAAAACCCGCAGCAGATCCTTTTTCGGTGCGCATCAGCGGGCGGCGGATCAACATCGGTTCGGCCATTAAGGTCTCCAACGCCCCATTTTCATCGAACGATGCAGGATCGATGATGCCTTTTTTGACTTTCACGGCGCTTTGGTTGAACCAATCCGTGACGGGTTGGGAGCCGAAAAACGGGCGCAAGGTGTCCGCCGTCCACGGTTCGCTCAACATATCTTTGACATCTAGGGTATAGCCCAGCTCTGCCAAGCGGGCGCGCTGCTTGGCGTTACCCTTGCAGCCCGGCTTTTCATAAAATTCGACACGCATGGTGCGCTCAGTCCTCCGACGTTCCCCAACGCCCGGTAGAGGCCGCACTATAGCGTACAGGTCCAATTTTCATAGCCTTTAGTCTTGAAGCAGCGTTCCGTGCTCAGGGACCGTGATCACGGCGCGTTTATTGGTGTTGGCAACAATCTTTAAATCGCGCGTGGTTTTGTCGGACCAGTTCATGCGAATATATAAGCCCAGCTCGTTACCATTAAAACGCATATCCGCTTCACAAAAACGGTAGGCATCGTCGACCGAGCCATAGAGCTGGGTAAATTTGCCCAACTCAAGCTCTGAGATCGTATGGCCGTTCTTTTCAAGAGCTTCGCGCATGATTTTAGTCGTGATGGAAACCACCTTTTCGCTATCGCAACGGGGCAAAACATAGCTCGTCGACGCATCGGCAACGGGCTTTTCAGGTAAAGCATTGCCGAAATAGGTGTACGCAAAAATACCGCCCGCGACACAGGCCCCGCCAATGGCCCAGAAAATCGGCATTTCGAGAAACGGTTTCGCCTTGGCGGCAAGCGGCTTCGCTTTGTCTGCAAACGGTCTCGTCATCTGTGCGAACGGTCGCGCCTTCTCGGCCAGTGGCTTCGCTTTTGAGGCAAGCTGGCGGGCCTTGTCCGCAATCGGTTTCGCTTTTTCGAGAAATTTATCCGGAGACACGTCTGAAACTGCCTTTACTGCGCCTGTGAAAACACGTCTTGGCTTCCATCAATGAGTAACACACGCGTTAAGCTACAATCAACGCAAGGTTCTCTTCATCCAAAGCAAAGCCTTGCTTCTTACACACCGTGCGCATGGTGAAGATGGAGCGGATTTGTGCAATCCCCGGCAAGCGTGACAGATAGGTTTTGTGGATGCGTTCGTAATCTTCCGCTGAACTTACTGCGACGCGCACCAAATAATCGGCTTGGCCCGCCATCAAATAACACTCCATCACGTCCGGGACTTTGGCGATCGCCGCCTCGAAGGCGTCCAAAATATCCTCGCTTTGGCCCGACAGGGTGATTTCGATGAAGATGTTGGACGACCGCCCCACCGCCTTGGGATTGAGCTGCGCACCATAGCCGTCAATAATGCCGTCGTCTTCCAAGCGGCGCACCCGGCGCAGGCAGGCGGACGGCGATAAATTCACCTGATCCGCCAAATCCTGGTTGGTGATGCGCCCGTCGATTTGCAGGGCCGACAGAATCCGCATGTCGATTGCGTCAAGGGCACTCATTGCATAGACCTTTCTAATATTCGCATATTATTGCGTCATAAGTATATTTTGACGCAGAATACACCATTGTTGGGCAATTATCACGCATCTTTGCAAGCACCTTTCGTCCGTTTTCTCCTAGTCTGTATTCAACACATTCGAACACACCAACCGTTGAAGTTCAGGAGTACGCAGCCATGTTGATCGGTGTCCCCAAAGAGATCAAAAACCACGAATACCGGGTGGGCCTTACCCCCGAAAGTGTTGGCGAATTCATCGCCCACGGCCACCAAGTCATTGTCGAAACCAACGCCGGTGCCGGCATCGGGTGCATGGACGCCGCATACGAAACGGCTGGTGCTGAAATCGTCGGCACCGCCAAGGACGTCTTTGAGCGCGCCGACATGGTTGTGAAAGTGAAAGAACCCCAAGCGGTCGAACGCGCCATGCTGCGCGAAGACCAAATCCTGTTCACCTATCTGCACTTGGCCCCCGACGCTCCGCAGACCAAAGACTTGGTCGGCAGCGGTGCAGTGTGCATCGCTTATGAAACCGTGACCAGCTCAAACGGCGGCCTCCCCCTGCTCGCCCCCATGAGCCAAGTCGCGGGCCGCATGTCCATCCAAGCGGGCGCACATGCTTTGGAAAAAGCTCACGGCGGTACCGGCATATTGCTGGGCGGCGTTCCCGGTGTGGCTCCGGCCAAAGTCGCCATCATCGGCGGTGGCGTGGTGGGTGAAAATGCCATCCAAATGGCCTTAGGGCTCGGCGCAGACGTTACCGTTTTGGACCGCAACGTGAATGTGTTGAACAGCCTCAACAACCGCTTCGGCGCACAGTTGAAAACCTTGTATTCCTCCGCTGCCGCATTGGAAGACACGGTGTGGAATTCCGACTTGGTTGTTGGTGGTGTGTTGGTCAAAGGGGCAGCGGCGCCGAAGTTGGTCACCAAAGACATGCTTGGCGGCATGCGCGCCGGTTCCGTCCTGGTGGACGTCGCCATCGATCAAGGCGGATGCTTTGAAACCTCCCACGCCACGACCCATGCGGACCCGACCTACATCGTCGACGAAATCGTGCACTATTGCGTCGCCAACATGCCGGGCGCCGTGCCGCGCACGTCGACCTATGCGCTCAACAACGCAACGTTACCGTTCGGTTTGGAAATCGCCGACAAGGGCTACAAACAAGCGCTGTTGGATAACCCGCATCTGCTGGAAGGCTTGAACGTTTATCACGGCAACATCACTTACGAAGCCGTCGCCATCGACCAAGGCTATAACTTCGTAGACCCCACCCAAGCCTTAGCGGCTTAAAGACAACTCAACAGAAAACGGGCGAAGCTTAACGGCTTCGCCCGTTTTGTCATTGTGCTTTGGATTTCTTTTTCTTCGGAGGTTCGCCCCAGTCGCTGACGGGGTACGGCATCTTGTCGGTTTGAAACGTCAAAAACTTCGTCATGTCGCCGATGTAGACGGCCAAATCGCCACCGAGACTTTTCAGCTTTTCGTTGGGCTCTTTGGTGAACAGAACTTTTAGGAACTGAAAAATCGCAATCGCCGCGATCAAGATTTCAGCGAGGTTAAACGCAACAACAAATAGCAGCATATAAACCAAACGCATCCACGTGGCCTGATCGCTCAAATTGTCGCGGGTCGAGTGTGCGTCTTGGTCCAGAGTGTGCTCTGACATCGAAACCTCCGGTTAAGTGAGTACACCAGAGATATAGGCCTGTTTGCCACAGCTGCAACAGAGCTACATATACTTGCGCGGATCAACCGTGGTGGAGCCTTTGCGCACTTCGAAGTGAAGCTGGGGTGTGGCGACGCTGCCGGTGCTGCCGACCTTGGCGATTTTTTGCCCGCGACTGACCTTGTCGCCACGTTTGACCAACAGTTGATCGTTGTGCGCATAGGCCGTCACCCAGCCGCCGGAGTGCTTGACCAGCAACAGATTGCCAAAGCCCCGGATTTCGTTGCCTGCATAAGCCACCACCCCGTTTTCCGCCGCCATAACGTTGGAGCCCCGGGGCGCCGCAATGTTGATGCCGTCGTTTTGCATCCCTTTGGCTTTGGAGCCGTAGTTGGAAATGATCTTGCCCTGTACCGGCCAGCCAAACTTGCCGCTGGAGCGTTTCGGCGGCTCGGGAATTCTGACTTTGGACGTGCGCGTGGTTTTGCGCGTCGGCGTGACCTTTTTGGTGGTGGTGCGCTGCCGGCTCACGGTCCGTGTAGGGGCCGCAGCGGGACTGACCGTGCCCGAACGCGGTATGCGCAGCTTTTGGCCGGGATAGATCGTATAGGGCTGACGAATACCGTTGATGCGCGCAACGGCCCAAGTGTCGGTCTTGTAGCGCTTGGCAATCAGGGCCAAGTACTCGCCACTGCGGACCGTGTGGATTTGGCCCTGGGGCAGTTTCAGGCGTTGCCCGACATAAAGCTTATACGGAGCGCGCAGATTGTTGGCGACGATGATGTCGCGGGGCGATAATTTGTGACGGCGCGCAATGGAATAGACCGTGTCACCCTTGCCCACTTTGACCGCCGTTGCATTGATGAACACGTCCGAACTGCCCGGACGATTGGCCAGTTGCGGCCCCCAACCGCCCGAGTTCATTTCCAATCCACCACAGGCCGACAGCACGAGCAAAAGGCTCGCGGCCATCCAGTTTTTCAACCCGGGCAAGGAATCCGTCTTTGTCATGGGCGAATTATGACCTTCCAAGCTTAAAGCTTCAATAACCTAAGCTTTTGACTTTGCGCCATAGGTTTCGCGGTACCAAACATAAACACCACTGCCAATAATTAACGCCGAACCAATGGCGGTCCACAGGCTGGGCACATCGCCAAACACGACAAAACCCCAGACAATGGCGGCCACCACTTGGGAATAGGTAAAGGGCGCCAGCATGGAAGCCTCTGCCGAATGAAACGCTTGGACTAGCAAATAATGCCCCAGCGCGCCAGCGGCACCCATGGCCAGCATCAGCAGCCATTCAAAAGTCCCCAAATCTTGCCACACAAACGGCACCGCAAGGCTGAGGCACAACGCCCCCACCGCCGTTGAATAAAACGTGGTGGCATCGGATCGGTCTTTGGTGCGGATCACGCGGGTGAGAACCATATAAACTCCCAGCAAGATCGCGGTGATAAAGGGCAATACGGCCACCCAGGCAAAGGCATCGGTCCCCGGCCTAGCCACAAACAGAACACCGACGAAGGCGACAGCCACAGCCCCCATGCGCCGTGGGCCGACGTGCTCACCCAAAAACAGGCCAGAGATCACGGTCACCAAAACCGGAGCCATAAACTGAATTGCTGCCGCATCACCCAAAGGCATCTGCGTGATGGCCACATACATGAACCCCGTCGCGCCAAACAGGCACAGGGCGCGCACGAACTGCAGCCCGGGGCGCTTGGCTTTCAAAAAACCGAACGAACGCTGTCGTCCGGCCAACACAACAAACGTAATCACCGTGTGAAAGAAATAGCGCCCCCAAATCACCATCAAGATTGGAGCCCCCAGGGCGAGATACTTAGCCGTCACATCCATGCCTGCCAACACCACGCCTGTGGTAATGATCATCAATATGGCGATGGCTGGGGAAACAAGTGTGTCAGAAGGATGAGCGGGAGAGGTCATGGCTCAGTGTAGCCGGGATCACAGCGCTTGCAAGCCCCGCTAGACGGACACGCGCCCATTTCATTATCAAATCGTAATATTTTTTCATTTACCCTTAGTGCATATAATGTTATTTTATTTGTTATGGGTCAGACACAACGACACCAACCTCGGTTTGTATTGATCATAGGCTTGTTGACCATCCTGGTCTGCATGCTCAGCCTTGTGTTTGTCGCGTTTTCTCATTTGAAGGACACACAATCGGTCTACGAAGAAGACAGGATTTTGAACGAAAAGGTTCAACTGACCCGTGTGATGCGCAACGTGGTGGCGTTGCGTACCTATATGCTGCCCTATGTTGCGACCATTGATGATTATTTTGAACGCGATGAGCAACATATGGAATTCAACAGCCAAGCGGCACGTATGGCGCGTTCACGGCTGCGTTTGTTGGAGCTTCCGCTCTCTTCCGATGAGATTAAGTTCATCGATAAAATTACCCAAGAAATCGTCGGCATGCGTCGGTTTGTCGAAACCACCATGGAACTGGCCGTCGAAGACCCCGGCAGCGACGCCTACTACGCGGCTTTGCATGAATCCCAATGGCGTCAGGTAGCGCTGCAACACACCCTTGAGGACTTTGCCGCTCATTTTGAAGCCACAGCCGCCAAACGCACCCAAGAACTTCAAGCTAACCTCAGCGAGACCCTGAATCACATCGCTTGGTTGGTGGCGGGTATTCTGGTGTCTAGCCTTGTGGTGGGCATCTATATCTATTATCGCGAAAGCCAAAACGCAAAAATGTTGCAGATGGCCGTCGAGCAGCGAACACATGAGCTCAAAATAGAAAAAGAACGTGCCGAAAGCGCCAATCGGACCAAGTCCGAGTTCCTCGCCAATATGAGCCACGAGCTGCGCACGCCACTCAACGCCATCATTGGTTTTTCCAGCGCCATCAACGAAAGTGTCTTCGGGCCAGAAACCAACGAAAAGTATGCTGACTATGTGCGCAACATTCACTCGTCGGGCAATCACTTGTTGGAGCTGATCAACGACATCTTGGACTTGTCGAAAATCGAAGCCGATGCTTTGGCGCTCTATGAACAAGAGCTGGACATCGGTTTGGTGTGCGAAAAGTTGATGTTCTTGGTGCGCCACCGCGCCAATCAAGCGGGTGTAAAGGTTATCAACCGCATTCCCACACAGTGTATCGTCATGTATGGCGATGAGAGGCGTCTCAAACAAATCATTGTGAACCTGCTCACCAATGCCATCAAATTCACCAAGCCGGACGGCCAAGTCGAGTTGGATATCGTGCGCACAGATGAAGGTTTTACCCTCAGCGTCACAGACACGGGCATCGGCATGACGGAAAAAGAGCTCGCCATCGCCGTGTCCCAATTCGGACAAGTCGACGGGCGCCTCAGCCGCCAATACGAAGGCACCGGATTGGGCTTGCCTTTGACCATCGCTTTGGTCGAACTGCACGAGGGTACGTTCCACATCGAAAGCCAAAAGCATCACGGCACGGAGGTGCGCCTCAGCTTCCCCAAAGAGCGCCTGTTGGAATGGAACGCGCCGAACCAAACGGACCAAAGCCTCAGTGCTTAAAAAACAACACACTTAAAATCGGTCCCAAACGCGCACAAACGTGGCCCCTCCCCGCCGATTTCGGGGACAAACAAATCGTAACCTTTATTCGGACACTTCGCCTTCGACGAACGGCACGAAGCGCACCCAGCCCAAGTCTGTTATTTCCGTGTCTTGTTCGGACAACTTTGTGACCTTCACCAAGCGTTGATCGTGGTGATCGTCGCCGATGGGCACCACCATGATGCCGCCAATGGCCAACTGATCCACCAAAATGGGCGGCACGTCAATTGCGGCTGCGGTGACGATGATACGGTCGAACGGAACTTGTTCCGGCCAGCCCTTGGACCCGTCCCCAAACCGCGTGGTGATGTTGTGGATCTTTAACTGCTGGAAGCGTTTCTCAGCTTCTTGCAGCAAAGGCTTGTGGCGTTCGATGGTGTAGAGCCGTCGGCACAATGGGGCCAGAACGGCCGCCTGATAGCCCGACCCGGTGCCGATCTCCAACACTTTACAGCGATCATTAAGGGCCAAGGCTTCCGTCATCATGGCGACGACCAGCGGTTGGGAAATGGTTTGGTGATGACCAATGGGCAGGGCCGCATTTTCAAACGCGCGGTCTTGGAATGGTTGAGCCACGAACATTTCGCGCGGGACACGCTCCATAGCGGTGATGATCGGGTCAGCAACGCCGTTTTGGCGCAATTCCAAGACCAACTGCATCATGCCGGGATTGGTCATGACAAGGCCCCCTTCAGCGTCTTCATCATGCCACGGTGCGTCAGATCCAACCCCAACGGCGTAACAGACACAGCCTTGCGGCTGATGGCTTCTAAGTCCGTCCCTTTAAGCGATTTGTCTTCGTCTCGTTGTGCGCCAATCCAGAAGTACGGCTTGCCTTTGGGATCGGCACCTTGCAAAAGCTCGCATCCGATTTTGCGCCGCCCCTGTTTGGTGGTTTCAATGCCCGTCACGTCCCCCACCGGACAATCGGGGATGTTGACGTTGAGCAGAACCCCACGGGGAAAGGCCACACCGTTGAGGCTTTTCAAAACCTCTTCGACAAAATGCTCCGCCGTCTTCCAGTGCGCTTTGGCGTCGTCGGGTGTCACCAACGAAAACGCGATGGAGGGAATGGTCAGCAGCGTGCCTTCCATGGCCGCAGCCACAGTACCGGAATACGTCACGTCTTCGCCCATGTTGCCGCCCCGGTTGATACCGGACACGACCAAGTCGGGCGGGCTGTCCTTCATGACTTCGTGCACCGCCAACATCACCGCGTCGGTGGGTGTGCCCGTGACGGAAAACTTGCGCTTGGATTTTTTTAAGATGCGAAGCGGGCTACGCAGCGTCAGTGAATGCCCCGCCGCACTTTGTTCGTGTTCGGGAGCCACAACCCAAACCTCGCCCGCAATGCGTTTGAGAACACGTTCCAGTGCTTTAATGCCCGGCGCGTTGACGCCGTCGTCGTTGGAGATCAGCACACGTGCTTTGGACAGGTCGGGCACGCGGTCTTTCATATCAGTCAGCCTTTGCGATGACCTCGAGCCCGCCCATGTACGGACGCAGGACGTCCGGCACGGTGATGGAGCCATCGGCGTTTTGATAGTTTTCCATGACCGCGACCATGCAACGGCCTACGGCCAAACCGGATCCGTTCAAGGTGTGCAGGAATTCCGGCTTCTTTTCGCCCGCACGTTTGAAACGCGCGTTCATACGCCGTGCTTGAAAATCGCGGGTGTTGGAACAGCTGGAAATTTCGCGGTAAGTGTCTTGGGCCGGCAGCCAAACTTCGATGTCGTATGTTTTCACCGCGCCAAAGCCCATGTCGCCCGTGCACAGTGTCACGGTGCGATACGGCAGATCCAACGCTTCCAAGATGCCTTCGGCACAGCCTGTCATGCGGCTGAGTTCACCGTCGCTGTCTTCCGGTTTCACGACAGACACCATCTCTACCTTGGTGAATTGGTGCTGACGGATCATGCCGCGCGTGTCTTTGCCTGCCGCGCCCGCTTCGGAACGGAAGCACCACGTCATGGCGGTGTAGCGGCGCGGAAGATAGTCTTCGGCCACCATTTCGCCCGCGACGATATTGGTGAGCGGAACCTCGGCCGTGGGAATCAGCCAGTAATCGTCTTCCGTATGGAACAGGTCCTCGGCAAACTTCGGCAATTGGCCGGTACCAAACAAAGCATTGTCTTTGACCAGTGCCGGCGGGTTCACTTCGGTGTAGCCGTTTTGCGTGGTTTGATGATCCAGCATGAACGACGCCAAAGCACGTTCCAGACGCGCCAAAGGACCGGACAGCAACACGAACCGTGCACCGGACATTTTGGCCGCCGTTTCAAAATCCATAAAGCCTAAGTTTTCGCCCAGATCGACATGGTCTTTCACATCAAAACTGAAAGACTGCGGTGTCCCCCATTTTTTAACTTCGACGTTGTCGTTTTCATCTGCGCCTGCGGGCACGTCTTCGTCGGGAATATTGGGGATGCCGGCCAGCAACGCGTTGAGCTCATCCGTTTTGGTTTTGGCTTCAGCTTCCGCTTCGGCCTGTGCCTTTTTGGATTCAGAGACCTTGTCGATCAGGTCCTGCGCATCTTCGCCCTTGGCTTTGCGTTGGCCGATTTCTTTGGCGGCTTTGTTGCGTTCGGTCTGAATTTCTTGGGCGGACGTTTCCAGCGCGCGGCGCGCTTTGTCCAATTCCAAGACTTGGCCGCTCATGGCGTCTACACCACGGCGAGCAAGGCCTGCGTCGAACGCTTCCGGGTTTTCACGAATTTTGCGAATGTCATGCATGGGTCTTTTCCCCTGCCCTCAAAACTTAAGGGCCTTCGTCCACGTCCGGTTTCGATTTGGGCTCGCCAGGTCCGGTTTCATCCGCACCGTCTTCGTCAAAGACCAGACCCTCGTCATCTTCATCTTCATCGTCATCATCGTCGTCGTCGTCATCCAGAAGCTCGTCGTCCTTCGGCTGAACCATCGCGACGGAAAGGATGGAAATCTCATAAAGGAACATGGTCGGGATCGCCAAGCCGATCTGCGTGATCACATCAGGCGGCGTCAGAATGGCTGCGGCCACAAATGCAATAACGATGGCATAGCGGCGTTTTTCCTTGAGCCCCTTGGCCGTCACCATACCGGCCTTGCCCAACAACGTCAGGATGACCGGCAGCTCAAAGGCCAAACCGAACACAAAGATCAAACGCATGACCAGCGACAGATATTCGCTGACCTTGGTTTCCAGTTCAATGTTCAGGCCTTCACCGGAACAAACTTGGAAGCCGATGAAGAATTGCCACGCCACCGGGAACACAAAGTAGTACGCCAACGCCGCGCCAAAGAAGAACAAGACCGGCGACGCGACCAAGAACGGCAGCAGCGTTTTCTTTTCGTTGTCATACAGGCCCGGGGCCACGAACTTCCACATCTGCCCGGCGACAAACGGGAAGCTCACAAAGATGGCGAAGAAGAATGCCACTTTGATATAAGTGAAAAACAGCTCGTGCGGCGCGGTGTAGATCATCCGCTGATTACCGCAGTTTTGTTCCGCCAACACATCTGCCAACGGCTGGGTCAGGAAATTGTAGAGGTGTTCGGAAATGCCATAGGACGCAAAGAACAGCACCAAAATGATGCCGAGCGAATACATCAAGCGCTGGCGCAACTCGACCAAGTGCGACATCAAAGGCGCTTTGCTGTCTTCTGCGGGGGTTTCCGTTTGATCGCTCACGCTTTGTTTTCCGTCTCTTCTGGCGTCTTTTCTGGCGTCTTCTCGGGCTCGGGTGCAGATGCAATCGGCATCACATCGTCGTCGTCATCATCATCGACATCATCGTCTTCTGGCAGGTCAGCCGTTTTCTTCGCTTCCGCGTCGTCGCCCGGCTCCATAACTTCGTCCAAGTCGAAATCGTCTTTGGACACGACTTTTTTCGCCTCGTCCTCGCTCAGATCCAAGTCTTTCGCGATATCGGTGCCGACCGTGTCTTCCAGGTCTTTTTTCAGCTCGTCCGAGCCTTCGGTGATCTGCTTCTTCACGTCGTCGAAGTCGGCTTCACGCACCATCTCATCCACGCCCGATTGAAATTCGCGCGCCATGGATTTGGCTTTTCGGACCATTCCGGTCACGGTTTTGATGGTTTTGGGCAGCTCTTTGGGGCCCACGACGATCAGCGCAAGCACCCCAATGATGAATAATTCCTGCCAGCCGATGTCAAACATGGCCGAATACCGCTCTTATCGAAGGGATTGAAGAAAAGCTGCCGCCCCACAGTTGGAGCGGCAACACACCAAAAAGGAAAGAGACTTAAGACGCTTTGTCTTTGTCTTCGGCTTTGGCGTCTACGGTTTCAGCAGGCTTTTCTTCGATCGCTTCGGTTTTCGCCGTATTCGCGTCGTCTTCAGCTGCTTCGCCATCCTTCATGCCTTTTTTGAAGGATTTCAGGCCCTTACCGAAGTCACCCATCAGCGCGGAAATCTTGCCGCGACCACCAAACAGCAGCAAAACGATCGCCAAAACGATCACCCACTGCCAAATACCCATCACACCCATGTCGTTATCCCGTTACTTGGTGTTTCAAATTCTCTTATTCGCCTCCCACTTAAGCCTTTGGGGAGGTCGCGACGCGCTGAAAATCCGCCAATTTCGGGACCCCAGCAAAAACGCGTGAATGACTTTCATACAGAGGCATTCCGCGATGATCAAGGGAAACGGTCCAGATCAGCGAAATATCACGAAAAAGCCTTAAACTTCTTCGTCTTCGTCCTCTTCTCGCTCAAGCGCCTCAACGGCACTTTTGACCGCACCCGCAACCGCTTCCATGGCCGCGTCGAGCTTGTCCGCCGTGCGTTTTGTGGCTCCAGAAGCGTCCAGCTCTTCCTCAGGCTCCGGCTCCGGTTCTGGCGCGGGAATGGTCGCTTCGATGGCTTCTTCCAAGGGCGTGTTGTCCAACGCAGGCACCGTGACGTCGGCGTCTTCTGCATGGGTTTCGGCGCGCACAATTTCGGATTCTTTGAATTCCATGTTCTTTTGCACTTCTTCGGACGACTGCATATCGGCGCGTGAAGAGTACGCCTGAATGGCCGGGCGGGAATCCAACAGGCCCATGGCGCGCAGCTCTTTCAAGCCCGGCAGCTCGCTGACGCTGGCCAGACCGAAGTGGTCCAAGAAGTTGTCCGACGTGCCCCACTGCATGGGTCGGCCCGGTGTTTCGCGACGACCGCGCGGTTTGATCCAGGTTTCTTCAAACAACAAGTCCAGCGTGCCCTTGGACAGCGAGACACCGCGGATTTCTTCGATTTCGGCGCGGGTGACGGGCTGGTGATAGGCAATAATCGCCAGCGTTTCAATGGCCGCGCGCGACAGTTTTTTGGAAACTTCGACTTCTAAGTTCAGACGCTGACCTAGGTCCGGAGCCGTGCGGAACGCCCAAGAGCCCCCACGGCGCACCAAAAGCACCCCCCGGCCTTCGTAAAAGCCCATCAGCTCTTTCAACAAAGGCTTTACGTAGACACCTTCGGGCAAGCGCGCCGATAGCGAACGCTCAGACACCGGTTCGCTGGACGCAAACAGCACGGCTTCCAGCAAGCGCACAAGCTCGGGATCGATCTCTTGGGTCTCGGCCTCTTCGATATCGTCCAGTTCGTCGTCTTCCAGCTCGTCAAACGCAGCGTTGGCAGCTTTGATCTGGGCTTCGCGGTCGAGAGGTTTTGCAGGCGCGGCGTCAGCGGCTTGTTCGGTTTCCACCTCTGCCGCTTCATCACCGCCCATAGGGGGTTCGTCGTCCATCATGTCGTTCGGTTCGTTGTCGTTTTCAGTCATTCTTCGTCCTGGGCCCCTTCAACTTCAGACCATTCATCGTCCGAGGTCTCCCCGTCTGCACCCACATTTTCATCGTGAGCATAGGGCTTGGTCCAATCGTCCGTGGTTTGGAAATAAATCTCACCATAGGTTCCGTCTTGGCGAATTTTCAAGCGGCCCTCTTTGGCCAGTTGCAAGACCGCGCCAAACGTTGCCGCCGTCGCGGAACGGCGCGTAATGGGGGTTTGCAGATCTTCGGGCAGGAAGCTCGTCAAGGTGCGCCAGCCGGGCGTATGACCGACCAAGGACCTCAGTCGCACCAAAGCGTCCTCAATGGCGTGCAGCTCCCAAGATTGCTCGATATGCAAGGACTTGGTCTTGGTGTTACGGGCTTTGTGCTCGGCATAGGCCTGGATCAAATCCGTCAGGGTCGCGTCGAAAATGGTGCGCTGCGTGGTGCGGAAACGCTCGCGCGCACCTCGCGAATAAAAATCCTGGCCCAAGCGCGCACGCGCCATCAGCCCGGCTCCGGCCTTTTGCATGGCTTCCAAGCGTTGCAGCTGGAATTGCAGGGCGGCGGCAAGTTCTTCACCCGTGGGTTCTTCTTCCGTAGACATATCCGGAATCAAAAGACGCGACTTCAGATACGCCAGCCACGCCGCCATCACCAGATAATCGGCGGCAAGCTCCAGGTTCTTGCGCCGGGCTTCAGCCACAAATTTCAGGTATTGGTCCGCCAACTGCACGATGGAGATGTGGATCAAATCCACCTTTTGGTCGCGCGCCAAAGACAACAGGACGTCAATGGGGCCCGCGTAGCCGTCCAGTTCCACCTCAAACGGGGAAATGGTCGGCATTTCAGGCAGGCCGTCGTCCTCTTCGTCATCGGATAGATATGTCACGTCGTCTGACATGCGGTCCCCAAACTAATTAATTCCGGTGATGGTGACGATGGCTTCCATCACCCACTGAGATGGCACCAAAATCACGGTGGACAAGAAGTCCAAATCGGCCCCGATCTTGCCACCAATCCAAGGCAGGATAAACAGGAGGAAAATCAAGATGCCAAATCCAGCACGCTCGAGCCGCGCCAACTGACCGGCGAAGGGCTGGGGCAAGACCCCAACGGCTATGCGCCCACCGTCCAACGGCGGCAAGGGCAACAGATTGAACACAGCCAATATCACGTTGATTTTAATCAAATTAATGAGATTTTCTGCCGTCCACAACGTCATCGTTTCCGGGATATACGCCACCACATGCAGCAAGAGCGCAGACACGGTTGCAATCAACAGGTTTGCCCCAGGCCCAGCAGCCGCGACCAAGACCATATCGCGCCGGGGTGAGCGTAAATTGTAAAAATTCACAGGTACGGGCTTGGCGAATCCGAACATGAACTGCCCGCCCGAAACCAGCAAAAGCCCTGCAGGCATCAAGATTGTGCCGAACAGATCAATGTGTTTGAACGGATTGAACGTCACCCGGCCCATACGCAAAGCCGTGTCGTCGCCCAGTTTGGACGCGACCCAGCCGTGCGCGGCTTCGTGCAACGTCACGGCCAGCAACACAGGTATGACCCAAACGGAGGCCACGACCAAAAATTGGTAAAAATCAAAATCCATCATGGAAGTGGAGGAATTACCCCATCAAGGTGTCGAAACGAAGGCGGGCGTTGCGCCAGTCCTCCTCAGTCTCGAACGCTTGAGCAGCACTGGTGCGGTGAAGTTCACCCATCTTATAGCGCGCCCAGGCCTTGCTCGTCATCACCGAAGAACCTTCGGCGACGTGCACCATTTCTTCCATGTCGCCATTGCAGTGCAGCGCCACGTCGCAGCCCGCAGCCAAGCAGGCAGATGCGCGCTCGGAAAAGCTGCCTGACAGTGCCTTCATGGACAGGTCATCGGACACCAAAAGCCCTTGAAATCTCAGCTCTTTTCGAATGATTTGAGAAATCACATGCACCGACAAGGTCGCGGGATTATCCGCGTCCAAATCCGTGTACACAACATGCGCTGTCATGGCCCAGGCGGCCATGTGCAGGGCACGAAATGGGGGGAAGTCGACCGCGGCCAAAGTGGATTTATCCACATCCACGACAGGTAAATCTTTGTGACTGTCCACCAACGCCCGGCCATGACCGGGGATGTGCTTGATCACCGGGGCCACGCCGGACTTCATCAAACCGTCCATAAACGCCTTCGCCAAGACTTGGATGGTCTCAATATCTTCACCAAACGCCCGGTCGCCGATGATGGGGTCCGCGCCCGGTTGCGGCACGTCCAAAACCGGTGCGCAGTCGACGGTGATATCCAACTGCGTCAATTCTTCACCAATCAACCGACCGCCCAAAAACGCGGCGTCAACGCCCGCCATGGGGTCTTTGGCGTAAAGCGCTGCATAGGCCTTGGCTGTAGGGAATTCGGGCCAATGGGGCGGTTTGAGGCGCGCCACCCGGCCGCCTTCTTGGTCAATCAGGACCGGAGCCGTGCCGTGGTTCACACAACGGCGCAAATCCGCGACCAAAGCTTTGACTTGGTCGGGATTTTCACAGTTTCGTTGAAACAAGATAAAGCCCAGCGGCTGGACGTCTTGGAAAAACGCCCGTTCTTCGGCGCTGAGTTCTGTCCCAGCACAGCCGAAGACGGCGGCTAATGGCTTAGGGCTTGGCAATCAAGCACCCCACAGAGCGTTTTTTGAGGGCGTCGCAGACGGCCTTGGCTTCACCGCGATTGACGAACCAGCCGCCACGCACACGGTAAAACACACCCTTAGCGCCCAGATCGGCCCGTTGAACGACCAATTCCAAACCACCCAGGATATCCGGGTGCTTCTTCGACAAACGCGCCCATTCACCCTTGGCATTGTTCTCATTGCGCACGGCGGAAAGCTGAATCATGTAGCCTTTGCCCGCCGTGCCTGTGGCTTTGGTTGTCGCAGCAGCCGGTGCCGGTGTCGGCTTGGGTTCTGGGGCTTTAACCACAGGCGCAGGCGCAGGCTTCGGTGTCGGTTTCGGCTCAACTTTAGCCACTGGCTCAGGCTTCGGTTCCGGCTTGGGTTCGGGTTTGGGTTCAGGCTTCGCAGCCGGTGGCGGCGGCGGGGCGGGAGGCGTTGGGTCAGCTTTCGCGACCTCTTCAACAGGTTTCGCAATTGGTGCAGGCGGTGTTTGTGGAGCGATGGATTTGGGCGGCTCCAACGGTGTTTCCGGCGGCGGCAGCAAGCGTTCCACTTGCGCGCCCGAGCCCGTCACTTGGTCACCCGCCATGCGGTCATAGACCAGTTTGTCCCGGTCCGGCACGCTCATGCCACCGGGGTCGGCAGGCTTTTCTTTCAAGGCGAATTTCGGCGCTTCAATGACCGGAACGTTGCCCGGGGCTTGAGCGGCCATGTCGTCCGCGTCCTGCAGATACATCCACCCGGCCCAGCCACCTCCGGCCAAGACTAAGATGAGGACCAACCACAGCCACAAGCCGCTGCTTTTTTCCTGCGGGCTTTTGGCGATGAGCTCAAAATCCAGCAACTCGGAAGCGTCGGGTACGTTTTCGTCGTAACCGTCTTCAACCTCGAAGTCACCGTGCGAATCGTTTTGGTTTATCATGACGCGAATCTTAGACCGAAATGGTTAACGCTTTTTTGGCATTAACGCATTTCTTGGACAGGTTTAACGCCAAAAACGTCAAGACCCGACCCAATCACGTTCGCCACACCCTGGATCATCGCCAAACGCGCCAAGGTAAGCTCGGCGTCATCTGCAATCACAAAGCGCAAACCTTTGTCTTTGTTACCTTTATTCCACAGGCCATGGAACTCGGCCGCCACGTCGTTCAAGAAGAACGCGATGCGATGTGGTTCGTGGTGAAGGGCCGCACTATCGACAATGCGCGGCCACTGGCTCAAAAGCTTCAACAGCGCCAATTCACTTTCGTCCGTTAACCGGCCCAAGTTCGCGCCGTGCACGGCATCGTCCGTAATCACATCGCCCAGTTCGTCCTTGGCCATACGCCGTGCAGAATTCACCCGGGCATGGGCGTATTGCACATAAAATACCGGATTGTCTTTGGACTGCTCTTGAACTTTTGCAAAGTCAAATTCCAAGTTCATGTCATTTTTGCGCGTGAGCATGATGAAACGCACCACGTCTTTGCCGACTTTTTCAACCACGTCGCGCAGGGTCACAAACGTGCCTGCCCGCTTGGACATCTTCACGGGCTGGCCGTTTTCGGACAACGAAACCATGTTGCAGAGCTTCACATCCAAAGCCCCCTCACCGCCGGTGAGCGCCTTGATGGCCGCTTGCATGCGTTTGACGTAACCACCGTGGTCCGCACCCCAGACGTCGATCATATCGCCAAAACCGCGACGGTATTTGTCCAGGTGGTACGCCATGTCGGTGGCGAAGTAGGTCCAAGACCCGTCGGACTTCATGACAGGGCGGTCCACATCGTCGCCAAAGTCGGAGGCTTTGAACAAGGTCTGTTCGCGCTCTTCCCAATCGTCGGGCAGTTTGCCTTTGGGCGGTTCCAACACACCTTCGTAGATCAAGCCGTTTTCTTTGAGAAAATCCAGGGCTTCGTCAACCTTGCCGGCACGGACCAGTTCGCGCTCGGACGAGAACACGGCGTGTTCCACACCCAAAGCCTTCAAGTCGTCGCGGATCATGTCCATCATAGCTTCAATCGCGAAATCGCGGATGGTGGGCAGCCACTCGGCTTCGTCAATACCCTTCCATTTATCACCGTCGCGTTTGGCCAACGCCTGACCCGGCTCCACCAAATAGTCGCCGGGGTACAAACCTTCGGGAATATCGCCGATGTCTTCGCCTAAGGCTTCGCGGTAACGCAAATGCAGCGAGCGCGCCAATACGTCAACCTGAGCACCAGCATCATTGATGTAGTATTCGCGGCTCACAGCAAAGCCTGCTTTTTCCAACAATGCGGCCAGCGCATCGCCAAACACCGCACCACGCGCATGGCCCACGTGCATGGGCCCCGTGGGATTGGCGGACACGTATTCGACATTGACCTTCTGATCGGCACCAATGGCACTATCGCCATAAGCCTTTCCGGTGTCCAAGATGTCGCGCAGGCGCGCTTGCCAAAAATCATCACCCAAACGCATGTTGATGAAGCCCGGACCAGCGATCTCGACCCCCGTAACCCCGTCCAGGTCTTCGACCTTTGACGCCAACAGCGCTGCAATTTGGCGCGGGTTCTTTTTCGCGGGCTTGGCCAACAGCATGGCGGCGTTGGTGGTCACATCGCCGTGCGACGCATCGCGCGGCGGCTCCACCGTGATGCGGCTTAAATCCAAGCCTTGGGGCAGTTCGCCCGCTTGGGCCAATTCATCAATCAATCCCGCGATTTGGTCGCGAAAGTGGGTAAACAAGTTCATCAGCTTTAAGTCCTGAAACTTTTAAATCTTAGCCCAACGAGAAATCGCTGGTGCGGGCCTGCAAATCGAACAGACGTTTGTGTTCATCCAAGGCATGGCGGTCCGTCATCCCGGCGATATAGTCCGCAACCACGCGCGCCGTCAACTCATCGTTCGGGCCGGTGGTGCCCTCTTGCCATTCGGTGGGCAGGGTTCCGGGCTCGGCTAGAAATAGCGCGAACAGGTCTTGCACCACGCGGCGCGCTTTGGACGTCATGCGGTTGAGCTTGTAATGGCGGTACATATTGGGGAACAAGAAGGCTTTGAGCTCCCGGTCGTTTTTCGCCATTTCGTCGGTAAACGCGATCAAAGGCTCACCATAGGTGCGGATATCCTCAACACTCTTCGGTTTTGCATCGGCCAAGCGCACACGAGATTCTTTCAAAATGTCTTCAACCATCATGCCGATGGTGCGGCGCACGACTTCGTGCACGGTGCGTGAAAAGTCCAGTTCCGGATACTTTTTTTCCACCTCTGCAAAGGTCTTGCCGACAAAATCCACTTCGCGGATGTCGTTCACGGTGAACAGCCCAGCGCGTAGGCCGTCGTCAATGTCGTGGTTATTGTAGGCCACATCGTCGGACACGGCGGCGATTTGCGCTTCGGCTGAGGCGTAGGTGCCCAGCTCTAAATCGTGATCCTTGGCATATTCGACAATCGCCCAGGGCAGCGGCTTGGCACCCTCAACACCCGTCAGCGGGCCGTTGTGCTTGACCACCCCTTCCAGGGTTTCCCAGGTGAGGTTCAGCCCGTCAAAATCGGCGTAGCGCTGTTCCAGCTTGGTCACGACGCGCAAGGACTGGGCGTTGTGATCAAACCCGCCGAACGGCTCCATCAAATCTTCCAGCGCGAACTCGCCCGCATGACCAAAGGGCGTGTGGCCCATGTCATGCGCCAAGGCCAGGGTTTCGGCCAAATATTGGTTCAGCTCCAAGTTCTGCGCGATGGAGCGCGCGATCTGGGAAACTTCCAATGAATGGGTCAGGCGCGTCCTGAAAAAGTCGCCTTCGTGGTTCACGAACACCTGGGTTTTGTACTGCAAACGCCGAAACGCAGCCGCATGAATGATGCGATCGCGGTCACGCTGATAGCAGCTGCGCGTGGCACTTTCAGGCTCGGCATGCAGACGCCCCCGGCTTTGTTCCGGGATGCACGCGAATGTGGCCAGATTTTCTAATGACGTATTCATGCGGGGAACCTACTCCGACGCCCCTTGTGGAGCAAGCATTTGCGCTTACATATTGGGTGAAATCGGTTAATATAAGATTTCCCGAATAAGATACCCTCAAAGAGGTCCAAATGCCCGACACAACAGAAATTCAAGAAGGCCTGCAAATCGGCGACGGTGCCGTGGCCCGCATCAAGCTTTTGATCGAAAACGAAAACAACCCGGCTATGAAGCTGCGCATCGGCATCACCGGTGGCGGTTGTTCCGGCTTTCAGTACAACTTCAGCCTAGATGACAAAGTGAACGACGACGACGTCCTGTTCGAACGCGACGGCATTGCCGTGGTGGTGGACGAGACCTCCATACCTTTTGTCAGCGGCACAGTGTTGGACTTCAAAAACGATTTGATGGGCAACTACTTCACCATGGACAACCCGAACGCGTCCAGCACATGCGGCTGCGGCAGCTCGTTCTCGGTTTAAGCCTCGGTCAGAATCGTGCTACCAAGAGGACCCGCTTTCGCGGGTCTTTTTGTTGGAAGGTTTAGCTCACATGAAAATCGCCACCTGGAACGTCAACTCACTCAAAGCCCGCCAAGAACACTTGATCAAATGGCTGGGTGAATTCGAGCCGGACGTGGTGCTGTTGCAAGAGCTCAAAGGTGTCGAAGAGAAGTTCCCGATGATGGAAGTGAACGCCGCGGGCTATGAAGCTGCCGTGGTGGGGCAAAAGACCTATAACGGCGTGGCAATCTTGTCCAAGACGCCCATCGAAGTCACCGCGACCCGCTTGCCCGGCGAAGAGGAAGACGTGCAAGCGCGCTATGTCGAAGGCATCGTTCAAGGTGTGCGCCTGGGCTGTATCTACCTGCCCAACGGCAACCCCACCCCCGGGGAGAAATACGACTACAAAATCCGCTGGATGCGCAGGCTTTATGCCCATGCTCGCGAACTGCTCAAAACGGAAGAACCGTTTGTGTTGGGCGGTGATTACAACGTCATCCCCGAACCCCAAGACGTGCACGATCCGTCCAAGTGGACGCGCGACGCGCTCTATTTGCCTGAAAGCCGCAATGCGTTGCGTTGCATCGTGAACTTAGGTCTGACAGACGCGTTTCGGGCTTGTAATGCTGAGGGTGGGCGCTATTCGTGGTGGGATTATCGCGCGGGCTCTTGGGACCGGGACGAAGGGTGTCGCATTGATCACTTGCTGTTGAGCCCTCAGGCCGCTGACAAGCTCAGCGCCAGCGGCATCGACAAAACGCCACGCGGCTGGGAAAAGCCGTCGGATCACACCCCGGTATGGTGTGCGTTAAGCCTTTAGGACGCCAGATCAGCTCGCGGCGATCTGGTCTTCCGTGTGGTTTACAGCTACGGCCACGCGCGAAATGGTTTCCAGAAGATTGCGCGCTTTCACCGGCTTTTGAATATATTCGGCAATGCCTAAGTCGCTAGAGCGATCCTTCAGTACATCCGTCGAATAGCCTGTCAGCAACACCACGCGCGTGGGTAGATTCAAGACTTCGTTAACGTTGTGGGCGAACTCAGTTCCGTTCATCTCTTCCATAACCCAATCGCATAGAACGATGTCCGCCGGGCGCTCCGCCAAACGGTCGAGACCGTCTTGGGCATTGTCCACCACCTGGATGTTGCGAATACCCACGGCCCGCAAGATGGTGCGGATCAACCGACGAAAATTCGGGTTGTCGTCGACCAACATAATGCGCAGATGTTCCCAGCTGTTAAAATCGGAGCCATCGCCCAAGAAGCCAACATTGCCCGCAGCGTCGTGGGCTTGTTCATTATCCAAACATGTATCACGATAGGCGAAGTCGGATCCCATGATGTGATCAACCAGCCAGGACTGAAGAAAGTCGCGGATGTCGTGTGCGCTGACTTTCCAGGGGCTATTTTGATAATCTTCAAAGATGCGGCGCACTTGGCGGCTGAGCGAGCGATGCGTATCGCGGTGCGTTTCCAAGCCGGCGTAGTGGCTGAGTTCCATCATCTTTTCTTCGCGCAAAAAATGATAGTCGGTGTATTCCACCAAGGCATCCAGGACACTGCCCAGAACGGTGCTTTCCTCGTTCTCGTCAATGCAGTCGTTGACCTGGTTCAACAAATTAATAAGGACCTTGTGATCGGCGTCGACAAACGTCACACCGGTCTCCAAATCCTTGGACCATTCCACTAACACTGTCCACTCTCCACACGGGTTTTCCCGTTTTATATGGGGGATGAGCTTCGCGTTGATAAGGCATTGCCGATGTTTTCATCGGTCATTCAGCACGCCCGTCCCCATTTCACATACATTTGGACTACTTGAAAAAACGAACCGGATCAATGGCTAAGTTCCGCCCTTCCCGTCGCACCGCAACATGAGTGTTAGCGAATAAAAGCTTAACCCCAATGACTTAAGTCATACTTTTGCAAACACAATGGTATGCTGCAGCGCACATTTGAACGAAAAAGTTAGCTGTTAGAGAAGAGTTGAACTCCGTTAAGGCAGCACACAAGCATCTCTTTGTTTGCGATACGGTCGATCACATTCCCAATTGTTGCCGGAATAATCGAGGTGAGCATTTTCAGGGACGGTGACTTTGGCACAGGTTTCACCTTTTATGCGAAACCCCCGTTCGCATGCCCAACCACGCCTTGATGAAGACCCCGCAAAATACCCGTTTGTGGGGATGCGCACCGCAACGCAATTTTCACCGTCAACTGTATAGCCACGATCGCATTCCCATCCGCTTCCATATCCACCTTCCACAAAATAACCGTTTGCAGGAACTTTAACGGCGACACAGTTCGTTTTTACGGCCCGAAATCCACGATTGCATTCCCAACCAGACCCGTATGAAGACGTTGATAAATACCCATTGAGAGGAACAGCTATTTTGGCGCAGATATCATCTTTGTTTTGATAGCCTCTGTTACATTCCCAACGATCACCTGAAGAATTGAGATAAGCATGCTCCGGCACGTTAATGGACTGACAGCTTTCTTTGTTCTCCTTAAAGCCACGTTTACACGCCCAACCTTGTCCATACGTCGCGTCGGTCGCATATGCGTTATCGGGAATTTTGACGGCTTCACAGGCCCCGAGCTTCTCTCGATAGCCGCGATCACATTCCCATCCGCTGCCGTAAGATTTTGCATGAGCATTTGTGGGTAGGCTGAGGTGATCGTCTGCGGATAATGCCGTGCCAGAAGATACGCAAACAAGTATCGCAACGGTTATGGCTTGTCGAATGTACGTGAAAGTCTGTCGTGCGAAGTGCATCTCTTAATCCTTGTCGTGAATGCGAAACAAATCTGGTGGTGTTCAAGACCCAGCTTTAAACGCGAGAAGTGCGCGCATGACCATCCGTCTCGGCGACACGCCTGAGCACTGGTGAGCGGTCAGGCGCAACGTCCGTTAAACCGCGAGCTGCGGCTTGAGACATGACGTTGCGCTTAATTTCCGTTGAAGAAGTTCGAGGATTATAATTGACCTGGACGATTTGCTTGCCCTCAGATTTTAAATAGTGCTCAACATCTAAGTTATGGGGGTTATCTCCCCAATCCTCCCCAATGACAAAAATGTCCGGGTTCAAGTCTTTGCAAGCTGATACATACTCAAGTTCATGGTAGGGGCGAACAATGTCCACGCATCGCAAGGCCTTTAGCATTTCAATGCGTTGATCAAGGGGAATAATAGGAACATTGGGCTTGTAAGAATTCACGACACTATCGGATGCAACACCAACGGCGACAACATCGCCTAATGTTTTGCAGTATTCCAATAATGCTAAGTGCCCCACATGTAACACATCAAATGTGCCGACCGTATAGACCATCATGGCTGTAGAAACTCCTTGATTGTTTTGTTTGTTGAGAGGTTCTCCATCTAAATAAGTTTCCAGCCATATATTGCAGTGATGGCAAGAGTATAAGCAGCGAGGAGGTAGACATTGACGGGGTTGCCAGAAAGCTTGGGTGTTTTGATTTGCGATACATTGAGGGCCGCCAGACTTAAGCCGCTGATGTAAAGAATGATCGCAAATACACCGGGACTAACTAAACTTTCAAATAAGAATATGAAGACGAGTAGGATGCTGTTGTTGTCCAGTGCCAAGCCTGTGTACTTCGACCCACCTGATAGACCATACGTGCTAAAGTAACTCAGCCGAATTGCGCTTGCACCAAGCATAATAAATGCCCCGACAAGAAACAGCGGATCGAACTTTCCATAACTTAGGAGAACAATGGCGGGGGTAACGCCGTAGCTGACAATGTCGATAACAATATCAAGCTGTCCCCCAAGTTTACTGTCGTTGCCCGTCCGCCCCTTCATCCTTCGTGCAATAAGTCCGTCGGCCCAGTCAAAAGCAACGGCCCAAATCATGCCGATCATGGCGGCTGGGTATATGCCCAAAATACTGAAATAGATTGCCATAACGGTGCACGCCAGACCGGCGAGTGAACACACATTTGGAAGGTCTTTTACATAAGAAATGATTGTGGGTTGGGCATCCCCATCCGGTGTCGTCATGATTATCCTTATTACGGAACGCGGAATTTCATTGAACCACTTGCCCGTAAACAGGCTGCAAAGCCATGAGCGCGATCAGGCAGCTCAGGCGTTTGCTCACAGGCTTTCGATACGCCTTGTGCACGCGGTCTCATGAATGATCTGAATGTCAGAAAATATCGAAGTCAGAGAAAAACACGGCTCGATCAGTGTGCAAACCAATTCGCCAACACCAGCATATGTTTAAGTCTCTGTGAGGGATAAGTGGGCAGTTTCAATCAAAAGTCAATGGATAAGACAGTTATGTGACGGATCGAAATAATTAAAATAAATAAAATGAAAATATTGTTTTTAAAAAAATAAAATAAAATCCCCACACAAACAGCGGGTTACGACATAAATAGCTAAATAATATTTATTATTTTATTTGAATTTATTTATTTTGAATATGCATTTTTATATCTTTGTGGAACGAATAAGCGTATGCATTCGAGACGTTCATTTGCTTCAATCATCCACAAAAGGACCTGTCCTGAATGTTAAGTCGGCCGCCGACTGCCCCGCTTCAAACTGCGACAGGTGACAACAGCCCCCTTCAGTTTTGGGCTGTTATAGAAGCTGCGTTTTCCCCTATAGAATGCACGCAGCTCATTGACGTTTTAAAGCAGCTCGAAGCTGGGGACGGCGCTCTTGTCGCTGGGCAATTTGACCAAAGTGTGCGCCAGTCCACCTTGGCATGGCTACCCGAAAGAGATGACCTTGCATGGGTAGACGAACGCATGGCGCGGCTAATCGCTCAGGCGAACCGAGAGCATTTTAATTTTGCCCTTGAAGGGTTTGAAGAACAGCTGCAATTGGCCGCTTATGGCCCTGGACATTATTATGATTGGCATATTGACCGGGGAAAAGGCAGCACTGCGGCGCGGCGCAAGCTCACCGTTTCCGTGCAGCTCACGAAGCCAGAGGGTTACACAGGCGGCACGCTGGAAATCAATGCTGACGGACACCCCTTTCAGGCACCACGCCATCAAGGCACGGCCGTCATTTTTGCGGCGACAACACTTCACCGTGTGGTGCCGGTGATCAGCGGTTTGCGCCACTCTCTCGTTGCTTGGACACATGGTCCCGCATTTGTTTAGTTTATAAATCCAGAAAGGCCACCTTCGACATGACAAAAGAAAGAGCACGCCAACGTGCAAAAACAAATGCGCTGAAGAAGAAAGCAAAGAAGCTTAAAGCCAACACCGACGACGCGGGCCAACAGACGCAAGCCGAGCCTTTCAGTTCTGGCGGGCAGACCATCAAAGGCCCGGGCGGCAACAATCGCGGAAACACCTTTGGCGGAGCGAGACGCGGAGCCTCTCGGTCAAAATAGGACTTCGATACACGCTCATTAACGCATTGAATTGCACGCATTAAAAAAGCTAACCGGACCTGGATTTCACACCAAGTCCGGTTTTGTATGTCTTCTAGAGCTGAAGCTTGCGGCCTTGCTCGAGCATTGGATGGGCTGAGGGTTTAACGCTCTAACAAGGATACGTCGCGCACGGCCCCTTTGTCCGCACTGGTCGCCATGGCGGCGTAGGCGCGCAGGGCTTGGCTGACTTTGCGCGGGCGCTCTTTGGTGGGTTTCCAAGCGTCTTTGCCACGTGCTTCCATCTTGGCGCGGCGTTGTGTCAGGACGTCGTCGCTGACAGCCACGTTGATGGTGCGTCCGGGAATATCGATTTCAATGGTGTCACCCTCTTCCACCAAACCGATGGCACCGCCTTCGGCAGCTTCTGGTGACACGTGACCGATGGATAGCCCGGACGAGCCGCCGGAAAAACGTCCGTCGGTCAGCAAAGCACAATCCTTGCCCAATCCCATGGATTTCAAGTACGCGGTCGGGTACAGCATTTCCTGCATGCCTGGGCCGCCTTTGGGGCCTTCGTAGATGACCATCACCACGTCACCTTTCACGATGTCGCCGGCCAAGACCTTTTCAACCGCTTCGTCTTGGCTTTCACAAATCCGTGCACGGCCGGTGAACTTCAGAATGCTTTCGTCCACCCCTGCGGTCTTCACGATGCAGCCGTTTTCAGCAATGTTGCCGAACAAAACGGCCAAGCCACCGTCTTGACTGTAGGCGTTTTCGAGGTTGCGGATACAACCGAGTTCCCGGTTGGTATCCAAGGTCTCATAGTATTTGTCTTGGCTGAACGCGGTTTGCGTCGGAACGCCCCCTGGAGCGGAGCGGTAAAACGCTTTGACCTGTTCGTTGTCCGTGTTCGCCACATCCCAATGGTCCATGGCCTCACCCAGTGACGGTGAATGCACGGTGCTGACGTCACGATGGATCAGCCCGGCGCGGTCAAGTTCCGCCAAGATGCTCATAATGCCGCCAGCGCGGTGCACGTCTTCCATGTGGAACAGCTGGGTGCTCGGCGCGACTTTGGCCAAGTGCGGGACTTTGCGGCTCATCTCGTCGATGTCGTTCATGGTGAAATCAATCTTGCCTTCGTTGGCAATGGCCAAGATGTGCAACACCGTGTTGGTGGACCCGCCCATGGCGATGTCCAAAGCAATGGCGTTTTGGAATGTCTTTTTACCGCCCAAATTGCGTGGCAACACGCTGTCGTCATCGTCCTCGTAGTAACGCTTGGTGATTTCCATAACCACGCGCCCGGCTTCTTCGAACAAACTTTTACGATTTGCATGGGTCGCTACCAACGAACCGTTCCCCGGAAGCGCTAAGCCGAACGCTTCGGCCAAGCAGTTCATGGAGTTGGCCGTGAACATACCCGAACACGAGCCGCACGTGGGGCACGCCGCGCGTTCGAAATCCATCACGGTTTCGTCGGAAACGTTGGGGTCTGCAGCTTGGATCATGGCGTCAATGAGATCGACCGCGATTTCCTCACCATCCACCACCACTTTGCCCGCTTCCATGGGACCACCGGACACAAACACAGCCGGAATGTTCAAGCGCATGGCCGCCATCATCATACCTGGCGTGATTTTATCGCAGTTAGAAATACACACCATGGCGTCGGCGCAGTGCGCATTGACCATGTATTCGACACTGTCCGCAATCACTTCGCGCGACGGCAGCGAATAGAGCATGCCGTCGTGGCCCATGGCGATGCCGTCATCCACGGCAATGGTGTTGAATTCTTTCGCCACGCCACCGTGCTGTTCAATTTCACGTGCGACCAGTTGGCCCAAGTCTTTCAGGTGTACATGCCCCGGCACGAACTGGGTGAACGAGTTCACCACCGCGATAATGGGCTTGCCAAAGTCCCCGTCTTTCATGCCTGTTGCGCGCCACAAGCCGCGCGCTCCGGCCATATTACGGCCATGAGTGGATGTACGAGAACGATATTCGGGCATGGTCTGACCCCTAAAAGGTGATTGAGAAGGAAGGGCAAAATACTCCCCTCTGCGGGGAAATTCCAGCGTGAAAACACCTAAAACGGCGAAGCTTGTTCGCGGTCCAGCATGGTGCGGAGCTGTACAGCGGGATCTAGGTTGTTGCCAAACTCACCTGCATCGCGATCAATTTCATACTGAACGGGATTTTCCTGAAAGGCTTCAAACGATTCAACAGCCAACTGAAAATCGAAAAACGAGGTCGCAATGCCGCCGTTCCACGTGATGGACACCGGACGCCCTGGCTTGGTCTTCAGCATGGTCAAGATGCTCAGCGCCGTCTTGTTTTTCGAATATTCGTTGATGCGGATCCCTGACGCGATGAATTTGTCGACATTGTCCCGAAATAAATCCCACTTCACCAGCGTGACGCCATCTAAGTTGGCGTAGCCCAGCATTTCTTGGCGTGCAAGAGGAGGTGTCTTCAGGCTCAGCGCCTGATACGTGACATAGGCCGGTTGGCGGGCATCGATAAAGACTTCGGACAATTGCACACCTTGTGCCCACGCGCCTTGCCCGAAAAACAGAGACAGCACAGTAATCAACTGGACAATGCGGGCGGTTACGACTCTCACAATGAAGCGGATAATACCACAGCGTGCACAAAACGGGAGATGTCGTTTAGCACGCGAAAATAGAATAATCGTTTACCAACCAAGTCTTATGCGTGTGCCTGTCATGAATTCCATGCACCATCACGCGAATCTTTCTCTTTCACGTGTCCTCATGGAGTTGCTATGATTTATGAAGTTGATTCCACAGGGCCAGAACAGTAGCTTTTATCTTATGAATGAAAGTCTCGCCTCTCTTCACGATTTGCAGATCATGGCCCGCTACAACGCTTGGGCCAATCAGCGCCTGTTTGACGCTATCCAGACGCTCAGTGACGAAGATTACCGAGCGGACCGCGGTGCTTTTTTCGGCTCTATACACGCAACATTGAACCACATCTTGGTTGGTGACCGTGTTTGGACCAGCCGCCTGATCGGTGAGTATTCCGGCGTCAAATCCCTCGACGAAATCCTCCATGAAGATCTCAAAGAGCTGCGCCTCGCACGTGAAGCCATGGACGATCATATTCTGTTGATGGTGGACCGCATGAGCGTTGGGCTGGACGGCGGGTTTGAACGCGAAGTGCGTTATCGCACCATGTCCGGCGGCCCCAAACACGCTTCGCCAGCACATCACATTTTCTTGACACTGTTCAATCACCAGACCCATCACCGGGGTCAAGTTCACTGTATGCTGACCCAGTTAGGCATGGACAATCCCCCGGCCCTGGACGTGATTTTCATGCTGCGTGATGTCGCTGAAGCATCTGAAAACGCTTAAGTCCGAACTGCACCTACCCGAAACATGTATTTTTCCTCATATAAACCTTGACGCGGGCCTTTACCTGACTTATTTACTCAGGTATAAGTTAAGAATAATTCTAACGCATAAACGCTACGCGACCCAGGAGGACTTAATGGATATTCAAACTGACGGCGAAGGTTTTTTGCAAAACCGCAATGACTGGACCCCGGAAGTCGCCCGCGAAATTGCCTCGCGCGATGGCCGGGAAATCACAGACGAGATCATGGGCTTCATTGACGCTGCACGCCAGATGTATGACCGCGATGGGACCGTACCGCCGATCCGCAAATTCACCAAAGCCATGGGCGTTGATAAGAAAGAGATGTTCCAGATCTTTCAGACCGGCCCGATGAAACTGATTTGTAAGTGGGGCGGTCTGCCGAAACCGACAGGCTGCGTCTGAAGCCCACTTTCACGCCCGCCATCTCAATGGCACCCAACCACAGGACTATTTCATGGTCCAACAAGACTTTGGGGGACGGTTATGCCGTCCCCCTTTTTTTGTGTTAAGCCCACTTGTGCTGTTCAACATCATCAAAGAATTGACGGAAAATATCGGGCATATCCTTCTTGGTTACCGTCTCAAAATAGTAGCGCTGCAAAACCTGTTTGGATGACATCATCTTCAAGTCACCTCCCAAGTTTTCTTTAAAGCGATCGAGTTCATCCGGGTTCCAGCGCGCCAAGTCGCGGGCATCCTCCAAAAGATTCGGATCAACATCGACACCAAAAACAATAGCGTCGCTGAAAAGGTCACCCGTCGGTCCCTTATAGGTATTGCCATGCAGTTCCGCACTTGCTGCGCTCAGCTTCCGCATCTCCATCTGCAGATTGTTTAAGGTCTCCAACAATCCCTTTTGTTCACGGGCGAACTCTGCAAACTCGGGGATAGAGCCATTCATCGCTGCCTCTATGTACTTTTCCTGAGGATGGTCTATGGGATAAGCCTCGTGCGTTTTCATGTTTTGCCCCCACGCCGTGGCATTGAATGTGCCGTTTGAAAACGTCAACCGGAACATATCGATGATCGGCATGCCGAGTTTGCCAAAGTTATTCCGAAAGGTATTGACGACCAGTTCGCTCTGTTTTAGCAAGCCCTCTCTTTGCTGCGAAATCGCTTTCATCTGCGTTTCAATGTCGATTTTACCGCCGCTAGACACCAGTCCAGACGCTTTCTGTTCAGTCTCGATCCGGGCCTCCATCATCTTGTAGAACTGGGAATTCTGCCCCTGAGTTGTGCTCGACCGATTGATTTGGGCCGCGCCAAGTGAATAGTTGGGATCGGTGACGATGCTCATAGGCCTAACCTCCTCTTATTGAAGGCTAAAACTGGTGCAAAACCCATACCACTATTAAGAATGGCAGATAACATTGATTCAACTAAGGAGAAGACGTCGCCAACCGGCAGAATATCCCCAGAAAAGCTGCGCGCTCGGAAAATTGTGCCGAGCTTTAGGACCTCTGACACGCACGCGTGTTGCGAACAGCTTCAGCCATCTCTGCATTGAACTGAACCGGCCAGAAATCAGCTGCCAAGGTGATGCCTTCTATCTTTTGCTCGCGGGTCACTTGGGTTCGGAACTGGTCAAACAGTTCTTCAGCCTCACCGCTTTCATCCAAGTTTTCGTTGGATGCCACGCTTAACCATTTGTAGGCCTGGGTCGGATTGGATGTCCTCATCTGTCGCCCCAAGACCAGTTGCGCGCGGGCATCGCCCAAGTTGGCGCCGATGGTGTGAAACGTCTTGGCATTACCTGGGTTGGTTGAGCCCAAACGCCACAAGGCCTCAACATCCCCCTGCGCCGCAGCCCGGCAGTACCACGCGGTGGCTTGGTTCAGGTCTTTGTCCTGGCCTTGGCCCTTTTCCAACATCTCCGCCAAAATGATCTGAGACGGCGCATGGTCTACATCAGCTAACGTTTCAAACAAGGTGTAGGCCAAGTCATACTCTTCATGACGCAATGCACGAGAGCCTGCGTTGAACGTCAACGGCTTCAGATCCATCTCTTGGCTTTTGCACAGTGGCGAATCCGCAATCTCAGCCTTCATGGCATCGGAAAATACTAAAGGTGTCCAGCGGGCGACTTCGTCCGTCAATGTCTTGCGTTGCTCAGCGCTCAAAACCTTCTTCGCGTCGCTCAAATACTCATGCGCCAACGTCTTGCCCGCACGCTCTTTCAGCGCGATGGAAAGCCACGTGAACGCGAGGGCGGGATCCTCTGGCGTCCCCACCCCATCGAGATGATTCATGCCTAAATTGACTTGCCCAGACACATCGCCCAAACGCGCCGCGCTGGCGTACCATGCGTTGGCTATGGTCGTGTCAGCCTCAACGCCCGTGCCGTCCACATAAAAACGGGCGATGTTCGCCATGGCCTTTGCATGGCCTTGAAGGGCTGCCTGGCAATACCACTGGGCGGCTTTTTCGACATCTTTGATGGTGCCCTTCGCAAAGGCATGCATGTAGCCCACATAGTTCTGCGCGCGGGCATCTCCAAGAACGGCCAAAGCCTCCATCTTCGACAAAGCGCTCTGGTAATCCTTCGCCTCATAGGCTTGGTCGGCTTTGTCGAACAAAGCGTCACGATCCAGTGCGAGAGCCGTGCTGGAGGCTGAAATAACAAGGCAAACGACGACGCGGACAAAGATGTTCAAGATACTCTCCCCTCAAAAACATATCGGGCAACCCTTCCATAAGGGCTGCCCGATAGCAAGTAGGATTGAGGTATTGACTTACAGATCAGCCAATCGCGCCAAGGCTTCGTCCAGCTTCGCCCGTTCGGCTTTCATGCCTTCTAAGCGTTCGCGTTGTTCTTCGACGACTTCGGCTGGTGCTTTGGCCAAGAAGCCTTCGTTGGAGAGCTTTTTCTCGTACTTCATAATCTCAGGCGCGAGCTTTTTGATCTCTTTGTCCAAACGCGCTTTTTCCGCATCCACATCGATGATGCCGGACAGGGGCAGAACCACGGTGGCTTCGTCCAGGATGGTTGAGACAGAGCCCTTCTCCACGTCGCCTTCAAGAGCAGCCGAATCTTCAATCCGCGCCATGGTGTGGATCAAATCTTTGTGCGTCTCCAAGCGCGCCAAGGTTTCAGCAGACGCGTCTTTCAAGCGCAGCGTCAGTTTGGCTTTGGGCTCGACGTTCATTTCCGAACGCACGCCACGCACGCCGGAGATCAAACGCACCACCCAATCCATTTCGGCTTCGGCGTCTGCAGCGTCCAGACCGTTTAGGTCCGGCCACGCTTGCAACATCAATTGACCGTCACGGTCGGCGATGTTGGCCCACAGCTCTTCGGTCACATAGGGCATGATCGGATGCAGCATCAGCAAAATTTGGTCCAGAACCCAGGCCATGGTCGCGCGGGTTTCGGCTTTGGCCGCTTCGTCGTCACCGTTCAAAATAGGTTTGGTGAATTCCGTATACCACGCACAGTACGTGCCCCAGGTGAAGTGATAGCCCGCATCTGCGGCTTCGTTGAAACGATAGCCATTGATGGCCGTTTCGATCTTCACGGCCGCCTCGGACGCTTTGGCAATAATCCAGCGGTTCACCGTCAGCTTCACAGATGATGGGTCGAAGTCGGCGACCGGCTTGCATTCGTTCATTTCGGCAAAGCGGGCAACGTTCCAGATTTTGGTGACAAAGTTGCGATAGCCTTCAATGCGGCTGACGGACAGCTTCACGTCGCGCCCTTGAACGGCTTGCGACGTCATGGTGAAGCGCACAGCATCGGCGCCGAACTGATCGATCAGTTCCAGCGGGTCCATGACGTTACCCTTGGACTTGGACATCTTCTGGCCCTTTTCATCGCGGACCAGGGCGTGGATGTAGACGTCTTTGAACGGCACTTCGTCCATGAAGTGCAGCCCCATCATCATCATCCGCGCCACCCAAAAGAAGATGATGTCAAAGCCCGTGACCAAACAATCGGTCGGGTAATAACGTGCCACTTCCGGCGTTTCGTCCGGCCAGCCCAATGTCGAGAACGGCCAGAGCGCGGATGAGAACCACGTGTCCAACACATCCGGGTCACGCGTCAGCGCCGTTTCGACACCGTAGTGGTCCTTAGCCGCGGCCAGGGCGTCGTCTTCGGTGTATTCCACGAACGGATGGCCGTCCGGGCCATACCACGCCGGGATTTGGTGTCCCCACCAGATTTGACGCGACACACACCACGGCTGGATGTTGCGCATCCATTCAAAGTAGAGATTTTCGTATTGTTTCGGGTGGAACGTGGTGCGCCCGTCTTCCACCGCTTTGATGGCTTCGACGGCGAGCTTCTTTGCGTCCACAAACCATTGATCCAAAAGCCAAGGTTCGATGACAACGCCGGAGCGGTCGCCGTAGGGCACCGTCATGGGGTTTTCGTCGACCTTTTCCAAAAGGCCCAAGCCTTCCATTTCCTTGACGATGGCGTCGCGCGCTTCGAAGCGGTCCAGGCCTTGCAGGTGTTCGGGAATGCCGACCGCGTTGGCGTCGTCCGCATCGCCGATAATGGCGGCGTTCAAATCCAAAACGTTGATGACATCCAGCTTGCAACGGCGGCCAACTTCGAAGTCATTGAAGTCGTGTGCCGGCGTGATCTTCACAGCGCCCGAGCCCTTTTCAGGGTCGGCGTACTCGTCAGACACGATGGGAATGACACGCCCAACCAAAGGCAAGACGACGTTCTTGCCAACCAAATCGGTATAGCGTTCGTCATCAGGGTGCACCGCCACACCGGTATCGCCCAGCATGGTTTCGGGGCGCGTTGTGCCGACGGTCATAAACTCGCCGTCGCGGCCTTCGATGGGATACTTGAAGTACCACATCTTGCCGTTTTGCTCTTTGTTTTCGACTTCTAAATCGGAAATCGCGGTGTGCAGCAACGGATCCCAGTTCACCAAGCGCTTATCGCGATAAATCAGGTCTTGTTTGTGCAGCTCGACAAAGACTTTCTGCACGGCCTTGGACAAACCTTCGTCCATGGTGAAGCGTTCGCGGTCCCAGTCGCACGATGCGCCCAAACGGCGCAGCTGGCGGGTGATGGTGCCACCAGATTCAGCTTTCCAGTCCCATACGCGTTCGATGAACTTGTCACGGCCCAAATCATGGCGGGTGAGCTTTTCCGCTTCCATCTGGCGTTCGACCACCATTTGGGTCGCAATACCCGCGTGATCGGTGCCGGGCTGCCACAGGGTGTCTTTGCCCTTCATACGGTTGTAGCGCACCAGAATGTCTTGCAGCGTGTTGTTCAGCGCATGGCCCATGTGCAGGCTGCCGGTCACGTTGGGCGGCGGAATAACGATGGTGTAAGCGTCTTGGGCTTCAGCTTTGCCGCAAGCAAAAGCGCCTGAGTTTTCCCACTGTTCGTAGATGCGTTGTTCAACGTCCGCGGGGGTGTAAGTTTTATCCAAAGACATGTGATTGCCGTCCGTGACTGAAAAGTATCTGTAAGCTTTGGTTTCTATAGCAAAAACGCCGCCCAGGAAAGCCCAGGCGGCGTTTTGTTTGAGAGTTTTGCAACTTTATTCTTCGAGGCGTTCCGCCCGGTTGATCATGCGATCGATTTCTTTTTTGACCAAACGCTCAATCAAGTACGGCAGGTTTTGGTCCAGCCACTCTTTGAGCAGCGGACGCATCATTTCGCGCACCATACCTTCAAGCGTTACGTCCGAGCCGCCAACTTGCAGTTCGCGCTGGCTCAATATCGCACGGGCCAGGTCCGACAGCACATCGGTGGAGGCATTGTAGGCCCCCATGGACATGATGGACTGCTGAATGTCCGTGCCTTCGGGCAGCGTCGTGATCATTTCTTCGGTCAAATCCAGGATCGAAGAAATGTCCGGCTCCCCACCCGGGCGCGGCGGTGGGGGTGGAGGCGGCGGCGGCGGCGGTGGAGGCGGCGGTGGTGGCGGTGCGACGACCACAGGCTCAGGTGCCGGTATAGGCACTGGTTCCGGTTCTGGGATAGGCTCTGGCTCTGGAATGGGCTCCGGCTCGGGCTCCGGATCGGCCAGCTCGATAATTGGCTCGGGCTCGGGTTCTGGTGCGGGCTCTGGCTCTGGCTCCGGTTCGGGCTCGGGCTCGGGCTCGGGTTCTGGCGCCATCTCTTCCATGGCGGCAGCCATATCCATCTCGGGTTCTGGTTCGGGTTCCGGTTCCGGCTCAGCCGCCATCTCTTCCATGGCGGCGGCCATATCCATCTCTGGTTCTGGTTCCGGTGCAGCTTCAGCAGCCGGAGCCTCCTCTTCCTCGCCATCCTCTGACAGGATACGGCGGATGGAGGCTAGGATGTCCTCCATCGATGGCTCTTCGCCGTTTTGTCCTTGCGCGTCTTCGCTCATGAAAAGCTCGCTTATCCCCCAGGGTACTTGACCGGGTTCGACTGTAACTTATTGAGAACCATCGTCCTCAATACGACCCCCGAACCATTTGTTCCGAACATCTTGATAATGCCCTTGTGCATCATAGAAATCCACTGCGAGGTTCATGTTAGCTGCGGTAAGGTTACCAATTGATGAAAGAAGTGTCAGTTCTGCTACAGTCTCATCCCTTTGAGATTTAACGAGATTTACCCGTGCATCTAACAATTCTTGCTCTGCATCCAGCACATCGAGCACCGTGCGCGACCCCACGCTGGCTTCGCGTTGCACCCCTTCGAGAGCGGTTTCAGCTGCCAAAACCTGGGATTTGATGGCTTCGATTCGCGCTTGAGTGGACGCCAAAGTCTCCCACGCGGTGCGCACTTCTTCAGCCACATCGCGACGCGTTTGGTCCAAATCCAAGCGGCTCGCGGCGGCGGTTTGACGGGCGGCACGCAATTGCGAATAGACCGAACCGCTTTGGTACAGCGGCACACTTAAGGTCAGCTTGGCTTCTGCGGCATTGGCCCAGTAACCTTTCGACGCTGTTTCCAAAGAGCGCGATGCGGTGCCGGACAAATCCAGGCTGGGCAACAACTCGCCTTTGTTGCTGTTGATGTCAGCTGATGCAGATTTGTAGTCGAAGTCCGCCGCGATAACGCTTGGGTTATTCGTTTCGGCCAACGCCAAAGCGTCTTCCAAGCTTTCGGGCAAGGGCAGCGCCAAAATTGGCGTGTCCAACGTGGCGGGTGCATCACCGATCAAATTGGCATACGTGGCGCGGGACGTTTTTAAATCGCCTTCGGCTTGAATGCGGTCAGCGGTTGCACCGGCCAGACGCGATTCGGCTTGGTGAACATCTGTGCGGGTGATTTCACCGACGTTGAAGCGGTCGCGTGTGGCATCGAGCTGACTGGACAGAACTTCTTCGTTCTTCACATTAAGCTCAAGCACCGCTTGGTCGCGCAAGACATTGAGGTAAGCTGAAGCCGCATTCAAAAGCACAGTCTGTTCTTGTGTCACCAAACGGGCGCGCTGGGCATAGACATCGCTTTCGGCAGCTTCGATGCCAGCCATCGTCGTCCCGCCGGCATAGATAGACTGGCTCAAGGTCAAGCCAAGGTATTTCGGGTTGGTGTTGACTTTGCCACTACTGGTGTTGGTCTCTTGGTTCTTCACCGAAGAATACGCTTCCACGGACAAAGATGGACGCCAGCCCGAAATGGCTTGGGCGACACCTTCGTCCGTTGCGCGCAATGTCGCGCGGGCCGACTGCAGCGACGGGTTCGTTGCATAGGCCTTCGACAGGGCTTCTTGCAAAGTTTCTGCCGACGCGGGGCTTACAGCCAACAGGGCTGCGCTCACCAGCGCCAAACGCGATACAGTGTTTTTGAACATTGCTTCTATCTTTTCACGACCAAATTAGGGGCAAGAATCAGTTGATTCGTTGGCAACACTATACATTGACCAAGACGAAAACCATAGCCTGTTCGCGCTATAAGTATTTGGAATATGATGAATTGTCCGCCTTAGGCGGCCATCTCTTCGAAGCGTCGCCAGGACGCCATTCCACCCATCAAAGACTGGGCCGCTTCAAAGCCGTTTTGGCGCAGCCAGTGCGCTGCCATCAATGAACGATTGCCGTGGGCACAGATGATCACCAAGTGCTCGGCGTCCGGCAATTGATCCAAGTGCTGAGGCAATTGATTCAACGGAATATTCGGGCTGTCGCCGGCTGGGGCTTGAGCCACTTCCCAAGGCATCCGCACGTCGATAAAGGCAGCTTTTTTGTTTTGCTCTTGGATTTGACGCAAACCGTGGGCGTCGATTTCGATGGGCAAAGACATGGGGGATCTGCTCCAAATTCTTTTTATTGGGTTCGGGGTGAAGCGGTTCGAGGTAACCCGCCGCTCCTATTTGTATATTAGATAATTCTTATGGGGCAGGAATGCAAGTCTCCTCAGGAAGTTTTTCGCTGAGGGGACAAAAAGCGTTTGGTATTGGAGCGCCTTAGAAGCTGAATTCGGGCTTTTTGGCAAATTCCGGCAACGCGGGAACGTTGGCGTCGAACAGCTCATTTTCGGAAATCACACCATCGGTTTTTGTCACCAACATGGCTTTCCCGGTCCCTTTGGCAACTTTGACATAGACCAAACGGCCACCATCGACCAGTTGATCGGCCAAAGTGCTCGGTAGCTCTTCAACAGCGCCGTTCACCAAGATGACGTCGAACGGGCCTTGGTCCGGTGCGCCGGTTGTGATGTCGCCCTTGGTCATGGAAACGGTATCGGCACCCTCGGCATGAAGCTGGGTGCTGGCGGCTTGGAACAAGACATCAACGGATTCGACGGCGATCACGGCGGATGCGATTTTGGAGATCACAGCGGCTTCGTAGCCCGTCGCAGCGGCAACGACCAGCGCAACGTCGGATTCTTCCACGGCTGCAGCTTGCAGCAAGCGGGCAAGCACCATCGGCTCCATCATAATGCGGCCTTGCGACACTTGGATGTCTTCGTCGATGTAGGCGAGGTTTTTCAATACATCGCTCAAGAACGCTTCGCGAGGCATGTCTTCCATCGCTTCGACGACGTAGGCGTCAGTCACGCGGTTGGTGCGAATTTGGCCTTCGACCATATTGTGGCGGGCTTGCGCGAAATCCATGGGACTTTCCCTCTGTTTCAGGCCATGCCGACACAGGGCATGGACTTGGAATACTGTGTTTTAGCGTCGATCTTATCGGCCCCGAAAACATAGGTCTTCGAAACCGCCCCCATTTGCGAGGCACTATAGCCCGGAGGCGGCGGTCCGCACAATGGCGATTTCGTGCCATTTTCCACCTTTTCCATGCCCCCTTCCCAATCACTAAAGATTTGAATTTTCAGGACTTTCGTGAATTTTAGGCAGAATTTCAAAAAAAATACAAAAAACAGCAATCGGGTGCTTGACCCGGACGGCTTCTGCGTTTTATGTTCCAGCGCCTTCGCGAGGAGGACTTCGGAGCCCACGGCTCCCCTAGACAAACCAACTGTTCAGCCACGGTTTGTCATAGGCGCAGGATGGCGCGGTGGCGGAGTGGCTACGCAGCGGCCTGCAAAGCCGTGTACACCGGTTCGATTCCGGTCCGCGCCTCCAGCCTGCTTCTCGCAAGGACGTGCTGCAAAGCATGTTTGATCCGGCGTAGCTCAGTGGTAGAGCAATCGACTGTTAATCGATCGGTCGTAAGTTCGAATCTTACCGCCGGAGCCAAAACAAAAGGCCAGTCCTTCGGGGCTGGCCTTTTTTCATGCGTTCTTGATGAACACTGACATCTCGCCATCCAGTCCTTTGAGCTCTTCGATATAGTACTCTGGGATTAAGTCGATCACGTTTGGGAGCTCTTTGGACGTCATATTGTCTTTAAACTTGCCTTCCGCATACGCCCGAACGTCGCGAAAGGTTTTATGGTTCTTTTTGTGCTGCGAGATATGCTCGTGGGCTTCTGGGCTCGGCGGGAAAGCCGCCATCAACTTTTCTTCTTCAAGTAAAGTGATCTTTCATCACGTTCGAAAGTTCCAAGAACGTCTTGTGCACTTCGTCAAATGACGCTCCCTCTTCGATCAAGTCTTTTAAGGCCTGAGACAGAGCGGCAATTTGGCGATGGGCTTCGTCGATGTGTTCAACACCCACGAAGCTGCGTTGATCGAACGTGTAAAGCGCCATAACACGTCTCCCATTTTCAATCGTTCCCTGGTTCATGGTCTATACCGCGTACAGGATTGTTCATCATATTTCGTACATTACCCCTCGTCCTGAGCAACAGATTTTCTTTCGTTTCAAGTCACAAAGGGCTCTACATTGACGACCACGACGCCTTTTCCGCAGAAACGGAAGAGATGTTCACATTAGTCTGGGAACGCATCCAGGCGGAAAGCGAACAGCTTTATCCGTTGTACCGGGCGCATAATTGACCTGCACCTTGGGCTAGTTCTCATCATAAATCACGTAAGCGATGTCGATAGGTTCATCCAAGCCTTCGTCAAAAGGAATGGCGGTGAGAAATTTCTCTGCTCCGTCTCGCATTTGGCTGAGCTTCAGCACGACGCGGTCTTGGGTCCCGTAATACCACGCCAAAGGTTCCGCGGTGTCGGTAATGGGGATGACCTGATCGCCTCCGCCGCCCGGCAACAACGACAAAGTCAGCGTACAACCGGAAACAAAGTTGGCGTTCTCGTCTTCGATGCGCACCTTTACAGGATGGCGACGGACATGAATTTGGCGGGGAAAGTGGGTCCCTAAGCGGACAGGAGATTCAGCTTTTGGCTTGTTAGAGGCTATCTCACCGCCACTGAATTTCATGCCTTTGGCTTCTAAGTCAGCGCGCATCTTCGCCAAAGCTTCCAACGCTTCCTCGCGGCTGTCGAACATGTTGGGATCGAAGTTTTCTTCTTTCGACTTTTCCAAGATTTCCGAACTGGTGCGATCGGGAATGGCGTAACGCACGGTGCCCAACGAATAGGTCAAATTTAGTTTCTTGCCACGGTGAGCAAAGGCGATCCAGGCGTCGGGTAGAATCGTGCAATTTTTATAGTTGATGAGAAACAGCCACTTCTGATTGGATTTATCGACGCGCGTTTCTATAGCGTCATAGAGATGGTTAACCTCAGACGAGTCGGAAAACATCAGCTCCGACAGGTCAATTTCCATGACTTGTAAATCCGGGTAAAATCCTATGCGTTCTGAAAGGCTTTTATCTTTCTGCGACTTCATTGGGGACGTCCTTACTCCACATGAGCACTCCTACCCCATGGAATGGTGTGAGTTTATCGAAAACATGCATTTTTGGCGATGGAAACGTTATCCACACGTGAAAAGAGTTGGTTGCCCTTGAAGAAGGGTTGAGGAAAACTGAGGGCATGAACGTGGACCTCACCAAAATAATTGAACGCACAACGCTGGACCAAAAGCGTGAGGCGGCGCGCGCGTCGAAAAAGCCGCGTACGCTCAAAAAAATACTGCGCATGGCGGAGCGCGCCCTGGCGCGGGCGGACCGCGCCATTGCCGAGGCCGAAGACGTCCTCCCGCCCCAGCCCCCCATCGCCTGCAAAGCGGGCTGCCCGTTTTGCTGTCATATCCGCCTGACAGCGTCCGCACCCGAAGTCCTGTTGCTGCTCACTCATATTCAAACCACCTGGGCCGAAGACGATGTGCAAGGCCTGTTGGGAAAGGTGAGAAACCTCGACGGTGTGACGCGCGGCAAGTCGGACCATAAGCGCGCCCAGCAGCGCCTGCCCTGCCCGCTGCTGAAGGACGGGTCGTGTTCCGTGCACCAAGTCCGCCCCTTGAGCTGCCGTGCCGTGGCCTCGGTTGACGTGGGCGCGTGCCGCGAAGCCTACAATGCACGCATGGAATCGGGTGTTCCGATGTACGAGCCCCAGTACCAAATCGCCAACGGGGCGGGCTATGGGCTCTATGCCGGCCTGGCACAAAACGGCCTTGAAGCTGAAAATATCGAAATCATTGCCGCTTTGGCATTGGGCTTAGACGATCACAAAATTGGAAATAAGTGGCTGAAAGGACTTGATCCTTTTGCCCCAGCAAAGTCCTGAACCTGCCCTTTTTGAGACACATGGTTAATTTTATATTGCCGTGTGTGATGGAGCGCACAGATTGTCTTGATCGCACTTGGTATAACAAGATTATCGCAACACAACATGTTCCAAGGAGAGTTCAGATGGACAGTATCAGAATGATATTAGTGACAGCCCAGAAAGGGATAATTGTCGCCGCTGCTCTGCTGGCATTGGCCCTCGGCGTCATCGGCGCTGAAGACGCCTTTGCCGATACGGGCTGGGCGGAAACCTCCCCCGCCAAAGCCCGGGCCCAAATGATGGCCAGCAAAGCCGCACTGCACTTCGCATCTCTGGACAACCAAGACCAGAAAGCCCAAGTGGTTCGCGTCAAATCGCAAGGAACCAAAGTGCAAGGCCGTTAGCCTCTCTAACACACACCTAAGCCCAACACCGCTTTACCTTTCCTTGAGCGGTACTCAGGCCCCGCTTCTCCAGCTCTGCGGCTCGGAAGCGGGGCCTTTGTTTTTGGTTCAAAACTTCACAAAACCTTCTTTTGTGATTGCAACCACCATTTCCTAGCATGTCCAATCCTCAATCTCTTGTGAGCCTTCATGCTGGTCTGGAATTTCATCAAATCCCCGTTTTCAACGCCTTGGCGCCACGTCACGGCCATCACTGCCCTTTTGGTCATGGTGACGGCTGCCGGGGGATTGCTGATGGGGTCGAACGCTGTGCGTCTGTTTGACGAAATGAGCGCAACGTGGGAACGCTTCGACAGTGTGTCGGAGCAGAAGATCACGTACCTCACACAGATCCACCGCTACCTGGGCTTCACCGGATTTTCCATGCACACGAAGAATTATCTGCTATATGGCGATGATGACGATTTGATGTGGATCGACATCGATCTGGATCAGGCCAAAAATGCGGTGGACAGTTACCGTTTGCTTTCTGATTTGAGCCCGGAAGAAAACGAAGCTCTGCACAACTTAGGTCTAGTCATCAAACGGTTTCGCACCAACATAGAATTGATTGCCGCGCTTCAAGCCCAAGGCCTTACCCCCGTTGAGATCGACAAAAAAGTCGACCTCACCCCGGGGATGGCGGCCAATGCGCTGGACCAATTGCGCTGGGCGTGGCGTCAACAAGCCGACAAAGCCGAAGTCTTGATGCATTCCTCTTCGCAAAAAGGCCAAGACCTGATCGCCATTGGCTGGGTGTTCATCCCCGTCATGGCCGGGCTAGGGCTGTTGGTTTTTTCCTTGGTGAAAAAGTTGACCCGACAGGTTTCGGCTTACGAACGGGAAAAAGCGGCTTTGGAAGAATCGGAACGCCGCTTTCGCGATTTGGCCGCAAATGTGCCCGGCGTGATCTTTCAGTGGATCGAACGCCGCAGTGGCGAGCGCGGCTATTTGTATGTTAGCCCCCGCTGCCAAGAAATCTACGGCGTCTCACCCGAAGAGCTGAAACGCAACTGGCAGGCCTTGGCGCTGCACCCAGACGATGAAGAACGCTACCTCGACACCGTCAAAAACGCCTTTGAGAAACGGTCCGAATGGTCGTTTGAAGGCCGTTTCTTAATGCCCAGTGGTGAAGAAAAGTGGTGGCGCGGAATCTCCAAGCCCGTGGCCATCAACGACGAAGACATCGTGTTCAACGGCGTGATCATCGATATTTCCCTGCAAAAGCAGCTAGAGCAGGAGCTGCGCCAACTCGCTACCACGGACAGCTTGACCGGCGCCGCAAACCGCCGCCAGTTTGTTGAGGCCGCCACGTCGGAGCTCGAACGTGCTGAGCGCTACAAACAGCCCATCAGCTTTTTGATGTTAGACCTGGACCACTTCAAAAAAGTCAACGACACCTATGGCCACGCAGGTGGTGACGAGGTCTTGCGCCAATTTGTCAAAGTGGTGCGCACCAGATTGCGCGGACCGGACGTCCTGGGCCGTGTCGGTGGTGAGGAATTTGCCATCATGCTGCCCCAAACCGACACCGAAGGGGCAAAACATTTGGCCGAACGCATTCGCTTAGACACAGAAAGCTTGGCCATGACCTGGGAACACCGCACCATGAAAGTCACCGTGTCCATCGGCGTGGCGTCCCGCCATGCCTTTGACAAGGACATCGATGCCGTCTTGGCGCGCGCTGACGCAGGCCTCTATGCAGCCAAAGAAAACGGCCGCAACCAGGTGATGGTGCGCAATGAACCCCAGCAGGTGGCTCAAGGGCAAACAGCGAAAGACGTGGACGTGGACACAGCTGAACCCGGACCGCATGGGGCGAATTGAGCTCTTTGCAGCGATTCAACGCCTTTTTTCAAGCTTTTAAACGTCTCTAACTTGCGCAAAGGGCCCTTTTCGCGTTAAATCATACACTGGGCATCACAAGAATTGTGGACAGGTCATGAGCACCGTCATAAAAGACCAAGACGATATGCTCGTCGCGCAGACGGAAATCCGTCATCTGAAGAACACCATTCAGGCGCTTCGCGACGAAATGGAAAAGGTGCGCTTCGAACGCGACGAAGCCATTCAGGATGCCGTTTCCGAAGCCAATCAAGAGATTCAACAGCTCCGCGCCACCGCCGGTGCGTTGCGTGACGAGCTGGAAAGCCTGCGCTTCGACAAAGACGAGGCCGTTCACGGTGCCATGAAGGACGGCAAAGATGAAGCATCGCAGTTGCATAAGGCTATCCAGGCTGTACGCGACGAAACCGATGACATGAAGTTTAAATACGAAGACCAGATCGAGCAGTTAAAGCGCGAAGCGCGTGATGAGAACAAGCAGCTGCACGACACCATTCAAGCGCTGCGCGACGAGCTAGAAGAGCTGCGCAAGCAAAACGCTTAACCAAGGTTTGAGGGAACCACCATGGCCGACACCACATCGTCCCAGAACGGAACGACACCCGGTTTGACCGTCAACGTCGGCGGCAAGGCGAAAAAGCCTGCTGCTAAAAAAGCGCCCGCGAAAAAGGTCGCTGCCAAGGCTCCAGCACCCGCTGCCCCCAAAGCGTTCAAACGCGACGTCACCAAACTCAGCGACGAAGAAATCCAGCGCCTGCAGCGTGCGGACATGCTGCTGGAAATCTCACGCCACATGGCCGGGTTTGAAACCCTGGACGAAGTGTTGAGCGAACTGGTCAACATCGTCACACGCGAAACCAATGCGGAACGCTCTTCGTTGTTCCTGAACGATGCCGAAACCGGGGAGCTGTATACCCGCGTCGCCCAAGGCACCAACATCCGCGAAATCCGCATCCTCAACGACAGTGGTATTGCCGGCTGGGTGTTCTCATCGGGCAAAGGCACGCTGATCGATGACGCCCACGAAGACGCGCGGTTCAACCGCACCATTGACGAACAGACCGGTTTTCGCACGCGCTCGATCCTTTGTGCACCAATCAAGACGGTCAAAGGCGACATCATTGGCGTCGTGCAATCTCTGAACAAAAAAGAAAACGAAGAACACACCCTGTTCACCGAAGACGACTTGGAATTCTTGCAAGACATTGCCACCCAAGCCGCTGTGGCGCTGCAAAGCACCGAATTTGTCGAACGTATGCAAAAGAAACGCACCCAGGAAATGGAATTCCTGGATGTGGTCTCAGACGTCACCAGCGAGATCAACTTGAACGCCTTGCTCGCCAAGGTCATGGGTGAAGCCACCCGCATGTTGAACGCGGAACGCTCGACCCTGTTCCTGAACGATGAAAAAACCAATGAACTTTGGTCCATGGTGGGTGCGGGATTGGACGCACTTGAAATCCGCCTCCCAAACCACTTAGGCATTGCGGGGACAGTTTTCACATCGGCCAAGTCCATCAACATCCCCTACGCCTATGCCGATTTGCGTTTCAATCCGGCCTTTGACAAACAGACCGGGTTCTTCACACGCTCGATCCTGTGCACCCCCGTGGTCAACAAAGAAGGCAAATGCATCGGCGTCACGCAGGTCTTGAACAAAAAGGGCGGGCCTTTTTCTGACGAAGACGAACAGCGCCTGAAAGCCTTCACGGCACAAATCTCCATAGGTTTGGAAAACGCCAAACTGTTCAGCGATGTGCAAAACATGAAGAACTACAACGAAAGCATGCTGGAAAGTATGTCCAACGCTGTGGTCACCACCAACGAAGACGGCAAGATCGTCACCTGCAATGCGGCGGGTTACCGGATCATGCAGTTGGGCGGCGAAGACGACGTCATCGGCAAAACGGCCCAAGAGTTCTTTGTCGAAGACAACAATTGGGTGAACGACAAGATCGCAAAAGTCAGCGAGTCTGGAGAACCCGACATCTTTATGGATGCCGAACTGAAGTTTGGCGAAGAAGCGACATCTGCCAACGTCACCATTTTACCGCTGCTCTCACCCGAGGGTGAAAAGCTGGGCTCCATGGTCATGATCGAAGATATCTCGTCCGAAAAACGCATGAAATCGACCATGAGCCGCTATATGGACCCGGCCTTGGCCGACCAGATGATGTCCGGTGGCGAAAACGACATGATGGGTGGTTTGGACACCACCGCGACGGTGCTGTTTTCCGATGTCCGCAGTTTCACCACCATCACGGAAGAATTGGGCGCCCAAGGCACTGTGGCGCTTTTGAACGAATACTTCGAAATTATGGTCGACGCCATCACCGAAGAAGGTGGCATGCTCGACAAATTCATCGGCGATGCCATCATGGCCGCGTTCGGCATCCCCATGGCCCATGATGATGACGAAGACCGCGGCGTGCGCGCAGCCATTGCCATGATGACCCGCTTGGCCGACTACAACGAAACGCGCAAAGAAAAAGGCCTGATGACCATTGATCATGGCATGGGGCTGAACACCGACAGCATCGTGTCAGGCAACATCGGTTCCCCCAAACGCATGGACTACACCATGATTGGCGACGGTGTGAACTTGGCTGCGCGTTTGGAAAGTGCGTGTAAGCAGTACCATGCTCACATTCTGATTTCTGAATACACCTATCACAAGCTCAAAGGCACATATCGCATCCGCGATATCGACGACGTGATTGTGAAAGGCAAAACGGAACCCGTGGGTGTCTATGAGGTTTTGGACTACCACAATGATGAGACCTTCCCCAACCTCATGGACGGTGTGGGCTACTTCACCGAAGGGCGCAACCATTATCGCCATGGTGAGTGGGACAAGGCCATGACATCGTTTAACGACGTCTTGAAAGCCAACCCCGGCGACCAGTTATCCAAGACCTATATTGAGCGTTGCGAACATCTGAAGGATGAAGATCCAGCAGACTGGAACGGCGTGTGGGTGATGAAGTCGAAGTAAGTCATGAAGACACTTGCGTGGCTGCCCCTAATCCTTTGCATGATGGGCTTTGGTGTCCATGCTGCTGACAAACATTTGATCGTCATCGCGGCCCCGTCCCTTCTCGATACCCACGACGATCCGGACTACGCCGAAGTCTTCGACGACATCGTGGAATTCGACATCGCCTATGCCAATGCTGTCTATGGACATGACGACGTGCGCGTCGTGGTCGATGAAGAAACCGTTCAATTCTACAAAGGACGCGTACCTGACGAAGTTCTGGTGATCGATTATATGCCACACATCTGGGCGCGCGATTACACCACCATCAATCCCGACATCCCCGTTCAGTTTCGCTACACCGCCCATTCGTTCGAAGGCGATCAATCCGAAGCCGATTTCATTCAAACGGAATTCAACAGATTCACCAAAGCTTACGGTCTGAACTTTCCCAAGACGAAGTACATCCTCGACGGCGGCAATATCGTCGATAACTCCGCCGGACGGGTGATCACAACGACACGTTTTTTGAAAGACAACGGCCTGACGAAATCTCAAGGCATTGCCGTGTTGAAAGACTTGCTGAATGCCACCCAGGTTGCCGTTTTACCGCCCGATCACGACTGGTTGGCCCACAGCGACGGCATGGTGATGTTTGTTGAAGAGAACACCCTGTTCGTCAATCGCTATGACGAGCCATTTCGCACCGAAGTTCTTGACGAATTGCACAGAGCATTTCCCGGCATCAAGATTGTCGAGATTGAAGCCGATTGGGACGACAGCGAACCCGGCAGTGCATGCGGTATCAATGTAAACGCCACGGTTACGCCCAACTACATCTACATGCCGCATTTCGACAATCGGTTGAGCGATGTGGCGCTGAAAACCATCCAACGCCATACCACGAAACAGGTGATTGCTGTGCCGTCCAATACAGTTTGCAAACTGGGCGGAAGCGTGCGGTGTCTGACGTGGCAGACAACCCAAAGCCCTCATATTTTCTGAGTCTTAGATGATCTCAATTGGCTTTGCATTTGTATGACCTGAATAATATAATTATGTCATATAAAACGGGAAAAAGACCCACACATGCGCAAGAAATACGTGCTTTTGACCCTCACGGCGTTTATCGCTGTGATCGATATTATTTTCGTGCTGATCAGTTCTTATTTTTCGCACGAGAATTTTGAGGCCCACCTCAAGACCGAGGCCCAGCAAAACTTCACCACGTTGGATGTTGCGTTGGAACAGACGTATACGGACTTGATGTTGGTGGCATCGCTGTACGCGCATAACGCCAAAATCCAAAACCTGTTTTATGAAGGTGTGAAAGCGGTCAAAGCCGAAGGCGGCGGCCCGGGCGGTGCTGAAGCCAAAAAGTGGCGCGATAAGCTCTTCGATGAGGTCGGTGAAAGCTGGCTGAAAGCGTCCAAAGACTTCCGCATTCGCCAACTGCACTTTCACTTAGGCCCCGGGTCCACCAGTTACTTGCGCGTCCACCGCAAGGACAAATTCGGCGACAACATGGACGATGTGCGCTTCACCATCGTTGAAACCAACGCCACCCACCAAAACCAATTCGGGTTTGAGACGGGCCGCGTCTATTCCGGCCTGCGCGGTGTGGTGCCCATGTTCGCCACCGATCCCCAAACGGGCGAACGCGTGCACACCGGCGCTTTGGAAGCCGGAACGTCTTTTTCAAAAATCATCGAAATTCTGGATGATGGGTTGGATGCGTCCTTCACCGTATTACTGACCCGCGATCACATCAAAGAAACCATGTGGCCCGAAGCGCTTGAACGAGTCTTTGGCACCACCCGGCCCGATTGCCGCTGCGTTATCGAGGCAACGTCCCGCGATGGTGTGGAAGAGCTGATCCGCAACATTCCCTTCAATCCAGACGGACGTCCGAGCTTTGATGCGCCTTACATCGTCAAGATGGGATCAACGACCTACGCGGCGACGTTTTTCCCGCTCTATGACTTCCTGCACAAAAAAGACCCCACACGCAAAAACGTTGGCGCAGTGTTGGTGTGGGAAGACATTACCCAAGACTTGGCTGAGCTGGACGAACAGCTTTGGATTACGATCCTTTATGCCGTAACGGGTTTCGTGATTTTGGAAATCATGTTGCTGATCGCGTTTCGCGCGGCCACACGCCGCTTGGAAGACATGGTCCATGAACGCACCCAGGAACTGTCGGATCTGAACCAAAAGCTGTCCCATGAAGTGGCCGTGAAGAACCGCTTTTTCTCCATCATCGCCCACGACCTGCGCAGCCCGTTCACGACGCTCTTGGGTATGACGCGTTTAATCGAAGAATACGTCGACACCCGAGACCGCACAAAGCTCAAATCCTTTGCCGGGCATGTCAATCAGGCGGGGGAACACTTCTTCGAGTTGCTGCAAGGCCTTTTAGAATGGTCGCGCCACCAAATGGAAAAGGACGATCTGGAAAAAACAGCGTTCTCGCTTTCCGGCTTGGTCGATGACGTCATCGGTGCGCTGAACTCCAGCGCCAAAGAAAAGGCTGTCACCATCGACAACACCATTGATGGCGTTGGGGCACATGCCGATTACCACATGATCTCCACAGTCGTGAGAAATTTGGTGGCCAATGCCATCAAGTTCGTTGACCACGGCGGGCGCATTGTCATTGCAGCTGACGAGCATCCGGACCATATCGAAGTCCGCATCACGGACAACGGCATGGGCATGGACGCCGACATCATCCCCAAATTGTTCCGCATCGATGAAAAAATCACCACACGCGGAACCGAAGGCGAGCTGGGTACAGGGTTGGGATTGCCGCTGTGCAAAGACATGGTGGACCGTCACGGCGGCACCATCCAGGCGGCCAACAACCCCGATGGCGGCGCCAGCTTCACCTTTACCCTGCCCAAGGGTTGATTATTGCGCTTCCCGTCCTGATATCTAAGGCAGATACCCAACATCGAGGGAGCATGGAATGTCGGACAACTTGGAACGTGCGGTTCTCGCAGGTGGGTGCTTTTGGGGCATGCAGGAGCTGTTTCGCAAGCTCCCAGGCGTAAAGGACACCCGTGTCGGCTACACTGGCGGCGATGTGCCCAACGCGACTTATCGCAACCATGCTGGTCACGCCGAAGGGTTAGAGCTGTTCTTCGACCCCAACGAAATCAGTTACGCTACGATCTTGAAGTTCTTTTTCCAAATCCACGACCCCACCACCCACGACCGACAGGGCAATGACGTTGGGTCTTCGTACCGCTCAGAAATTTTTTATGTGAATGACGACCAGTTCGTCTTGGCCCACGACATCATTGCACAGGTCGAGGCCTCACAGCTCTGGCCGGGACCGGTGGCGACTAAAGTGTCCCCGGTAACGGATTTCTGGGAAGCAGAGCCTGAACATCAGGACTACCTCCTCAGAAATCCGCACGGGTATACGTGTCATTTTCCGCGCGTGGAATGGACGCTGGATTAAGCTTCCGGTATCCACGACGTCGGAATGAACTGCCACTCGTAGATCATGATTTCTTCTTTATCGATGGTCGTGCTGACCAGCTCTAAGAACTTGTAGAACGCATCCCATTCCCAGACGCCAAAGCCGTCAAAGGTGCCGCAAAAACCACCAGGATCATACGTCGCCTGAGGACAGTTCTTGTCCGTGAAGTGTTCAACGGAGAACATCGGCCACGCACCCGCAGCTTTGAAGTAGGTCTTCTTCTCTTCAAAGTAGGCCTTAAAGACATTGTCATACATCGCTTGCGGCTGGTTTACATATTTGTGGTAAAGGGTGCCTGAACCGCATTGGGTTGGTGTTTTGCGATAATCCGTACAGCCCACCTCTTTATTTTCCCCAATCCAATAAAGCTCAGGATAAACCGTACCCAGCTCGATGGTACCGGACTTCACAGGTGGGGTCATCTTTGCCCAACCAAAATCATATTTCCCCTTCAGATCCGGAAAATACTGATCCCAAGCCGTGGCGATATTTTCAACGCCTTTGGTCGATGCATATTCGCCCATGCCTTCACCGTCGAAAGCAACGCAGGTGACCTTTTTGCCCGATCCTGAATTCAGGTTTTCGGAAATGAACTTAAAGCATTGCTGGATATTGTCAGCGCCCTTAGGGGCAACATTTGTGTCCCAGGTCCACTTATATTTTGGCCGGATCGCAGCCACGATCCCGGCCTCACAGTCTTCGGGCAGCTTGTCCAACCAATAGGTCTTCATCCACTGCGTATAATTTGCCGCACCTGAATCAATGCCCGGGTCGATCAAACTAAAGAACGAACGCTTGATTTTGGCCTTCTTGATAAACCGGATCATCGCCGCACAGTATTCTTCAAATGCCGCCTCATCCTCAGCAGCCTCACCCGTGACACCTTCGTGCCAAAGTCCTAATTTCATATCCACACTCCTAATCGTAAAATTGCCTTGACTAATTTTGTACAACTTAAACGGAGATCAGGGGTTGATGTGAATAAGAAACTTTACAAAAAAAGGGAGCGCCAAAACGCTCCCTTTTTTGTCTTGGAAAATGACTTACTTCGTTGTCGCGATGAACACGCCGTCCCAGTCTTCGCCCGGTGGGTTGATCTCGTATTCTGCGATACGGTTTTCGTAAAGTTCGTAGAGCGTTTCATCGACGACGGATGGGTCGCAGGCGTTGGGGTCATCTTTGGGGGCAATGGTTGCGCCGGTTTCGGCTTGAGCCTCTTTGGCGACAGCGGCCATGAAGGTTTCACCCGCTTGGCGCGCTTCGTTGATGGCAATCCGGGCGCCGTCCCAGTCCTGAGACTTATAGATTTTCAGCATCTCATCGACTTTGGTTTTGTAGGACAAGAATTCCGGTTTTTTGGCCATGTCTTCGTCGCCCAAAAGGGCGAAGATACGCACCCCTGTGGTCTTGCCCTTCACCTGAATGAAGTCCAGCTCGATGGTCGCCAAAGTCGGCACCTGAACCCAGGTGTCATAACCGATCACCACACGCACGCCATAGTTCTTGGATTGGCCTTCCAGACGCGCGGCAAGGTTCACCGTATCGCCCAAAACCGAATAGTCAAAGCGTTGGTCCGATCCCATGTTGCCGACAACGCATTCACCGGAGTTCAAGCCCAAACCGACCTTCAAGGGAATGTGTTTGCGCCCCTCTTCCCCGGCTTCGATTTCCAACGTCTCGTTCAGCGGGACCATTTCGTGCAACATGGCCAAGGCCGACAAACAGCCATGCTTGGCGTGCTCGGCATCGTCCAGCGGGGCGTTCCAGAACGCCATAATGCAGTCACCCATGTATTTATCGACCGTGCCCGCGCGCGCCAAAATCGCATTGGTCAACGGCGTCAGCAATTTGTTGATCAGCTGGGTGAGACCTTCAGCGTCGAACTGTTCTGAAATGGTGGTAAAGCCACGCACGTCGCAGAACAGCAAGGTCATGTCGCGCTTTTGCCCACCCAATTTCAACTGATCTGGGTTTTCAGCAACCACGCTCACCATGTCGGGGGACAGGTATTTCGAGAACGCATCGCGGGTTTGTCTTTTTGCCGCTTCTTCCCGGGTGAAGTTCATGTACGTCAATGTTGAATACAACAAGAAGGTCGAGATCACCGCAAACGTTGCGTCCAACAACACCCGTTCTTGATCGAACTCATACCAAGACCCGGCAACGGCACCGCCCGCAATAATCAAAACCACGATCAAAGACCGCGTCGCGCCCAACATCGGCACGATAATCACCATCAGTAGCCCGCCAAGGGCCACCAGCATCAGCTCGACACCTTTGGTCCATTCGGGGCGCTTCAAGAACCAGTCCGGCGCAATGATCGCACCTGCCGCCCGATCAATGGCCAAAGCGTTTTCGATCACCTGGGCGTGAACCTCCACTCCCGGGATCAACGGATCCAACGGGGTGGACCGAATATCCAAAAGCCCCACCGCAGACGTCCCGACAAAGGTAATTTTGCCGGCGACCTTGGCTTTGAGCTTCTCCAACTCATCCTTATCAAGCTCGTGGGCATTCAGCACATCCGCCGCCGAGACATAGAGCCGTTTGTCATGATGCGCAAAATACGGACGCACCATACCGCGCTCGTTGGTGGGGATTTTTAAGCCCTTCGGCTTCACAATGCGTTTCGGCGCCACGCCAATAGCATTGATGCCAAAGGGATCAACCTCGGTCATCAAGGTGGAAACACCAAAGCCCACACGGATGGCCTCCACCGACAAAGCGGGATAGAGGTGGTTGTCGTGCTTGGCGACCAGAGGGACTTCGCGAATAATGCCGTCCAACGACGGGTTCAACGAGAACATACCAACCCCCCGCGTCCCCTTTTCCAGTTGGGGAATGTTGCGGATCAAGGTTGGAACCTCAGTCAAAAAGTCTTGAGGATCGGGTGTGCCTTTAGCTAATTTGCGCACGGCCACGGATTTTTTGAACGGCTCACCCGCATCGTTGGGCAATTGATCCCAATAGCCTGCTTGCCCCAAAACCACCTGTGATTTGGACACCACTTGCCCAAAAACATCGTCGTTGCTTTGCAGTTCTAAAATTTTTGCGCGCACACCTTCGTCGAGCCCAGCCAAAGAGTCCACCACCCCTTGCGGATTCATCCGGTCAGGTTCGGCGAACACAATATCGAAAGCGACCACGCCGACTTGCAAGGCGGACAAATTCGCCACCAATTGCGCCATAATGTTGCGCGGCCACGGCATTTGCCCAACTTCGCGCAAAGAGCGCTCGTCAATGTCAATAATGGCCACCAGCCGGTCATTGGGTGCAGGCAGAGGCCGCGGCTTAATCTGTTGGTATATATCGAAACTTTTCTCACGCAGGAAGCGTACGGGATAGGGTTCTGCGTACAACAAGGTCAACAGCAGGGAAAGCATCAACACGCCAACAATCCGGTCAAACCGGAACACTGATCTCAAAAATCCCATGATCTTGCACCACTCCCCTGAGCCCAAATGCGCCCGAATTCCCGCAGACATAAAACGTTTTAAACGTTAGTGCTTTTACTAGACAATTCAATGGGGTACATGGTCAAGGGAAATAAAAATCATGAGTCCGTTTATATTATGTATTGACTCGGTTTTTGCAGTTCTGACCTAAAGGTAAATTAACCTTATAAAAGGACCTTAGAACGCATTGAAATTACACAAATAAATTATTTCCGAATCGAGTCTTTCCTTTACCTTGCGTTAACTCATATCTATGATGATGTAGCCGAGCTTTTGTACTAGCCCTCCATGGGCTCGCGATTGCCCAACGATCAAGAATTGATCAAGAAAACAAACGCTTGAGCGGAGAATAGTTTTGGAACCGTCGACAGAACAGTCGGCCACAAGTTGGCTAAAGCCCTTTTTGAAACCGATGACGCCCGTCTTCCGTGAAGTCGTGGCGATGTCGTTTTTTGTCAACATGCTAGCTCTCGCGGTTCCTGTTTTCACCATGCAGGTCTACAACCGCGTCGTGAACAACAACGGCATCTCAACCCTGCAGGGCCTTGTGGTCGGCATGGTGTTGGTGATTGCGTTCGACTACATCCTGCGCCAAGCCCGCGCGCGTATTTTGCAAACGGTTGCTTTGCGCGTTGATGTCGACCTGGGTCGTCGGCTGTTTCGCAAACTCATGCGTCTTCCCATGCAGCGCCTTGAATCTCAGCCCACGGCGTATTGGTCTTCGCTGTTTCGCGATGTAGATGTGGTGCGCAACACCTTGTCTGGCTCGACCGCACTGTTGGTTGCCGACCTGCCCTTCGCCATTTTGTTTTTGATCTTGATCTTCGTCATTGCCGCCCCGGTTGCCTGGGTGTTGCTGGTTATGCTGCCGATCTTCATGACGGTGGCTTGGAAATCCGCCAGTACCATGAGCGCCGCCAGTGGCGAGGAACGCAAATCCACGCAATCGCGGGACTCCCTGGTCAATGAAATGATCGGTGGGCGCACAACCATTAAAGCCTTGGCTCTTGACCGTTCTATGGAACCGGTATGGGAAGAAAAACATGCAGAAAACATCGAAAGCGCCATCGAGCGCGGCACCAAAACCGACGGATTTTCCAATCTGGGTGCGTCTTTGGGGCTGGTAACGTCACTGTGCCTAACCACGGTGGGCGCTTTGGCCATCATCGACCAGAGCTTGACCATCGGCGCCTTGATTGCCACCAACATGCTGTCGGGCAAAATTGTCGGCCCGATGAACCAATTGGTCGGCACGTGGCGCATGTATTCCGGCTTCATGCAAGCCACCGAACGTTTGGGCGCCGTCTTTAGCGAAGACGCTGAACGTGAAGAAAGCGAAATCCAACTGGACAAACCGAAAGGTGCGATCAGCGTTGAAAACGCATTTTTCTCCTACTCCGAAGACTTGGCCCCGGTCGTGGCCGGCATCACCGTTGAAATCAAGCAAGGTGGCATTCACGCCTTGGTCGGACGCAACGGGTCAGGCAAAACGACACTGCTGAAAATCATCCAAGGCCTCTATCAGCCGCAAAAAGGACGTGTCACGCTGGACGGTGCCGACATGGCACAATTTACCCGCTCAGAACTCGCCGACTGGTTGGGCTATGTCCCCCAAGAAAGTGTCCTGTTCGCCGGAACCGTCCGCGACAACATGACCGCCCGCGTTCCCACGGCCTCGGACGAACAAGTCATCAAAGCCGCGACCGAAGCCGGTGTGCACCACTTCATTATCGATCTCCCCGATGGCTACGCCACGGAAATCGGCGAAGCGGGCTCACGCCTGTCCGGCGGTCAACGCCAACGCATCGCCATTGCGCGCGCCCTTGTCGGCGACCCGCCCGTCGTGCTGCTGGACGAACCGTCATCCAGCCTCGACCGTCATGCGGAAACCGAACTGAAAAACACGCTCATTGAAATTGCCAAAACCCGGACTGTAATTATCGTCAGCCACAGTCCGACGATGCTGTCGGCGTGTGATTATCTCTATGCGCTTGATCGCGGCAAGTTGGCCTTGGCAGGCCCGGCAAACGAAGTTCTCCCGCGCTTGTTCGGTGGCAAGATGCCGGCCCCCAAAGGCAGTCCGGGCAAACCGGGTGGTGCACCGCAAGCTCAAAAACCAAAAGACCCGAAGCCTGGCGGAATTCCCGCTGCGGCCAAAGGCACGCCTAGCGCCCCCGCAGGCGCAAAACCGCAACCGGACACCGCTGCACAAAAAGCCAGTCCAAAGGCCGGCCCCGTGGCCAGCGCTACCCCGAAAGCAGCTGCAACACCGAAAGCGGCTGCAACGCCAAAAGCCAGCGCAAAACCTCAGGCCGCCGCGACACCGCGCCCGACACAAAAACGCCCGACGGCCACTGCGCAACAGCCGCAGACGTCTATGCCCAAAGTTCAGCCCCGTCCGGCACAAGCCAGCGCGCGCGCTCACGACCCGCGCTCGTTACCGAAACTGCGTTCGGGCAAGACCGTCTCTGATCACGACTTGAAACATGCAGGCGGCGTCAAAGCATCTGCAACACCCCGCCCTGCTGCTTCTGCGGCCCCCAAACCGAAAGCTGCGGCAACGCCGAAGCCTGAACACGCCTTGGGTCAAACCAAACCCACTTTGCGCGGACCGCAAGCCGGCGCGCAAAAAGCCAACTTGACCCCGCCGCCCGCACCTTCACAACAAAGTGATGCGAACGAAACCGACTTTTCCAGCGCTCCACTGCGTCCCGATACGCAAAAAATCTTGCAAGCGTGGGCAGAGGGTAGCACTGTCGCCCCGGTGCCCCCACGTAAAGACCAACCGGGTCGTGGTTCAGGCGCACGTTCACGCTCCATCCCGACACCACGCGGCCCCGGTTCTGGAGAATAAGTGATGCCCGACCAGGCGCAGCCGAACCCGCTGGACACTTTACTCACATCCCACCCCGTGCCGACGTGGCGCAATGCGGCATGGCCGGTGATGGCATTGATGTTGTTTGGCGTGGTGTGGGCGAATTTTTCCAAATTGGACGAAGTGGCTGTGGCCCCCGGTGAAGTTATCCCGCTGGGCAAATCCAAAGTTATCCAACACTTGGAAGGCGGCATTATCCAAGACTTATTCATCAAAGAAGGCGACGTGGTCTCTGAAGGCCAAACATTGATGCAATTGGATTTGGGCTCTGGCGGCGCGAACATTCAAGAATTGCAGGTGCGTTTGGACAGTGAATTGCTGACCCGTGCCCGCCTCCATGCCGAAGCCGAAGGCTTAAGCACCCCAGACTTCCCCGAAGACGTCTCTGCGCGCGTGCCGGATCAGGCGATTGCCCAACGCCAAGCCTTCGATGCCCGCAAACGCCAGTTGTCTGCAGGCCTCGCCGTGTTGAACGAGCTGGTCAAGCAACGCAAACTGGAAGTCCAGGAATTGGAAGCGCGCCTGCGCGCATCCCGGAACAACTTGGGCAACGCGCGCGAACGCTTAAAAATCTCGACAGATTTGTTGAAGGACGGTTTGACGTCCCAAGTCGATCACCTGAACGTGCAAAGTGAAGTTGAAACACTCATCGGTGAACTGGAATCCATCGAAGCCGGTATTCCGCGTTCCCGCGCAGCCGTGTCCGAGGCAGAACGCCGTTTGCTCGAAGACGAGACCCGCTTTCGCCGTGAAGCCCAAGATGAGCTCAACAAGACCGAACAATCCATCGGTCGCGTGTCTGAGCTGTTGAAAAAAGCCGAAGAACAGGGCGTGCGCGCTGAGATCAAAAGCCCCATCGACGGGGTCATTATCAACTTGGCCTACACCGCCGCCGGCAACGTCGTCAAACCCGGCGATCCGATCTTGGAAATTGTGCCGACGGGTGAAAACATGGTCATCGAAAGCCGCTTAAACCCAACCGACCGTGGCTACGTTACGGAAGGCCAGCGCGCTATGGTGAAGATCACCACCTACGACTTCGCGCGCTATGGGGGGTTGGAAGGTGAAGTGACCTTGGTCGCTGCCGATACCTCCATGGACGAAGACGGCCTGCCCTATTTTCGGGTCATCGTTCGGCCGGAAAAATCGCATTTGGGCAGCAACCCCGGTCTCTTGCCCATTATGCCGGGTATGGAAGCCACAATCGATATCCATACGGGCCAAAAAACGGTCATGGACTATCTGATTAAGCCCGTGTTGAAGCTGAAACACGAAGCCTTCCGCGAGCGCTAAGCCCCCTTAACTTTCTAGGTTAATTTCTCATAAAGAAACAATTCTGTATGATTGTTTTGAAATAGGAGCGATTCGCACTTATTTTTGAGCAATGCATTCTGATTCCCTCGTGTTGGCAGAACGTCGACTTGGGGCAGCTGGCCATAAAATATGGCTGGAGGGAGAGGAACCTAGATGAGCCTATCCATATCAACTGTTTTCTCCCTGCTGGTTGCGTTCGGCATGTTCGTAGGCGCAATTGTGTGGGAGACAGACAACTATCTGATCTTTCTCAGTGGCTCCGGCTTTGTGATTGTGATCGGTGGCACGTTTGCTGCCGCGTTCATATCCTACGAACCGCGTTACGTTATTCTTTCTCTGCGCTTGATCGGTCGCATCCTGGTCACTCCCAAAGTCGGTCGCGATGTTTTGAAGGCGGAGGTCGGGCGTATGATCCGTTGGGCCTATATTGTTCAAAAAGGCGGCCCCCCTGCCCTAGAGGCCGAAGCTAAAAAAGCCGTGCGCGGCGATAAATTCATGCAGTTCGGCGTCGAGATGGTCATCAGCGGCTACAGTGGTGCCGAAGTGCGCGACATCATGACCAACTTGATCGAAACAACCTTTGGCCGCAACACGGTCCAAGTTCACATTCTGCGCTTCATGGCGTCAACGTCACCGGCCTTTGGCATGATCGGTACGCTGATCGGCCTGGTGATCATGTTGGACAAAATGGGTGCCGACCCGACGGCCTTGGGCCCGGGCCTTGCCATCGCCTTGATCACGACGTTGTACGGTGTGTTGTTCGCACGCTTGATCTTTATTCCGGCCGCCAACAAAATCATGCAGCGCGAACAGATCATTCGCTTTCGCAACTACCTGGTCGCCGAAGGCCTGATTTTGATGGCCGACCGCAAAAGCCCGCGCTTTATCCAAGATAAAATGAACAGTTATCTGGATCCCGCTATTCACTTCAGCATCGACAAAGCACGCCGCAAATAATCCTGCGGCCTAAGGGAGACGGCAATTGCCCCCACCCCCCATAACAGAAGATCCCGTTGACGAAGAATGGCTGGTCACATATGCCGACGCCATTACTCTGCTGCTGGCGTTTTTTGTCATGCTGGTGTCGTTCTCCAAAATTGACATGCCGCTATTTGAAGAAGTGATCGCTGGTATCCAAGAGGAAATCGGTAAAGGCGAAGCCAAAGAAACCACCACGTCCGAAGTCAAAACCAAAATTGAGGACATCGTTTTTGAAACCGGCATGGAACAAATCGTCGAGGTGCACAAAGACGAGCGCGGCGTCACCATTGAAATGGCGAGCGCAGGTTTCTTCATCTCCGGCACCGCCAAAATCAAAGAGGATGCCAAGCCCTTGTTGGCAAAATGGGCAGAAGTTCTGACCAATGAGTCCTACAAGTTCTTTATGATCGAAGCCGAAGGCCACACCGATAACGATCCGATCCACACCGAGATGTTCCCCTCCAACTGGGAACTATCCGCAGCTCGCGCATCTGCTGTGGTGCGCGAACTACAAGCCGGTGGCGTGCATGTTTTCCAACTGAAGGCCGTGGGCTTTGGCGATGCGCATCCCAAGGTGCCGAACTTAAACCCGGACGGCACGCCCAACAAAATCAACCAGGCGAAAAACCGCCGCGTGGCGATTTTGCTGACCCCCATGACCAACAAGCTCAAAGATCAGTTCCAAGACATCATCGTCGAAGAAAACATCCAACGTGAAATGCGCCGCCGCGAAGCAGAAGCCTTACAAAAGCAACAAGAGGTCCAAAAGCGCGTCCAAGAAGCCGAAAAAGAACAACAACAAAACCAAGACCTTCAACGCCGCACCGAAGACCTGCAAAACCAGCCAAACACTGCACCGCCGCCCCCTGTTCCACCAGCAGAGACCACTGACGATGCAAACGAAAGCTCGTTCAAACAAGGGGCTGAGGATGCGCTCGGACTCGAACAGCTTGAAGGCCAATAACAAAGACAAGACACACACAAAAAAAGCCGCCCCTACAGGGCGGCTTTTTTGTGGCAGAAATCTTGAAAAGTTTAATCGCCGTAAACCAGCTCCATACCCTCTTTGGCGCAGAAGCAATCGCTCCATTCCGCTTGGGCGTCTTTTTCCAGCTGATCCATGAACTCATCCGTGTGTTCCGGTTCATGGTGGAAAATCGCTAAGGACTTCGCCCCGGCTTCTTTGCAGAGCTTAATGCCTTCATTCCAGGTGGAGTGCCCCCAGCCAATGCGCGACGGATATTCTTCTTCCGTGTAGGTCGCGTCATAGATCACAACATCCGCACCTTCGATCAGGCCGAGGATGTTTTCGTCCATTTTGCCTGGCACATGTTCCGTATCGGTAATGTAGCAGATCGAATGACCTGCGTGCTCAATCCGGTATCCGGTGGCGCCATTGGGATGGTTCAGGGGGCAGGTGCGGATGTGCACGTCGTCGTAAAGATCGAAGCTCGTTCCCGCTTCGAAATCGTCAAACGTCATTTCCGCCTGCATGGCAGCCAACGGCACGGGGAACATGGGGTTGTCCATTTGTGCTGCTAAAACATTTTGAATACCGGAATCGCCCTTCAGGTGCCCTGCCATGATGTGAAGCTTGCGCCTGGGATCATAAGCCGGAACAAAAAACGGAAAGCCGTTGATGTGGTCCCAGTGGGTGTGGGTCAGCAAAATATGGATTTGTTCAACATCTTCTTGCAAAAAAGTCTGGCCCAAGCCGCGAATGCCCGTGCCAGCGTCGAGAACCAAACGGCGGTCCCCGGCCTGAATTTCCAAACAACTGGTATTGCCACCATATCGAATATGATCTGCGGATGGGCATGCGATCGAGCCACGTACACCCCAAAATTTGACTTTAAGAGCCATTCAGTTCCCCGTTGCACATACTGGTGCGTAACTATCCCTTTTTTGGCTGGGTTGAGATTTTAAATATATGCCATGCGGCTGAAGTGTAACGCATTTTCGCTACGAAAAGAAAGTGACGGTCGTCACAGTTTGGTGATTTTTATTGAGCTTCCCACGCCAATCCCTAAGATTTCCTCTGCACGCCCCAAATTTGCGGAAATTTCTAGCAATCCTATGGCATTTTCATAGACAAATAAGGCACCGGGCTCCACATCAGCAAAGGTTCTGGCCCGTGGAATAATCTTGCCGGCTGCCTCAATTAAGTCTTCATCGTTTAAACGGGAAAAGCGAAGGCCTGTCATGAGGTTGCCAAACCCGTCGGCATAGATGATTTGCGCTAAATTGTCTGAGAATTCAGGGTGACGGATGTGGCTCAAGGGCACCAATCTGAGACCTTGAATGCCGTCGTCCCCAGCCAAAGCCAGTCCGGCCGCGACCGGAGAGAATAAGTCGCGTCCGTGAAAGCTTGCAGAGAGCTGTGGCGGCTGCCAGGTGATCTCGAACACCTCTGCATCGTCCCAGCGCCTCAGCACGTGTTCAAACAACCCGTTCAAGGGGCCGACAAACCAGCGCCCCCCTGCGCGCACCACACCGGGCTTGCGCTCGTGCGAGCCGACGCCTGGATCCACCACACAGACGAACACGCTGCCCAACGGAAAGTCATCCGCATGCGCCGCCAACAAAATCGCGCCTGCCTGAACGTCGTGGGCAGGCACGTCGTGCATCAGATCGATGATGGGGTGGTTGGGTGCGTCTTGGCCCAGCTCTTCGACCAACCGCCCCTTCATCTGCCCGGTGTAGGGCAGACCAAAGTCGCAAAAGAGAATAATGGGGTTCACAGGTGATTCCATAAATTCGATTATCGGCAAGGACTTGCCAATTACCAAACAAAAACGGCGCACCGCCATTGGTGCGCCGTTCGTTCAGGGGGGGGTACTGGGGGTTCACAGGACTTAAGCCGGCATAAACGCCGCATCAAGTGCCTCCTCGGCGTCTTGTTCACGCTTGGTCATGGCTTCGGTCATGAATTTTTGGACCTTAGCAAAGGCACGTGCTTCCAATTGGCGCACACGTTCGCGTGATACGCCGAAGTGTTGGCCTAGCTCTTCCAACGTGATCGGGTCGTCTTTGAGACGGCGTTCGGTCAGGATGTAGCGTTCGCGATCGTCCAGCTCCACCATAGCGTCGCGCAGCATTTCCGACTGCAGGCCGCGTTCTTCGCTGGAGCCGTAAGTCTCTTCCGGCGAAGCACCTTCGTATTCCAGCATATCTTGATGTTCGAGGGTGGCGCCGCCTTCGTCGTTGCCGACTGGAGCGTTGAGGCTCATGTCTTTGGATGACAGACGACGGTTCATATTGACGATGTCGTGCTCTTTGATGTCCAGGTCTTCAGACAGAAGCTTCGCTTGTTCCGGGCTCAGTTCGCCATTGTCTTGAATGCCTAAGCGCTTTTTGTGACGACGCAGGCTGAAGAACAGCTTTTTCTGGGCCGCCACGGTGCCCATTTTGACCATGGACCACGAGCGCAAAACGTATTCGGTGATCGACGCTTTGATCCACCACATGGCATAGGTGGACAGGCGGAAGCCGCGTTCGGGCTCAAATTTCTTAACGGCCTTCATCAGGCCAATATTGCCTTCCGACACAAGATCGGCGACCGGCAAACCATATCCGCGGTACCCCATGGCGATTTTAACGACCAAGCGCAGGTGCGACGTGACCAGCGCGTGCGCGGCGTCGACATCTTGCTCATCGCGCCACTTTTCAGCAAGCGCGCGTTCGTCCTCGGCTTTAAGCACGGGGTACGACCAAGCTTCTTTGAAATAGCGCGAAAGGCCATTTTCAGTTACGGCGGTGGGTAGGTTCATTGCGGTCATGGCGAGTTATACTCCCAAATTACAAATATGACTGTCGTCAGAAACAAATGTGATCAAAAACCTTCAAACGCGTGGGCGTTGAGTATTCTTACGAATACGGACTGGCTTTAGATCAGCTTGCTGTAAAAGGAAAAACGCCGGGACGGCCAAAGTCGCAGTGAGTGCGAACAAAAGATATGACGTCAACATGGCTATCCTCCTTCGAAGCAATAGTCCTGACTTAAACTTGTTTCCGGTCCCCTCCGTTCCTTGAGAGCGATTATCGCCCACAAATCATGGCAACAGAGTGGCAAAAGCACGGCTTAACAAGCTTGATCCGCCTTTTTCGGCCGGATCACCGCTCACTCAAGACCCGATGCCTCAAGCGAACTGATCGGCCCCAATTGGGCACCGATAGCGCTAATATACAAAATAGCTGAGCTACGTCAAGGGTTTTATCACTACGCTATTGGCAAAAGTCTATACTTACTAAGGGTTATTCGCCCCCTTGGTATCGCTTTAATGTGATGAAAGCCCCCTTTTCAGCGCTCGAAAAGCGCTGTATGGTCGCCCAACTTGCTCACTGGAGGCCCCTTGGACACCCAACCTCACCCCCCGCTGAAGATTATCCTGGCCCAACCGCGCGGCTTTTGCGCCGGTGTGGACCGCGCTATAGCCATCGTCAAAAAGGCGTTGGAGAAATATGGCGCACCCGTCTATGTGCGCCACGAAATCGTGCACAATCAGTTTGTGGTGGATGAGTTGAGGGACATGGGCGCTGTCTTTGTGCAGGAACTGGACGAAGTCCCTGACGGCGCCCACACCATTTTCAGTGCCCATGGGGTATCCGATGCCGTTGAGGACGAAGCCAAACGCCGCGCGCTGCCCTACATCGATGCGGCGTGCCCGTTGGTCACCAAAGTCCACCGCCAAGGCCAAAACCATTCCGCTAAGGGCGACGTGGTGGTGCTGATCGGCCATGCCGGTCATGCTGAGGTCGAAGGCACCCTGGGCCGCATTCCCGGCGAAACCCGCGTTGTGGGCACCGTAGAGGACGTTGAGGCCCTGGACCTGCCCTCTGACACGCCCATGGCCTATGTGACCCAAACGACGCTCAGCGTGGACGACACCCGCGACATTATCGTAGCCTTGGAAGCCCATTACCCTCAGGTCCAAGGTCCCGCGCTGGATGACATCTGCTACGCCACCCAAAACCGTCAACAGGCCGTGCGCGAATTGGCCTGCAAAACCAAGAGTGTCGATTTGGTGCTTGTCATCGGTGGCCAGCACAGCTCGAATTCCAAGCGGCTGCGTGAAATCGGCGAATCCTGTGGGGTTCAAAGTTATCTCATCGACAACGCCCAAGACTTCGACCCGCAGTGGTTGGACGGGGTGAACGCTGTCGGCATTACGGCAGGCGCGTCAGCCCCGGATGTGTTGGTGCAAGGTGTGATCGATTACTTAGGCACCCTGCGCACCACCACCGTCGAGCTGCTCACCGGGATTGAAGAAAACATGCACTTCAAGTTACCGCCGGAGTTGCGGGACTAAGCGCCTCACACCCAAGCCCCCCTCACCCCGCCAACACAGCCTCCGCCGCCAGCCGTCCGGACTTCACCGCGCCCTCCAACGTCGCAGGCAGGCCTGTGTCGGTCCAGTCGCCAGCCAGATAGAGGTTGTCCCAAGACGTCCGCGTCCCCGGTCTCAGCGCCAAGTTCTCAGGCGTGGCCGCAAACGTGGCGCGGCGTTCTTTGATGACGCGGTAGTCCGGGATATCTCCGTAAAGCCCGTCCACCTGCACCACTTCGGGCCAAAGCGCGTGGGCGATGGCGTCGAGGTCTTTGTCCATCCAAGCCTTAGCATCACTTAACGTCACCGACGCGACGCAGCCGCGCAACTGCACCCATTCGCACGCACCGCCAATCAGGCCGACCAAGCGCGGCGCGGCCACGGGTGTGCTGAGTTTGTAGTGCACGTTCAAAATCGCATGGGCGCCTTCGGGCTTGGGCACGCCGGGGACCAAGTCGGAAATGTGTTGGGGCGGTGTGGCGACGATGACTTGATCGCCGTTGCCCAAAACTTCGGCCGCCGTGGCAAAGCGCACGCTTTTCACGCGCCCGCCGTCGGTCTCCAACCCCGTGATGCGCCGTCCGAAATGAAGCGCAGCCCCCTTGTCTTTCAAATACGCCACCGCCGGGTCCACCAGCGCCGCCCCCAGGCCGTCCGGCGCCAACACAGGGCGGGCATACTTGCCGCCCTTTATGACGGTCAGTTCCAACACCCGCCACAGCAACTGCGCCGCCCCCACATCCGGCGCGGCGTTGAGTACACTGTTGCACATGGGCGCCCAAAAGGTTTCAAACAAAGGCGTGTCTGTGGCAACGCATGCAGAAACTGTTTTCCCCTGCCCGCGTTTTAAGGCCCGCACATCAGAGACGAACTGGCGCAAGGAGAACCCCGGGGGCTGGCGGTCTTTGCTCAACAGCCAACGCACCATAGCCCAGCGCCCTGCACCCGCGCCTAAGTCAACGGACCACGTCTGGCCGTTTTTAACATGCATGAAGTCGAAAGCTGCGCGCGCCTGGGGAGCCAATGCCGCATCACCGCCCACCAAGCGGGCATAGTCCCTGACCTCTGTATTGCCGCTCAAGATCAAGTGGGTGCCGTTGTCGATGGTGGCGCCCATGGTTTCGTCGAAAAAACTGCGACACCGCCCCCCGGCATGCTTTGCGGTTTCGTGAAGACGGGCCTGCACCCCTGCTTCGGCCAGGCGCACAGCAGCGGACAGTCCTGCCACACCCGCACCGATGATGTGCACGCACGGGGCCATGTCAAAGCAATCCGTGATACAACGCCAGCCACAGCTTTTGCCATTTGGGCAGCTTGACAGGCGTTGCGATGTTGCTGAGGCCGCGGGCCTGCAAGCGGTCCAAGACACGCTCATAAACCGCCATCATCACCCGCGCGGGGCGGGTTTTGGCTTTGTCCAAGTGCGCCAAGGCCGCACGCGCTTGGCTGAAATGGTCGCGTGCTTGCGCCGCCAACTGATCCAAAACCGTTTGAACATGCGGGTCGGCGAAAACGTCTTGAGGGTTATCGGAGGCGATGCCTGCGGCGTTGAGCATGGTGAGCGGCAGATAGAGCCTGCCGCGTTCAGCATCTTCACCCAAATCGCGCAAAATATTGGTGATTTGCAGCCCCCGGCCTAAGTGGTGTGCGAGGCGGTCCGCCTCAGGGCCTTCGACACCGAAGACCTTATCAGACAGGCGGCCCACAGCGGAGGCGACACGGTCGATGTAGAGATCGAATTGGGCTTCGTCAGCAATGCGCACCCGTGCATGGGCATCCATTTCCATGCCGTCGATAACCGCCATCAAATCCGCCTTGTTCAGCCCATAAGCATGGACCACCTGGTGTAAGCACGACAGCTCAGCACGGGGTTGAGCGTCTGTGTAAAGCCTCTCCACAGTATGCCGCCAATCTTCCAAACGCTGCATTTTTGTATTGCTGGCATCGAACCCATCGGCAATGTCGTCAACCTCGCGACAAAAGCCGTAGACCACGAACATGGCTTCGCGTTGGGCCTTGGGCATCAAGCGCATGGCCCAATAAAATGAGCTATTCACCGCTTTTCCGGCGGTGGGATGGTCACAGGCTGGTGCGGCGGTTTGGTTCATGCGCGTCTTTTACCCCACTCACGCCCGAAGCGCACCCCAGATAAATCGTAAAGCCATTTCCGGCTTGGACAGCTCAACCCTGTGCATCAACGGGTCGTTCGTCTTCAAGGCCCGGCTCAGCGCTTTGGCAATGGCTAAAATCCCCGCCGCTTCCCGGGCCAGCGCACGCGAGCGGATCACACGCGAAGCCGGTTGGGCCAAAACCAAAAGTGCGTCGACTTTGCTCAGCATCTGCTGTCTCACCGCCGAAAGGGCGGGTGTAGACTTGGCTTGCTTTAAGTCCTCCACCAAGACCCCTGCGTCCGCCATCCAATCCGCAGGCACATAAACCCGGTCCATGGTGACGGCATCGGCACGGATGTCTTGGATGTGGTTGAGAATTTGCAATGCGGCACACAGCGCGTCCGATGCACGATAGTCGTCATCGCAGCCGCCCAACAAATCGATCAGATAGCGCCCCACGGGTGCTGCGGACAGCTGACAATACGCCATCAACGCCGCCCAGTCGTTGGTGCGCGGGTGCTGTGCATCCCACATAAAGGCTTTCAGCAAGTCATGGGCATGGCGCGGCGAAACCTCCGTGTCGCGTAAGGATTGAGCCAACGCCCCTTCCCCCGCCAACACTTGTGCATCAAGGGCGCGCAGTTGGTTTAGTTTGTCTTCAGCACTGAGATGTGGCGCATCGGCGATATCGTCAGCAGCGCGGGCAAACGCATAAAACGTCATCACATGCGGCCTGGACCACGCCGGCAAAAGACGAGAGGCCACGGGGAAATTTTCATCCCCGTGGCCTTTCGATTGTGTCGTGGTTTGGTGCGTAGGCATAACGCCCCCACCGTTTGAGAGGTTTACTTGGTCAAAGAATCAAGCTTTTTGCGCAACACAGCGTTCAAGCCACTGACCTTGCCGCCATTGGAGCGGATGACTGAGGTGAATTCTTTGCGTTGAGACTGGCTCATGGAAATGCCTTCGACGTGGACATCAATGATTTTATAGATATCCGACTTGTTGCGCACGCGCCAGTTCACACGAATGGGATCACCCCCGCTGGGACGGTTAATTTCAGAAAAGACGATGGAATCTTTGCCCGGGTCAGACACGGTTTTGACCACATGGATCTGTTCGCCAGAATACTGATCAAAGCGTTCCACATAGCTGACGACAACGTACTCTTCGAAAAGCTTCAGGTACTCTTGTTTTTCCGTGTCGCTGGCTTTTTTCCAATAGCGGCCCAAAACCCACTTGCCGATGAACGGCACGTCGAAGTTTGAACCGAACAATTCGTGGAACCGCTCAATGCGTTGCTCACGGGTCACATCCTTCGCGGTTAAGGCCTGGACGGCTTGATCCGCCAAACCTTGAATAAAGTCTTGAGCGGCCGTGTCCGCACTCTGTGTCGTGTTTGCAGACACGGGCGCTGTAAATAAGGCTAGCCCGCAAACCAACAAAATCGTTAATACCAAACGCCGATACATCATTCTTCTATAGCCCCTCTGAGACTTCCACTCTAGATCATCAAAACGCGCCCACTGCCTTTATATATAGGCATCCATTGGTTTTGATTGGACCGGATCATAAAATCTTGAACGTCGAATTGCAATTGTACTCATGCATAAGTGTGCACGAATAATAGTCTAGTCCTTTTTGCTTAACCGAGCCTGAACAGCAGGGGTAAAGCCGTTCAATACCAAGTCTTTAACCTCGAATACCGGACGCTTAACCAAGGTTGGGGAGGCGCACATCAATTCAACCGATGACGTCTCATTCAGACTATTTTTTTTGTTTTCGTCCAATTGTTTCCATGTGGTGGAGCGTTTGTTGAGCACCGATTCCCACCCCAAGGCCTCTACCCAGCGGCTCACTTTGGCCGCTTCCAGCCCGTCTTCGCGCACGTCGTGGAAGGTGTGTTCCAGGCCTTGAGCGTCCAACCATTTGAGCGCTTTACGCACCGTATCGCAGTTTTTGATGCCGTAGACATTGATCATGATCAAGAAGGTTCCTTTTGCAAAACTCGATCAAATTGGTAACCTGCCCCTTGCTTTTGAACAAGTCTAAGATTGGGACGAACAACCATGCTTGCTGTGATTTCTCCGGCCAAACGTCTGAATTTAAAAGAGTGGGACCGCGATATGGCGGGGCTGAGCACGCCGGATTTTCCCGACGATGCGACCAAGCTCGCCAAATTGACGGGAAAGCTTGATACGTCGGAGATGGAAAAGCTGATGCACATCAGCGAAAAACAAGCGGGTTTGGTCAAGGACTATTACTCGGTCTTTGCCTTTCCCCACACGCCCGACAACGCAAAACCCGCGTGCTGGATGTTTTCGGGCGACACGTATGTGGGCCTTGAAGCCGAAACATTAAGCGCGGATGAGCTCGACTATGCACAAGACCACTTGGTCATTTTGAACGGCCTTTATGGCAAGCTGCGCCCGCTCGATCTGGTGCGTCCGCACCGTCTCGACATGGGCACGAAGCTCAAAAACCCCAAGGGCAAGACGCTCTACGATTATTGGGAAAGCCGTTTGTCCCAAGCCATCATCGACCAAGCCAAAGCGCAAAAGACCAAGACCGTTGTATGTTTGGCTAGCGTCGAATACTTCAAAGCCGCGAAGATCGAAGAGCTGCGAGACGCGGGCCTGCGTGTCATCACGCCCAATTTCAAAGAAATCCGCGACAATGGTGACATCAAGACCATGAGCTTGTTCGTCAAACGCGCACGCGGCTCCATGGCGCGCTGGATCGTGCAAAATGAAATCACCGATGTGGAAAAGCTGAAAGACTTCAATGAAGGCGGCTACACCTTCCAACCCGGAGCGTCTGAGGGCGATGAGTGGACCTTTGCCCGTCCGCAACCGCCGAAGAAAACCGCACCGAAAAAGTCGGCTCAAAGCCCACGGTTGCGCAAGAAGCGCGCGGGCGCTGCTCCATAAGCCCCCCAAGTGGCGGCCAATCCTACTGCCACCGTCACACTGATCGCCATCGCCGCCAATTCCAAAGCCGATGAGAGACTGACCTGCCAGCCTGAAAGCTTGGCCGCCTTCGCCACACCCCCGGCCATGGCAAGTCCCAAAGGTGTAGCCACCAGCGCCACCATGACCCCCAAAACACTGAATTCCACCACCAGTTGGCCCATCAATTGGCCTTGGCGCGCACCCAGGACTTTAAACAGCATGGCGTCGTTCATACGTTCTCCCAGCCCCTGTAAAACGCTGCCGGCCAAAACGATCAGGGCCGCCACGCCTGTGACGACAGACGCCACACGCAAACCCTCAATGATCACGTCCACCACCGTGGCGATGGCGCTCAACACGCCTGCGACCTCGATGGTGGGAGCATCGGGGTAATTGTCGCGAATGCGGGCTTTCAGAGCCTCGGCATATCCGGCTTTTGCCGTTAAGCTCATAGCATACACATGCGGTATGCCTTCAAAGGCTTTGTCATTGCCGATGATGGGAAAGTCGAGTTGCAGCTGGGTCCAATCCATGGTCTCAAGCTCGACCACCTGACCTTGGGCGAGGTGGCCGGAGACATTGAGGGTGAGCTTATCGCCAACCCGCAGGCCCACGGCGTCGGCAAAACCTTGATCCACGATAAAGGCAGGCCCTTTGGCGGAAAACAAGGAGTCATCAAACGACACACCGCGATCGCCCCGAACAACCCATTTATACCCTGCAGGAATATTGAGCGAACGCACAGGCTGGCCTTTGATGCTTTGGACGCGGGCATGCAAAAATGGTCCAACGTCGATTTTGTCTAACCCTTCCCAGGCCAGCATGTCGTCACTGATATCCAGAGATTGCCATTTCGGCAGGGAAAACAAAACCAGATCGGGGGACGCGCTGGGCAGCGTGGCTTGCACGTGACGCTCAGCCGCACCTTCGACACCGTCCAACGCCACCAACAACGTCAGGCACAAGCCCAGCGCCATGACCACAGGCCCCGTGGGCGCGCCTGCGCGCGATAAGTTCCCAAGCGCCAAACGCCCCGTCTGCCCGGTCCGTCCACGAGACTTAAACACCTTGGCCAGCTTGCCCAGCGCTTTACCCAAGGCCCAATAGATCAACGCCAAGACCAAGCCAGCCAGCAAAAACACAACGCTGAGCAGTGGCATGGGCGAAACCCAAAACAGCACCGCAACAATCAGGCCCGCCAACACACCTGCACCGAGCCAACCGCCTTTGCTCAACTTCCACGACGGGGTGGTGAAGCGTTCGCGCAGCAATTCCCGTGTGGAGACGGAGCGTGCATGCATCAGCGGCCACCAGGCAAACAACAACGCCACCAACAAGCCGAACAAAAAGGCGCTGAGCAAGGGCGCCAGCGGTGGTGTCGACGCCAAGACAAAGGGCAATTGATCTGCAAAAGCAGCGGTGACAAAGCTCGGCCCCAATGCACCAACGCCAACGCCTATGAGCGCACCAAGCCCCGCCCCTGCGCCCAACTCCAACCCCAGCGCCAGGGTGATCACATTGGGCGGGGTGCCGATGCTTTTCAAAATGGCGATGGTGTCCATCTTGGCATCCAAATGGGCCTTCACCGCGCCGCCGACACCTGCACCGCCCACCAACATCACACCTAAACCAATGAACAGCAACAGAACATGGACAATGGACAACACGCGACTTAAACCAGGGACACCTTGCTGGGCGTTGACCATACGCCAACCCGAATTGGGAAACTGACTTTCGATTTGACTTTGCAAGCCCCCAGCATCCGTGCCTTGGGGAAGTTTGACGCGGGTGTAGAAATAGACTTCTGCGCCGGGTTCCACCAAGCCCGTTTGCGCCAGTGCGTTGATATCGACCATCACCCGGGGGCCCAAAGTAAACGCCCGAAAGGCGCGGTCGGGCTCACCCACCAATTTGGCGCGCAGTTGAAACCGGGCTTGGCCGATGGAAATCCAATCACCCACATCCAGCTGCAAGTCTTCGAATAAAGCTTGGTCCGCCAGCGCGCCATTGTCTTCCAGCAACTGGGCATGGGGCGCTTGGGGGATGGTTTTCAAATCCCCATAGAGCGGATAAGCCCCATCAACGCCTTTCAGCTCCACCAGCGCCGAACGGTTGACCACCCGCACCATGGGGCGTAGCTCCGCCGTCAGGCTGGTTTCGCCTAGTGCGGAAATGGCGTCAAATTCTTCTGCGGAAGGTGCGCGGTGAAACAAGCGAAAAGACAAATCGCCACCCACCGCCTCCAAGGCCCCTTGGCTGGCACCGTCGCGCAGCATCTGGGTGCTTGCCCCCACAAAGGCGATGGCGGCCACGCCGATAAGCACGCCAGAGACCAGAAGCAAGAACGTGCGCCAACGCGCTTTCAGCGCGCCGCGAAGATCACGGCGCGCGATATGAAAGGCCAAGAGTATATCTTGGAACAGATTTGTTCGCTTCAGACCCGTCACGCTTTTGTCCCGCTCAATCCATCAGGCAAACAGGATGGCGCGAAGGGTCTGGCTTGTCCAGCGGTCTGGATGCTTATTGATAGCCCGTGCCGCTGATGTATTGCTGCATTTGCGCCGCATCGATTTTGCATTCGGCCAAGCTGTGCTTGATCAAGTCACCGATACTGACAACGCCCACAACCTTATTGTCGTCTTTCACCAAGACATGGCGCGTGCGCCGTTCGGTCATGATGTCGCGAACCGTTTCCAGATCGTCGTCTGGACTGACGGAAACCACGTTTTGCGTCATGATTTCAGATATCGGCGACGTGCAAATTTCACCAATGTCGGCCACGGCTTGAACGATGTCGCGTTCTGACACGGTGCCGACGTGGTTTTGGTTGCTGTCGGTCACGATGGCAAAGCCGATGCGTTCGTTTTTAAAGAGCTGCGCAACCTTTTGAATGCTGTCGCTTTCAAGCGCGCAAATGAGTTCTGGGCCTTTTTCATCCAAAATGGATTTCACAAACATTTTTGCTTACCTCCAATAGCAATAGGACAGTGCCCCCCTCGAGTTCCCTTTTACCTCCATATCATACCTTATGTGGTGACGAAAACGCCGAAACCCAAGGCATTTTGTAATTTGCCCGCTCCACACATTTCGGCTTAGAATGGAAGTTCTTGAGTTCATTACCTTTAGGGCACCCGCCGACATGAGCCAACTCGACCCCAAAACCGTGCGCAAACGCTTGCAAGATGAGCGCAAAGCGCTGCTGCACGACGCTGAAATCAGCGCCGAAGAACGCGACGTTGTGGTCTTGGATCAAACCAGCGTCGGGCGGCTGTCGCGCATGGACGCCCTTCAAAACCAAGCCATGCAGGTTGAAACCGAGCGCCGCCGCGAGGTGGAATTGGCGCGTATTGACGCCGCCCTGAAACGCCTCGACGAAGACGAATACGGCTACTGCGTGTCGTGCGGGGAAGACATTCAGCCCAAACGCCTGGAGATGGACCCGGCCACGCCTGTGTGCATCGACTGCGCGCACAAAGCCGACTGAGCCCACGGTCCATGAACTCCCTGACTTTCTTAATCGAAAACCGTCGTTTTTTGGCGTTTGGATTGGCCTGTACGTTAGTGAGCAACTTCGGCCAAACGTTTTTCATTGCCCTGTTCGGGGATCATGTTCGCGCCGAATTCAACCTAAGCCACGGCGACTTCGCAGCCATCTATGGCCTTGCGACACTTGTCAGCGCCGCCATTATCCTGTGGGCGGGACGTCAAATCGATAAGGTGGACTTGCGTCTATATACTTCCGTCGTTTTAGCTGGCTTGTCTGTTTCGGCAGGTGTGTTTGCCCTGTCAACGGGCCCACTGGTCTTGGGACTTGCGTTTGTGGGGCTGAGATTGTTTGGACAAGGTCTTTTGCGTCACACGGCTGTCGTCAGCATGGCACGCTACTTCGACGCGGCCAGGGGGCGTGCGGTCAGTGTGGTCGGGTTGGGCTACCCCATCGCCGAAGCCACCTTCCCCGCCCTTCTGGTCATCCTCTTGGCCAGTCTCAGTTGGCGCGAAGCTTGGGGCGTGTTTGCGCTCTATGTCGGTGTGCTGCACCTACCGTTGGTGCTTTGGCTGCTCAAAGGCCATGGTGTGCGCCACGCAAAGCTGGAAAAGAAGCTCAAAGAAAGCGGCGATGACGACGCACCGTTGACCCAGCGCGCTTTGCTTGCCGATTGGCGCTTTGTCACCATTGTGCCCGCAGCCTTGATGGGACCGTTTGTCATGACAGGCATTTTCTTCCACCAATTGGCCCTGGCAGACGCCAAGGGCTGGACCATGGAGCTGTTGGCCGCAAGCTTCCCGGTGTTCGCAGCGTCAACCGTGATCACCAACTTGATCACCGGATGGCTGGTCGACCGCCAAGGACCAGGGCGCATATTGCCTGTTTTTGTTTTACCCATTGGTCTGTGTCTGTTGGTCATCGCCACCATGGATCAAACGTGGTCGGTTCCGCTGTACATGATGTTGGGCGGGCTGACCGTGGGCTCGAGCTCGGTCCTCATTTCAGCGGCGTGGGCTGAGACCTATGGCGTGCGTCATTTGGGTACGATTCGCTCCCTCACATCGTCTCTTGCCGTCGTTTCAACGGCACTTGCGCCCGTTTTGGTGGGAGAGTTGTTGGATATTGGAACAAACTTTTCCGCCATTGCTTTTGGTGCCGCAGCCCTTGTGTTTGCTAGCGCTGTGTTGATTCTCGCCCCGGCCAAACGACTGCGCGAAGAGGCGACGCAGGCGTAAAAGAAAACTTTCTTTAACTTCTATTTTGATAGAATGAGCTCATCGGTCGATTCGCTTTGAGGAGAGATCAACGCCATGCCAAATACACTTGGCCCCGTTCTAGGAATAGGACATGAAACTAGCCCACCGCCTCTTGGAGGCGCGCCGGGACGTTTCGACCCCGGCGTAACGGCAACGGCATTTTCTCCTGCGTTCCTCGCAACCGATTCTTCAGTCAGCACATCTACAAAACGCTCCCACTTCGGGGGCGTTTGTCGTTTGAGCACTCTGCAACATTTTGTTCACATTTTCGGAGAGTACCATGGGTAAGAAATCACGCCGCCATCAGTCTTCAGCAGCCAGTGCTGACGTCCACGCCCTCTATCCGCAAGACAGCAAATGGGACCCGTTAAAAGGCGATGGAGATCGCTACGGCAACGGCGATGAACAGCGCGACCAACGCTATGTCAAAAATGTCTCCCCCCGATCCGAAGGCCAAAAACAACTGATGGAAGCCATTGACCAACACAACTTGGTGATGGCGCTTGGCCCCGCAGGCACCGGCAAAACATACCTTGCCATCGCCAAGGCGGTTGAAGCCTTTGAAAAAGGACAAGTGGGCCGCATCGTGCTCACCCGCCCCGCCGTCGAAGCCGGCGAAAGTTTGGGTTTCTTGCCCGGCGAAATGGAAGACAAAATCGCCCCGTATCTGCGCCCCTTGTTCGACAGCCTCACGGACCGCATGGGCGGGCGCAGCCTCAAGACCATGATGAAAAACGGCGAGATCGAAATCGCTCCGGTCGGTTTCATGCGCGGCCGCACGCTCAACAACGCCTTTGTGGTTATCGACGAAGCCCAGAACTGTACCTACACACAAATCAAGATGCTACTGACGCGTATGGGCTGGCATTCGACCATGGTGGTCACGGGTGATCCGGACCAATCGGATCTGCTGCCCGGCATTTCCGGACTGGCAGACATTTCCCACAAATTGGAAAAGCTCGACACCGTCGGTGTTGTGCGCCTCAAAGACGAAGACGTAGTCCGCCACCCCTTGGTCGCGGAAATGCTCGGCGTGATTTAAGTTTCCTCCCAAAGCCTCTTGCACACACAAAGAAGCCCTCGGCCCTCCCGCCGGGGGTTTTCTTTTGCAGGGCTTTCCTTATTGAAACCAGCCCCGCCCTACCCCACACTATAGACACCTGTATTTTTGGGATTCGTTTTTGAGGATTTATTCATGCGCACTTTGATCTTGAGCACCGCCCTTGTGGCTTCCCTGTCTGTCGCGGCTTCGGCCCAGGCGATTGAGTTTAACCCACTGTCCTACGTCAAAGGCGCGGTCGAGGCCGTGGTCGAAGACCGCAGCACCGGCGACATCGCCAAAGATGCTGAAATCAAAACAAAAATGACCGCTGCGATCATTGACGGTATGGGCTCGGACGTGTTGTCGGTCAACATCGACGCTTACGAACAAGTCATCATGCTGACGGGCATTGTTGAGACGGCGGACCTGAAAGCCCAAGCGACCAACATCGCGCGCAACGTCGAAGGGGTGAAGAAGCTCTACAACGAAATGCTGGTGATCCCCAAGGTCGAACAAGACAAAGGCATGGTTGAAGGTTTGGTGGACGACACCGTCGTTGAAACCAAAATCAACGCCCAGCTCTTGGACGCCAAGGGCGTGAACGTCACCAACTTCCGCTGGCGTTCGCTCCACGGCAATGTCTTCTTGTTTGGTCGCGCCTTGAGCGCAGCCGAACTCACCAAAGCTGTCGGCGTGGTCAAAGACATCGAAGGTGTCAAACACGTCACCAACCGCGTGATGGTCAAACCCAAAGGCTAAATCTATGCGACGTCTCACGGCTATTGTCTTGAGCCTCGGCCTGAGTTTTCAGGCCGCTCAGGCAATGGAGCGTGAGAACCGCCTACCGGACGGCACCGTCACCGAAGGCCAAAACGATATCCGCAAGGCTTGGCTGTCGCAACCCACCACACGCTATGGCCATGGCGTGTTGGGTGACGCCATCGAAGCCGGGGCTCTTTCCGTTGTCACCCGCAAGGGCCAGCTCCTCACCCTCACCTTGCCGCAAAACGCCGTGTTCGAAGACCGCCATGCACGCTTGGCCGACATTGACGGCGATGGACGAGATGAAATCATCGTCGTGAAGTCCACGAAATCGGGCGGCGGCGCCCTGGTCATCGCCGGCGTGCGTGAAGACCGTTTGAAAGTTTTGGCGCAAACGCCGCACATCGGTCGGCCAAACCGCTGGCTCAATCCCATTGGTATGGGGGATTTTGACGGTGATGGCGAAAATGAGCTGGCGTATGTGGAAACACCGCACATTGGCGGGACGCTGCGGATTGTGAAATGGCAGGGCGACAAGCTGGTTCAGACGGCCCACGCCTCCGGCTTTTCCAATCATGCCATCGGTTCGAACCAGCTCAAGCTGGCCGGGATTGTCGATTTTTACAAAGACGGCAGCCCCGAATTGGTGGTGCCGGGCCCGTCAAGGCTGGTCTTGCGCATCGTCTCTTTCGAAGGTGGCGTGTTTCAGGAAATCGAACGCGCCTATCTAGATGCCCCCATCGTCGAAATGCGCACCGATTACGCTTTTTTCGGGGCTTTGGTCGCGGTGCAAGCCAATGGCCGCACGGCGACGTTGCACTTAAAAAGTCTCAAAAACAGCCACCGTTAAACTTCCGTTGCCATGTGCTTGAGACGCGCGAGGTCCAATATTTCCAACTTACCAGGACTGCGCCGGGTGACTTCGGCTTGCAACAGTTGAGACAATGCCCGCGTCACCGTTTCCTTGGACGTCGAGGCCATGGCGCACAGCCGTTCATGGTTGGGCATGTCGGAAATTTCCCACGTCCCCGCCTTGGTCGGCTTGTCGTCAACCAAGTCCAAGAGCTTCAAATAGACCCGCTGCACACCAGAAAAGGAACTCACCTCGGCAAGCTTTTGGTTGGAAGAGCGCACCACCGTGGCAAAGCTTTCCAAGATTTTAACGGCGATTTGGCGGTGTTCCAAAATCAAATTCAAAAACAACGCCCGATCCGCCACCGCGACCACACCGTCCGCCAAGGCAAACACGTCGGCCGAGCGCCCACTGCGATCAATGGCAGCGATTTCGCCGAACCAGCCGCCTTCGGGAACTTTGGAATAAAAGACGTTCACACCTTGGTCGTCTTGCACGATGCGCACTTCGCCGCGCACCACAAAAAAGACTTCGTTGTGGTCCGAGCCCCGCTCGGCCAACACGTCGCCTTTTTTCATGGTCCGAAACGCACATCGCCCCGCAAATTCATGGAAGACCGCATCATCCAGGCCGATCAACAGATCGTTGACCCGCAACAATTCCAAATCGTTTGGCTTCATCAATGCTTCTGTCAAAACCGCGCCCCCCGCTGGACAACTCACGTCTTGCAGGCCAGTTTATCATACCCAATCAGAAACTCACCCCTTTCATGCGCTCCTCCAATTGATCATATGATTAAGGGCTGCTATGGTCTGTTCAACATTCATGGCTTTGGGGGAAGTGGAAATGTTGAAATCCACCATTTTGGTCCTTTGTCTTTTGTTTGCGCCGACGCATGCGTGGGCGTTGGACAGCACCATCGAAAAGATGGAAGGACGCGGCACAACGCAGCAAGAAACCTTGATCGTCACGCCCGATGGGGACATCCACGCCGCCGTTATCTTGATCCCAGGCGGCAAGGGCATCACCACGTTCAAGGGCCGCGCACCCACCGCCAAGGTCGTCAAAGGCGCCAACAACGCCTTGATCCGCAACCGCGAACTGTACGCCAAGGCCGGACTTCTGACCGCCGTGTTTGCCCCGCCACCGAGCCATTCCAAGATCATGGGGGATGTTCGCACCACGCCGGAACACGCCGAGGACATCGCCGTCCTGGTCAAACACCTGAAAGCCAAAACGAACGGCAAGCCGGTGTGGATCGTGGGCACATCCATGGGCTCGATCTCTGCGGCGCACGCCGCGATTTCGATCCCGGATGTGGATGGCATCGTGTTGACGGCAAGCGTTTCCTTACCGACCAAAATCGGCGGCACGCCCGTGCAGGACCAAGACGTCGGACAAATCACCGATCCGGTTTTGATCGTGCATCATGAAAAAGATGGCTGCTACGCCACACCGTACGAAGGGGCCGCCAAAATCCAAGCGGCCATGAGCCGCGCCACCCCCGTCCAACTCATCACCATGTCGGGCGGGGAAGACCGGGGTAATCCGTGCAAGGCATCGGGCTATCACGGCTTCAGCGGTTTGGACCGGGACGTGACAGCGAAAATCGCCGCGTTCATCATCGCCCACTAAGGGGCGTTACTTCGCCGCTTCGACGGCCTGCCACAGGCGTTGCTCTTGTTCTTTGAGTTGATCATAGCGCCGCTCCAGCTGCTTATCCCAGCCGTGTGCGACGATGGCGTCGGCCATCTGTTCTTTGACTTGGGCAAGCTGCTGCAAAACGCCGATGAGGCGCTGGGCGTCTGCGCGGGCATGAGGGGGAAGTGAAGACAGAGCCGCACGCACATTGGCCGCATGTTGGTGATATTCATCAGCGGTGGCGAGGAAATCTTGCGCCGCCGCCGTCGCGTCGCCGTCGCGTTCCGCCTGAACAGACACGGGAGCGACCAAACACAAAGCCAGCACAAGTCCTCTTAAAATTGCTGTCATCAATCGTCTCCACATCAATCCTTCTGGGATGCCTGGACGACACGCATCACCGCGCTTTCGTTGGCATCGCCCATGCCTTGAGAGATGGTAGCACGGAAACATTCGGCTGCATGCTGGAACATTGGGGCCGCACACCCCAGATTCTGAGCCATATACGCCCCATAGCCCGCATCCTTACCCCGCCAGCGCGCGGCAAAACGCACGTCGTCGTGATCGTCTTGGGCCATGCGAGGCGCAATGTAGCTGGTCATGGGGCTTGCCACCGAACCGTTGCCCAGTGCATCAGCCACGGTGTCGAGATCCAACCCCGCGCGCTTGGCCACCTCCATACCCTCCGCCACCGCAACGGCTTGGATGGCACCAATGGTATTGACGATAAGCTTGTACGCCGTGCCCGCACCCACAGGGCCGAAGTGATAGATCCGTTTGGCGTAAGCGTTCAAGACGGGCTCAGCCGTTTGCAGGGTGTCGGCCTCCCCGCCCACCAGCATGGTGAGCTGCCCACTGTTGGCACCCGGCGGGCCGCCTGTTACGGGACAATCAAGAAACCGCAAACCAGCATTCACACATGTCTCGCCCAACGCTACCATCCAATTACGCGACACGGTGGTGCTTTCGATGGCGATGGCGGAGGGTTTGAGCGCGCCCGACAAAATTCCGTCTTCGCCCAGCCACACGCTTTCAGATGCCTCATCTCCGCCGACGATGGTGATGATCACGTCGGCACCAGACGCGCAGGCGCCAGGTGTCTCGGCTGGTTCTGCACCAGCATCCACCAAAGGTTTCAACTTATCGGAAGAACGGTTCCACACCGTCACGTCGTAGCCAGCCTTGATCAAATTCAAAGCCATGCCCCGCCCCATAAGGCCGAGACCGAGAAATGCGATTTTTGTCATGTGTGCCCTCATTCACCTTTCGTTTGTGGCGAGGGTAAACAGCACACGATTGATCGACAAGCCCGGAGGCCAAGTGACACAAAAACTTAACGAACACCACCATCACCCCTGCGAAGGCAGGAGCGGCGTTAGGAGCTAACCCAACGACTGCTCTTTCGTCTTCAACAACTCCACCGTCGGAAAATCCTCTACCGCTTTGTTCAGGTGCCAGGCGTTGCGGGCCATGTAGACGGGGTCGCCGTCGTGGTCTTCGCCCATGGCGCCCCGGTTGGCGTCTTGGAATTTTTTGATGTCCGCGTCGTCGCCCGACAACCAGCGTGCAGTATAGAGTTCCGTCGGTTCAAAGTGCACCGGCACTTCAAACTCTGTACGGATGCGGTCGGCCAGGACTTCGAATTGCAGTGGGCCGACGACGCCCACGACCCAGTCGGAGCCGATCATGGGTTTGAACACACTCGCCCCGCCCTCTTCCGCAATCTGTTGCAGGGCCTTGCCCAGGTGCTTGGCTTTGAGCGGGTCTTCGGGACGGGCCTTTTGCAGGTGTTCCGGGGCGAAGCTTGGCACGCCGGTATAGCGGATGTCTTCCGACTCTGACAAGGTGTCCCCAATCCGCAAGTTTCCGTGGTTGGGGATGCCGATAATATCGCCTGCGACGGCTTCTTCCGCGACTTCGCGGTCTTGGGCCAAGAACAGAACCGGGTTGTGCAGGTTGATCACTTTGCCCGAGCGCATGTGCTTCAACTTCATGCCGCGTTTGAAGTGGCCGGAGTTGATGCGCATGAACGCAATGCGGTCGCGGTGTTTGGGATCCATGTTGGCTTGGATCTTAAAGACCACGCCCGTGACTTTCTTTTCGTCCGGCTCCACCATACGCGAGAGGCTCGGTTGCGGACGTGGGCTGGGTGCATTTTTCTGCAAGCCTTCCAACAGTTCGCGCACACCGAAGTTGTTCACAGCAGAGCCAAAGAACACCGGGGTCATGGTGCCGTCCAAAAACGCTTGATGATCAAATTCAGGGCACAGACCGCGGGCCATTTCCACGTCTTCGCGCAGCTTGGTGACAGCATGATCCGGCAGCAACTCGTCGAGCTTGGGATCATCCAGGCCTTCGACCTTGATGCCCGCGCCCACCGTTTCACCCTTGGAGCGTTCCATCAAAATCAGCTGGTCGTTGAGCAAGTCGTAACAGCCCAAAAATTCGCGCCCCATACCGATGGGCAAGGTCGCCGGCGTCACATCCAAGGCCAAATTCTGCTCAATTTCGTCCAAGATATCGAAGGTTTCGCGGCTTTCGCGGTCCATCTTGTTGACGAATGTGGTGATGGGCATGTCGCGCAGACGGCACACTTCGAACAGCTTCTTGGTCTGGCTTTCCACACCCTTGGCACCATCAATCACCATCACCGCACTGTCCACAGCAGTTAGGGTGCGATACGTGTCTTCGGAAAAATCTTCGTGGCCTGGGGTGTCGAGCAGGTTGAACGTCTGCTCCCCATAATCAAACGTCATGACGGACGACGCCACCGAGATGCCGCGTTCTTGCTCCACCTTCATCCAGTCGGACCGCGCACGCCGTGCGTCGCCGCGCGCTTTCACCGCACCGGCCATCTGAATGGCACCGCCGAACAGCAGCAGCTTTTCGGTCAGGGTTGTTTTACCCGCATCCGGGTGCGCGATGATGGCGAACGTACGCCGATTTTCGATGGAATTGACGAGATGATTCATGGTGTCTCGAAATCGTTCAGTTGAGTTGGGGCGAACATAGGCAATTCCCGCAAAAACACCAGAAAAATCAGCCGCTCTGCCCTCATCCATTTGACGGATTACCCCGTTTGTTAAAAAGTCGTACAATTCAAGTCCCCCAACACCATAAAACGGGTAGATCATGGCCGATACAGCACACGACCAACGCCACCAAAGTCGCCGGGAAGAAGAAGAACGCCGCCATTTAGAAGGGCGCCGCGTGACCGAAGTAAGACGCAAAACCTATGCGGCTCACGAGCCCGAGCAACGCTCAGGCCGTGACCGCCGTGAAAGCGCCGAGCGCCGCCTCGATATCCGCCGCGCGGAGCAAGAACGCCGCGAAAACCAACCCTAAAGGATACACTTGCCCCACAACCGCATTAATACTAAAGCTTGCAAGGGGCGCTGAAGGATTCTTCGAGGCTATAGACACATGAACCAGATTTTGAAGGTCGAGGGTGACAATCGCCATCTCTCTGACCGACGCCAATGCCATTCCCGCCGTTTAGCCGACGACCGCCGTGAAGACCCGCTCTTGCTGGATGCGGAACGCCGTCGCTTGGGTGATCGCCGCAGTAGCGAAGATCGCCGCTCCGGCCGTGACCGCCGCTTAGAAGGTTGATTTCGCAGAAAACTTAGCCTGCCGGGATGTGCTTCCACCACGCACTTTGGTTGATGGAAAACACCGGTAAGTAGTGCTTTATTTTGGACGCAGGCATGACCTGTTTGATTTGATTGTCCAAAACGTAGGGCTTTCCCTTGTAAAACACCACCAAGATCGCGTGACCGATTTTCAGGTTGAGATCTTTCACCGCCACCACGCGCAAATCGTCTTCATTATAGCCGAGCAACCGCAACGACATGTATTTGGCGATGGCGTAGTCCTCACAATCACCGAACTTCGACATAAATTCGCCGGGCGTCGCCCAGTAGTCTTTTTTACCCCAATTCACCGGGTCGGTGATGTAGGGCGCACGGTTCATATAGTCGTTGATCTCGCGAATTTGGATGACCAGCTTTTTGCCCTTTAGGCCTTTGAGAAACTTGATCCATTTCTCAAAATTACATTTGTTCATCTCTTTGTCGCCGCACTTTCCCTCTTTCTGCGCGGCTTTTTCGCGGGTGTAGCGTTCCAACGCGCTGTTCCACTTCTTAAACGCTTTCATTTTGGTGGATTTTTTTGCCGTGGTGTCGAAAAAGCTGGGTTCGGCAGCCGCAAGCGCGTCTGCACACGTGAACAGCCACACGCCAAGCACAACGAAGCACAACCCCCGCAAGAGGCTGCGGGGCTGGGTTGAACACCGTGTTTCTGGCGCAAGAAGCGGCATGCAACGCGTTCCTGTTCGAGGGTCGTTATTATTCTGTGATTAATATATAGGTGCGCTCGCCCACAGCAAAGTGATATTCCCCTTTGCCAGAATCGCGGATTATCGGTAGAGTCCTCAAATCGTTGAATTATAGCCAGCAACGCACGGGGAGATCACGGTGCCTGACGACGTGAGCGAAAATACCGACAACGAAGAGCGTGAAAAGAAGCTCGAGAACGTCAAACGGCCTATGAACAAGTTTGTTTTCATCGGCTTGATCTTGATGATCGCTGCGGTTGGCGGCTCAATTTTTGCGGCCTTCAAATTCGTCGAAGATGAACGCGCCCGCTCCTTGCAGGAATGGCAAATTCGTTTGGGCATTGTGGGGGATTCCCGCTCCGCCGCCATCAACGACTGGATCGACGACAATTTCTCTACCATGCGCGAACTGGCGGAAAACGCGTCGCTGCAGCTCTATATGAGCGAAATTGCCGCGGCCAAAAACCCCACCGCAGTCGAAGAAGACCCGATGATGGCGGAACTGGGCGGCGATGAGTTGGAAGCCGAAATGGAAGGCGACGACCCGTTTGGCGGCAGCGCAGGCGAAGCCGAGGCCACGTATCTGCGCAATATCTTGACCGCAACAGCGGAGCGCACCGGGTTTAAACCGCCCGTAGAGGCAGCTGCCGTATCCGCCAACATCGAACGCGCAGGCGTCGCTGGTTTGGGCCTGATTGACGCTGAGGGCATGCCTGTGGCGTCTTCTCCGGGCATGCCGCCGATGATTGGCCGTTTGAAAGAAGCCGGGCTCAAAGCCCTTCAAGGTGAGCCGCAGGTGATCGACATTTACATCGGCTCTTCCGGTCTGCCGACCATCGGCTTTGCCTTGCCCGTCTATGGCATTCAAGACGACAGCGGCGCCAAAGGCATTGGTGCTGTCATCGGCATGAAAATCGTCGATGAGACGCTCTATTCTAAACTGGTGCAGCCGGGCGAGACATCCGAAACGTCGGAAACGTATCTGGTGCGCAGACAAGGGGCGACCATTGAATACCTCTCCCCCCTGGCTGACGGCACGCCGCCGCTAAAGCGCAAGCTGGCCTTGGACACCCCGAACTTAGCTGGGGCCTACGCCGTCGAAACTCCGGGCGGCTTTGCCGTCAAGCGCGATTACCATGGCGAAGAAGTCTTGATGTCTTCGCGTTCCATCGCAGGTGCGCCGTGGTCATTGATCCGCAAGATCAATTACGTCGAAGCCTTGGCAGAAACGGAAACCCGTCTCAACACCTTGATGACGGTGTTTATCTTGATCATCGTTGGTGTAACCGTCGCTGTGTTTGCGGTGTGGCGACACGGCTCGTCGTTGCGTGCGACACAGGCCGCGCAAAACTTTAAGGTTTCGTCTGAACGGTTCGAGAACCTGTCGAAATTCATGAACCTGATTTCCAACGCACAGCCCGCAGGCATCGTCTCTGTGGGGCGTGACACGGTCTACACCTACGCCAACGAACCGGCTGCGAAGTTCGCCGGCATTAAAGCCGAAGACATGCTGGGCAAAACCATGGCAGCTGTCATTGGCCCGATCCAAGCCAACGTCTACGCCGAAATCAACGACAAGATCATCAAAGAGTTCAAACACAACGAAGACCGCGATGCTTGCCGGGAAATGCACATCAACACGTTTGGGGATGATGATGATGACGAACAAGAGGATCTGTTGGTGATCAAGTCCGATCACATCCCTTTGCGTGGTGACCTCGATCACGAACCCGGCGTGTTGATGATCTTGGAAGACATCACCGAACTCACCCGCGAAAGGCGGCGTTCGGAAAAAATGCTGCGCCAATTGATCGACACGCTGGTCAGCGTGGTTGATCGCCGCGATCCGTTCTCCGCCAACCACTCATCCCACGTCGCCGAAGTCGCCCGCGCCATCGCCGAAGAAATGCACTTAGACGAAGTCACAGCCAAGACCGTCGATATCGCAGGCAGCTTGATGAACCTGGGCAAAATCTTTATTCCGGCCGAACTGCTCACCAAAACGGGCGACCTGACCCCAGAAGAACGCCAGACCCTGATGTCGAGCTATTTGGTGTCTGTGGACTTACTCCAAGACGTGACCTTTGAAGGTCCCGTGGTGGACACCATCCGCGATATGGGCGAAACCTGGGACGGCCACGGCCCCTTAGGCAAAACTGAAGAAGACATCCTGATATCCGCTCGTATCCTGGCCGTCGCCAACGCCTTTGTCGGCATGGCGTCGGCGCGTGCTTATCGCGATGCCATGCCGTTTGAAAAAGTCTCCGATATTTTGTTGGGGGATACGGGCAGCAAGTTTGACAGGAAGCCTGTTTCCGCTTTGATCAATTTCTTGGAAAACCGCGAAGGCAAAGACAAGTGGGCACACTACCGCGTGCGTCCAAAACTGGAACGCGACGAAAACCCGCTGGAATAGCGGCTAGCCTGTCCGCGTTTCATTGATCATTACATCAACGTGATGCCCTCAACCACGTAACCGTGATCGCTGGGATAACGTTCTTCCACTTTCGCCAAGGCTCTGGTTTCGTCTGCGGCCTTGATCTCGACATAGTGGCTATCACCCCAGTCATCGCTGAGCTGGCGGTGATGCAAACCTTCGCGTACCCGCGCGCGGACGGCTTCATTATAGAGGACGACTTCGAAGGTCAACATAGGCGTACTCCTTTTCACGCCTGCCATTAGAGCACACAGGCATGGCCTCGCCTGTGATTGACGTCACTCACCATTATACTCCGTTTTGAACTATTCTCCTATGCGAAGCCATAGTATTCTCAGCCTATGGAACTGAATGTCACCCTACGCCCACAGAAGAAAAAAACAAAGCCGTCCAAGGCCGTTTTGGATCTGCTGAAAAGCCGGGCCAAGGGGTATGAAAAAGATAAGGATTTCGCTCAAGCCGCTGAGATGTGGAAGCTACTGAGTGAGCATCGCCCAAGCTACGCCTATGGCTGGTCGCGGTTGGGGCACAATCTTTATCTCGCTGGCGCTTTCGACGATGCCCGCCCTGCCCTTGAGCGCGCGGTTAAGCTGAACCCGGATGCTCGCATGGCGCACTTGATGCTGTCCGCCCTCTTATTTCGCCACGGTGAAGAACAGGCTGGACGATCCGTCATAACCGATTTTTACCAGCGCGTCCCCCTGAAAGCCGGGAAAGGTGTGGACGGCAAAACCCCATCTCTTTTGCGCGTCGACGGCGTGACGGGTGTGCGCCCCCTCACGGGACCCGTCCCCAAAACGCCTTACGTGCGCCGACGTGGCGGACACTTTCAGACCAAACATCTGTTCAAAGACGAAGTCATCCCCCGCCATTACTTAACCATGGCCTCCAGCCAAGCGCCCAACGTCGCCATTCCTCAGGACGTTGGTTTGATCCTCAACACCATTGCCGATCCCGACATTGAAGACGAAGCCTTGTTGGGGCTGGAGCATTTTCTTGAAGGCTATAACGGGCCCATCATCAATCGTCCCGCAGCCGTGCGCGCCACCACACGCGACGAGAATCACTTCCGCTTTAAAGACGCTGAAGACATTGAGTTCCCGGGCACCCTGAGACTTCACAAGGACAAACAATCCGCACAAGAGCTCGACAAACAAATCCACAAGAACGGCATCCAATACCCCTACATTTTTCGCATCGCCGGACTTCACAAAGGCCAAGGTTTGGTCTTGGTCAGAACGCTGAGCGACTTAGACCAGTTCCTGGCAAGGTACCCTGCTCCTGCCGACATCTACGCCATTCAGTTCATCGATGTGCGTCATTTGGACGGCTACTTTCACAAGTACCGCATGTTTAGCATCGACGGCGCCCTCTACCCGGTCGTCTGCCACATCGACACGGAATGGATGGTGCATGGACGAAACCGCATGACGTTGATGAAACACCACCCGTGGATGATGCATCATGAAGAAGCCTTCATGAACGACCCGCGCGCGCACTTAGGCCCTTCGGTCATGGGTAAGGTCGAGGCATTGGCCAAACAGATCGATTTAGAGTTTTTTGGCTTCGACTTCGCCATACACGAAGACGGCCGCGTTTTGATCTACGAGCTCAACCCCGCCATGCGCCACAAATACGACTACGCCGACACCTTCCCCTACATGCGCCCGGGGTTGGAGCGCATCACCCAAGCCTTTACCGACATGGTGCATAAACACCTCACATAAACAAAAACGGCGCTTTCCATTTCAGAAAGCGCCGTTTTGTTTAGAGGGGCGTGACCTTATTCGATGTCGCCACCCGGACCGTTGCCACCATCGTTGGTGACGGTATAGCCGTCTGTGGTGTCGTTGTCGGCCGGGTCGTAGTCGTCGCTTTCAGCTTTCTTACCGATCGGAGCAGCTCCACCATAATCGTCGGTGCTGTCGCCGTCGGTGAGCGAGCTGATGTCGTAGGTCTCACCATCCACCGTCAAGCTATCCTCGTCAGAGAACATAGCAGCCAACGGATCCAGAGCATCTGCGGACGTGTCGCCCGTGACGTCGGAACCACCGGCATCGTCACCACCGAAGTCATCCGGCAAGACCACATCCATGGAGGTCGTGCTGGTGGATGTGTCACCGTTAGACGTTTCCGTAGACGTCACCGCGATGGACATGGAGAAGTCCGAAGACACGGAGCTGTCAACCGTCAGCGTCAAGCCGCTGAGATCGTTATCGCTCATGGTCCAAGTACCATCACCATTGTCCGTACCGGCAGAGAACGTTGCCCCGTCCGGAATGTTGGAAATGGTCACATCGCTGAGCGTTTCCGAACCGTCGGTGTCTTCCAAACCCGTGGAGATGGAGATGTCGTAGGTGACCGTTTCGTCACTGCTTTCTCCGCCCGGGTTGGAAGCGGACATGTCGTCGAGATCGTATTGACCATCCATGAATTGGAAGGTCTCCACATTTTCGACCCAGCTGGTGCCGTCGTCGCCGCCATCATTGTGTTCGATGACGTAGGCGCCGTTACCCATGGAGGTGAAGGTGTATTCGTCACGCGATCCGGAGAACGTCATGACGTCATCGCCGGAACCGCCGTCGACTTTGTTCATGCCGCCGCCAGCGAAGATGACATCGTCACCGGAACCGCCGTCGATATCATCATTGCCGTCGCCGGAAATGATGAAGTCGTTGCCGGAACCACCGTCGAGCTCGTTGTTACCGGAACCGCCGAAGAGGATGTCGTCACCGGAACCGCCGGTGAGTTCATCCGAACCGGCACCACCGAAGATAACATCGTCACCTTTGGAGCCGTCGATTTCGTCTGCGCCGTCTTTACCGGCCATAACATCGTCGTTCTTGGTGCCTTTGACGTCGTTGTTGTCATCGTCACCGGTCCATTCGTCGTCTTTCGACGACATTTTTTGCTGTTTCTCATCCGAACCAGCGTTGGCCCCGGCACCGACACCGAATTCACTGACATCGTATGCGTCAGAACCTTCGTCGTCGCCATCGTCGTCAGAATCTGCGTCTGCATCTGCGTCGGCGTCGGCGTCAGCATCTGCATCTGCATCTGCATCGGCGTCAGCGTCTGCATCAGCGTCAGCGTCTGCATCAGCGTCTGCATCCGAGCCACCGTCGTCATCACCACCTGCGACAACACCGTCGCCGATGGAGGCCGACAAGGACGGAGCATCGGCAACGGCTTCCACATCAACGCTTGCTGTGGTCGAAGCCGTTTCACCGCTTTCGCTGGTGGCCGTGATGCCCAGGTCGAACGAACCGCTGTAGTCTTCCGGCGGCGTAATCGTCAGACCAGACAGATCATCCGGGCCCAAGGTCCAGCTGCCGCCACCATTGTCCGTACCCGCCGACAGGCTTGCGCCGGACGGGACACCCGTAATGGTGACCGAAGCCGTATTGGCGACCGAGATATCGAGCGCGATGGCCGTATCTTCATCACCTTCGGCTTCGTCGCCGACTTCTGCGGTTGGCGGCTCGGCGTCTTCGCCAGCTTCCACCGTAACGGTCGAGCTCACAGAAGCCGTATCGCCATTCGGCTCGGTTGCCGTTGCCGTGACCGTCAAATCGAAGTCATCGACATCGTCACCCGTAACTTCAACTTGCAAGCCGTCAAGCTGACCGCTGGTCAAGGTCCAGGTGCCGTCACCATTGTCCGTACCGGCCGTCAATGCAGCCCCATCGGGGATGCCGCCAACCGTTATGGACAAGGTTTCAGAACCGTCGGTGTCAACCAAGTTGGAGGTAACGTCCAGATCAAACGTGGTTGTGGCTTCGCCACCGCTGCTTTCAACGCCGTCACCCAACTCAACGGTCAGGGTCGGTGCATCGGCAACAGCCTCAACTTCGACACTGCCCGTCGTGCTGACGGTTTCACCATTAGTACCCGTGACCGAAACGGTCATGGTGGTGTCGCCGCTGTAGTGTTCACCCGGGGTCATGGTCAGACCGTCGAGTTGTTCCGGCGTCAAGGTCCAAGAGCCACCACCATTGTCCGTACCCGCCGACAAGGTCGCGCCGTCCGGCAGGTTGGTGATGGTAATGCTATCAGCATTGGTTGCCGTGATGTCGAGCGCAATGGCCGTGTCTTCGTCACCCGAAGCCACACCGTTGATGGTCACAGTCGGATCCGGAACGTCCGGCACATCCAAGGTATCGGATGCCGAGCTGGAAGCTTGATCTTGGTTGGAACCTTCCGTCGCCGTCGCGGTTGCCGTCAACGTGATGTCGTCAGTGACCGTTTCCGGAACGAACATGGTCAATGCGTCCAGATCGCTGTTCGGATCCAATGTCCAGGAACCGTCACCGTTATCCGTACCGGCCGACAAGGTCACACCATCCGGAATGCCCGTGACAACCAAGCCCAGGGTTTCAGAACCGTCTTGGTCAACCAAGCTGGTGGTGATGTCCACCGGATACTCCGTACCTGCGGTGCCGCTGCCCGCTTCGGTGGTCAAGTTGACATTGACATCGTTAAAGTCATTGTCACCGCCACCCAGCAGATCTTCCCAGTTCATGTTGCCGTCAACGGCATTGTCTGCGGTGTAGTCGAAGTCGCTGGCGTTCAACGACGGATCGTGGAACAACGCAACGTCTCCGGCCGAAGCCGCATCCAGCGTGTTGCCGTCGCTATCGACAACCTGCCACGTGCCGTTGGCGTCCTGTTCAAAGGTGACAGCATCGCCACTGGCCAAGTCCGGGTTCGCCGTCCCGCCGTTCGGCAGCACGAAGAAGCCGATGGTGTCCGGGTCCACATCGTCCATGGTCCAAACATCGCCGATGTCTTGTTTGGTGTCGGCCCAAATGATGCCGCCTTCGGTGGGTTCGCCGTTTTCGCCTTTGACGTACCAACCGATAGTATTTTCATAAGCCGCACTTTCTTGGCCCATGTTTTCCATACTGATGGAGCCCAAGTCGCCACCCGCGTCCGTGCCTTCACCGATATCGATGGTCACCGGCGGAGCGTCAGCCACAGCAATGACCGGAACTTCGGCAGACGTCGAAGACGTACCGCCTTCATCCGTTACAGCCGTCACCGTCAAGGTTGGTGTACCGCTGTAGTGCAGATCCGGCGTCATGGTGAGCCCGTTCAGATCGCCTGGTTCAAGTGTCCAGGTGTCGCTGGTCGCATCATACGTACCCGCAGACAGCGTCGCGCCATCCGGCAAGCCGGTAATGGTCACAGTTTCCAGCGTTTCTCCACCTTCCGGTGTCACGGAGATGCTGATCGGGATGTTCGTATCTTCATCACCCGTACCACCAATCACGATGGTCGGTGCGTCGCCAACCGGAGCAACCGTTACGCCCAGCGTGGTGCTGGTTGATGCTGTGTCCGAAGGCAGACCCGTTGCCGTATCGACGATGTTCGTCGTCACCGTCAGGTCAAACGATCCATTATAATCGTCAGCCGTCGTGATTTGCAGGCCAGTCAAATCGCCTTCATCCAACGTCCAGGTACCGTCACCGTTGTCGGTCCCGGCATTCAGCGTTGCGCCGCTCGGCACGCCACTGATAACGATGGAGGAAATGCTTTCCGAACCATCCGTGTCGGTCACAGCCGTGGAAATCGACAGATCGATCGCCGTATCTTCGTCACCCGAAGCCGCAGAAGCCGTCAAAGTCGGCGCATCCGCATCCGGGTTCACGGCAATGTTGCCGACATCCGTTGCGGTCGAACCATCAGAAGACGTTGCCGTCACACCGATGTCGAACTCTCCGCTCCAATCCGCATCCGGCGTAAAGGTCAGACCTTCAAGCTGCGCAGGCGTCAAGGTCCAAGACCCGTCGCCATTGTCCGTGCCTGCCGACAACGTGCCGTCGGCCACATTGGTGATGGTAACGGTTTCCGTGTTGGTCACCGTGATATCCAAAGTGACCGAGCCATCTTCGTTGCCCGTCACATCGCCAACTTCCACAGTCGGATCCGGGTTAGTGCCCGCACCGCCCACGTCTGCCGTGGCCGAATTGGAAGCACTGTCTTGGTTGGACTGTTCGGTGGACGTCGCCGTTGCGCCCAACGTGAACGCATCCGTGCCCGCCGGAACGTCCATAGTCAAGCCGTCAATGGCATTGACCGGAACATCCCACGTGCCGTCACCGTTATCCGTACCGGCAGACAATGTCACGCCGTCCGGAACGTTAGTCAGTGTCAGGCTCAGAACTTCCGAACCGTCCGTGTCGACCAAGCTGGTGGTGATTTCGACCGGATAGGTCAAACCACCGTCGCTGCCGCCACCGGTCGGTGTCGGATCCAGGCCGTCCAACGTGTTGTTGTAGCTGTGCTCGTCATCTGCTTTAGCAGACACAGGCAAGTCGGACTGGGTCATGCCATCCGCGACATAAACCAGTTCGCCCTCACCTGGACCGAAGCCCGGCGTGTGGTTGTCACCGGCTTTGACCGTCAAGCCAACCAAGTCCGTACCCGGATAGTTGGTTTCGATGTATTCCTGCAAACCCAGGTCGTTGACGTCGTTGAGGCCGCCACCCGGGAAGCCTTCGACTTTGACCTTCTCGATGTCGCCATTATCGTCTTCCAGGTACATGACAATGTTGGACAGGTCATGCGGGAAGGCATCGATATCGGGGATGAAGCCACCTTCTGTGCCCGTCGGCTCACCGATATCCAAAGTGATCGGCGGTGCATCGGCCACGGCAACCACCGTAACCGGAGCGTCCGTCGAAGCTGTGCCACCTTCATCCGTCACAGCCGTCACCGTCAAGGTCGGCGTACCGCTGTAGTGCAGATCCGGCGTCATGGTCAGACCGTTCAGATCGCCCGGTTCAAGCGTCCAGGTGTCACTGGTCGCATCATACGTACCCGCAGACAGCGTCGCGCCATCCGGCAAGCCGCTAATGGTCACAGAAGCCAACTCCTCGCCACCTTCCGGCGTAACTGTAATGCTGATTGGAATTTGGGTATCTTCGTCACCCGTGCCGCCACCAATGACGACCGTCGGTGCATCACCAACCGGCGCGACCGTGATATCCAAGGACGTCGTAGCCGTCGCCGTATCCGAAGGCAGACCCGTCGCCGTATCCGTGACCAACGTGGTCACGTCCAGGCTAAACGTGCCGTTGTAGTCTTCCGGCGGCGTAATCGTCAGGCCAGGCAAATCGTCCGGAGACAACGTCCAGGTGCCGTCGCCATTGTCCGTACCACCGGACAACGTCGCACCGCTTGGAACACCGGAAATGGTAACAGACGTCACAGTTTCAGAACCGTCTGTATCCGTCACACCCGTAGAGATGTTCAGATCGATCGGAGAATCTTCGTCGCCCGTAGACGGACCTGCCGAAACGGTCGGCGTATCCGCATCCGGGTTCACCGTCACACCGATGGTGCCCGTGGCAACACCCGTATCCGAAGGCAGACCCGTGGCTTCGTCGATCACCGTCATGGAGACGCCCAGATCGAACGTACCGGAGTAATCTTGTGGCGGCGTGATGGTCAAACCGTCGATTTGATCCGGCGTCAACGTCCAAGTCCCATCGCCATTGTCCGTACCGGCCGACAAGGTCGCACCGCTTGGAACACCAGAGATGGTGAAGCCGGTGGCACTTTCCGAACCGTCCGTGTCACCGATCGACGTGGTGAGATCGATGGCAATCGCCGTGTCTTCCGTACCCGACGCCGTGCCGGAAACCGTTGCGTCGTCCGCATCCGGGTTCACCGTCACACCGATGGTGCCCGTGGCAACACCCGTATCCGAAGGCAGACCCGTGGCTTCGTCGATCACCGTCATGGAGACGCCCAGATCGAACGTACCGGAGTAATCTTGTGGCGGCGTGATGGTCAAACCGTCGATTTGATCCGGCGTCAATGTCCAAGTGCCGTCGCCATTGTCCGTACCAGCCGACAAGGTCGCACCCGAAGGCACACCAGAGATGGTGAAGCCGGTGGCACTTTCAGAGCCGTCCGTGTCACCAATGGACGTGGTCAGGTCGATGGCAATCGCCGTGTCTTCCGTACCCGACGCCGTGCCGGAAACCGTTGCGTCGTCCGCATCCGGGTTCACCGTCACACCGATGGTGCCCGTGGCAACACCCGTATCCGAAGGCAAGCCCGTGGCTTCGTCGATCACCGTCATGGAGACGCCCAGATCGAACGTGCCCGAGTAATCTTGCGGCGGCGTGATGGTCAAACCGTCGATTTGATCCGGCGTCAACGTCCAAGTCCCGTCGCCATTGTCCGTACCGGCCGACAAGGTCGCACCGCTTGGAACACCAGAGATGGTGAAGCCGGTGGCACTTTCCGAACCGTCCGTGTCACCGATGGACGTGGTCAGGTCGATGGCAATCGCCGTGTCTTCCGTACCCGACGCCGTGCCGGAAACCGTTGCGTCGTCTATATCCACATCTGGGTTCACTTCAACAGTCAACGCCGTCGTTGCACTTGACGTGTCCGAAGGCAAGCCCGTAGCCGTATCAACAACATTCGTCGTCACGGACAGATCAATTGTACCGGAGAAATCCGTCGGTGGCGTAATGGTCAGGTTCGACAAATCGCCCGTGTCCAAGGTCCACGTGCCGTCGCCGTTGTCCGTACCCGCCGACAGGCTGGCACCGCTTGGCACACCGCTGATGACAATGCTCTCAACGCTTTCCGAACCGTCCGTGTCCGTCACCGCCGTGGCGATGTTCAGCGCAATGGCCGTATCTTCGTCGCCGCCCGCACTGGTGGCCGTCAAGGTCGGAATGTCCGCGTCCGGGTTCACCGCAACGTCGAAGGTCGAGGACGACGTGCCGCCGTCCACAGACACCGCCGTCACACCCACTTCGAACGTGCCGGAATAATCCTCCGGCGCCGTCAGTTGCAGACCCGCGTCCACTTGGGCTTCGCTGAGTTCAATGTCGGAGCCGTCAGACGTAATGGTGTCGCCGTTGGCCAAGGTGATGGTCGAACCGCTCGGCACGCCCGTCAACGTCACACTGTCAACCGCAACGCCGTTCGTCGGGTTCACCGTGATGTCCAGACCCATGGCCGTGTCTTCCGTACCGGAAGCCGCACCAACCACAACCGAAGGCGCGTCCGGAACCGGAGACACCGTCACCGCCAAAGGCGTCGTTACACTTTCCGTGTCGCTGGGCAGACCCGTGGCGACGTCGATGATGTTCGACGTCACGTCCAAGTTAATCGTGCCGTTGAAGTTGTCCGCAGGTGTCAGTTCAAGACCCGACAGTTGCGCTTCGCTCAAGGTCCACGTGCCGTCGCCGTTGTCCGTACCCGCCGACAGGCTGGCACCGCTTGGCACACCGCTGATGACAATGCTCTCAACGCTTTCCGAACCGTCCGTGTCCGTCACCGCCGTGGCGATGTTCAGCGCAATGGCCGTATCTTCGTCGCCGCCCGCACTGGTCGCCGTCAAGGTCGGAATGTCCGCGTCCGGGTTCACCGTAATCGTGGTGATGGTGACATCAGTGTCCGATGCGCTTCCGTCGGATGCTTTTGCCGTGACCGTTACGTCAAACGTGCCCGAGTAATCCGCAGGAGCTTGCATTTGCAGACCGGCAAGCTGATCCGACGTCAAGGCGATATCTGAACCGTCTGCATTAATTTGTGTGCCGTTCGCCAGGAACAACGTCGAACCGTCGGGGATACCCGACAACGAAATGCTGTCAATGGTGTCGTCGGATTCAGCGGTTACACTAATGTTGAGGTCGAACTTCTGATCTTCCGTGCCGCTACCGCTGATGGAGGCTTCGACATCTGCTTGGTCAATATGGATGTTGATCGTTTCAGAATCGGAATCCCGATCGGTGGGCAAACCGGTTGCTTCGTCAATGACGGTAAATGTAACCGTAAGATCAATGTCGGTCGCATTACCGGGTGCGGGGGTCAATTGCAAATTATTCAGTTGCGCTTCCGTCAAGGTCCACGTGCCGTCGCCGTTGTCGGCACCCGCAGATAAACTCGCACCCGTCGGAACGCCGGCAATCGTTATGCTGTCAACAGATTCAGATGTATCGCCCGCTTTGTCTTCACCCCAATCCGCAGAAATGTTGAGGTCAATCGGCTGGCCATTAACAGCAGTACCTGCCGATGCGGAAAGATCGATGGCATCGACATCCGGGTTCACATTAATCGTGGTCGTTTTTATGTCCGTGTCTGACGCCGTGCCTTCAGACGATTTTGCTGTGACCGTCAGATCGAAAGAGCCCGAATAATCTTCCGGAGCTTTCATTTGCAGGCCTGCCAGTTGGCCAGATGTCAAGGAGATGGCAGAACCGTCCGCGTTAATTTGTGCGCCGCTGGACAAGACCAACGTTGATCCGTCGGGAACCCCCGTCAAAACAATGCTGTCAATCGTGTCCCCAGTTTGGGCGGTGACAGAAATATTCAGATTAAACAGCTGATCTTCTGTACCGCCACCGCTGAGGGAGACGGAGATATCGGCGTCATCCGTGTTGTTATCATCATCATCATCGTCATCATCGTCATCATCGTCATCGTCATTTCTTCCGGGGGCGCTGGTTTTTTTCGGAGGCACCCCGGCCAAGTTGTTTACGACGTTGTCAACAGCATCCAAAATACCGTCGTCATCTGGAACAATGATCGGGCTCCCAATCGGTGGAGTGACGATCTCTTCCAACTCGTCGTCACCGACAACGTCGAAGTCCGCGAGGCCTTCGGCATCCAAATTCGAAGATACATCCTCGCCAGGGACTTTATCAAAGTCGGCAAGGCCTTCAGCGTTACCCCCGCCATCGCCAGCAGCGGTGTCAAAGTCATTAAAACCGTCAGCTTCTTCATCACCGGAAAGTGCATCCCCTTGCAAACCGAAGTCGTTGACGTTGTCGTTACGCAACGGCAAGTGACGCAAGGATGCGGAGAAGGCGTTGATCATGTCTTGCGTGTCGATGACCGTTGTTTCCGCCGGTGCAGCAAACATGGAGTTCACAACAGTGAATTCGTTCGCGCCGTTCAAAACGGAGACGCCCGCGTTGTTCATCACAACGACTTCACCGACGAAGCCGTCGGCTTCTTCCATCAGCACGATGTCGACGTTTTGACCGTTGGTGATATCAACACCAACTTGGGTGCCGCGGATACCGATGGTGGCGACCGGCGTATGCAAAGTCATGGCGTCCGGATCGGTTTTGGCAACTTAGCCGGAAACGAAGGTGAACACACCTTGCATCACGGACATGGAGACAGAGCCTTCTTGCGTGCCCGGATCGTAAACCATTTCGTCCAGAACCATGCGGCCTTCTTCAGCCATGGAGAACGTGGTTTCGTCCGCCAAGATCACACCGACGGCACTGTCGGGATCTGTTTCGAGAATGTCGCCTTGGAAGACCGGATCACCCGGTTGCAGTTCGACGCGCGTACCATCCACGCGAATAACCGTCACGGTGCCTTCAACTTTGTCGACCGTACCAATGGGCTGTTCTTGAACACCTTCGCTGCCGGCCTGGGCTACCATTCCAGGCGTGTTGGCGTCGGCTAAGTGATCAGCCAGATCGGCGCGCACTTCCGCGCCTTGATCGGATTGAAAGTCTGGTTGAGGGTCAACCGTGTTGAAATCTTTAATCACCACCTCGGAGCCGTCGGGCCACGTGAGGACGAGATCGGGCCCGTCGTGCTGGTAATCCGCTGTCGCCGGGTTTAAGCCTTCGGGCAGGACCAGCGTGTCACTGCTGGATGCGTCGAGGACGAAGCTCTCGCCTTCGGCCGCGCCGGAAGAAAAGATGCCGTTGTTTTGATCATTGGTAGCCATGATTTCAAACCTTCTGAAAACGTGCTGAACACACGAAAAACCAACCAAAAACCAAAACCGTTACAACGGTTGGAAATGAGGTCAGCAGCGAAAAGAACCGAAAAGTGGTGGTTTACTTATGGCTTAGGATATAAGTCGAGCGCGCGCGGGGTCAACAAATCCGCAGTTTCATGACCAAATAAGAAAACTCATTGATCTTGGGTGGACATCGCCACCCCCCCCCTGGAAAACAAAGCCTCGGATGCATGGCGCAAAGACCGTCACGCCAGCATCAACGGATTTGCCTTAGATGAACACAGAGCACGTCTGAAAATGCCATAAGGGGCTGTTTTTTATACAAACTTAGTTTGAGAAAGAAACTTCGTGAGAGATGGTCGACAAGAACGCCTTGGTCGAGCCGGCACGCAGGTAAGCCAGCGCGCAGCCGAGCTCCAGATCTTTGCCTTCTTCACCTGCTTTGGGGCAACTTTCGCGGTCCAAGGAGGCTTCGGGCGGGCGTTCTTCGTGTGAATCCGTATTCAAGGCCCCCGGCAAGTCCGATTCTCTCGGAATTTGCGGGGCATCCTCCCCTTCTGCGGGCTGAATGGTCCGCGTCAGCACAATATCCGGTGCAACACCTTGGGCCTGGATGGTATAGCCCGCCGGGGCATAGTAACGCGCCGTGGTTAATTTCAGCGCGCCTTCCAAGGCCAGGGGTTGGATGGTTTGTACCGAGCCCTTGCCGAACGTGCGCCGCCCCATCAACACCGCGCGGTGATGATCTTTGAGCGCGCTGGCGACGATTTCAGATGCTGAGGCCGAGCCTTCATTGATCAAGACCACCATGGGCACACCGTTTGCAAGATCCCCGCTACCTGCCCGAAAGACCCGGTTGTCGCCAGGTTGGCGTTCGCGCACAGAGACAATGGTGCCGCCCTCTAAGAAGCTGTCAGACACAAACAGGGATTGATCAAGCAAGCCGCCAGGATTATTACGTAAATCCAGCACCACGCCTTTCAAAGTTGCCCCGTATTGGTCTTCGATATCGTCGAACGCGTCCAACAACTTTGGTGAAACTTTTTGCGTAAAGCTTGCAACCCGCACATAGGCAATGTCACCTTCCATGCGCCAACGCACGGAGCGGATTTCAATAATGGCGCGCACCACGCGGACGTCGAAGTTCGCAACCCCTTCGCGCTCGATGGTGAGGACGATGGCTTCGCCCGGACGCCCACGCATGACCTTTACCGCGTCCGACAAGGTCTTATCGCCAATGGGCTCGCCGTCTAAAGCAACGATGCGATCGCCCGCCTGAATGCCTGCACGGTACGCCGGTGTGTCTTCGATGGGAGAAACAACCTTCACAGCCCCCTCTTCCATCGTGACTTCAATGCCCAAGCCGCCAAATTCCCCACTGGTTGCCACACGGCTATCGCGCAGTTCGTCGGGATTGAGGTAGCTGGAGTGGGGATCCAAAGAGGCCATCATGGCGTCCAAGCCCGCTTCGACAAAATCACGCGGCTCGACGCTCCCCGGGCGAAACTTTTGCTCTTCAATCCCTTCCATCGCGGCGTTAATCAGATCGACACTTTCGGTCGAGACCACATAATTTGCGCGGATATGGCGCAAGGCATCGCGAAAATGATCGCGTTGGCGTAGGTTTGAAGGGTTGTTGGTATAGGTGTCGTAGGCGTCATAGACCCGCAGGAGCTGCGTTTCACTTTCTGCATCCAGCGTGGCCATAGAGCCAAACGAGCGCACAACCTGATCAATGGGACTGCGACCATCGGAACAAGCGCTCAGCGTTTGTAAAAGGCCGAAGGTCAGGGCCCCACCAATAAGGAAGGCCATAAACTGCGTTAAGCGGTTCATCCGTCTGAGGTGATTTGAGCGACCAACTCACCCAGGACGCGTTCGGAATCATCGTTGTCGATCTGACACGTGCCGGCATTTTCGTGGCCGCCACCACCGTACTTCAACATCAACTCACCAATGTTGGTGTTCGAAGAGCGATTGACGATGGATTTACCCGTCGCATACACGGTGTTGAGCTTGTTCAAGCCCCAAATCGCGTGAATCGAGATGTTGGTGTCCGGATACATGGCGTAGATCATGAAACGGTTGGTGGCGAAGATGGTGTCTTCGCCGCGCAAATCCAAAACCACCAGGTTGTCATGAATGGTCGAGCAGCGCTCCAACTGGTCTTTGGCTTTGACGGCGTGGTCTGCATATAGGTCGGTGCGTTCTTTGACGTCCGGCAGAGCGAGAATCTCTTCGATGGTGTGATCGCGGCAATAGTCGATCAGTTCCATCATCAGCTGATAGTTGGAAATACGGAAATCTTTGAAACGGCCCAGGCCGGTGCGCGAATCCATGATGTAGTTCAACAACACCCAACCGTCCGGGGTCAGAATTTCATCGGTGGTGAACTGAGCACTGTCGGCTTTATCGACGGCGTCCATCATTTCGTCGGAAACGCGTTTGAATTCCATCTTACCGCCATAGTAATCATAGACCACGCGGGCCGCAGACGGTGCCTCGGAGTCGATCACATGGTTGGGAGGATTTTCATCCAGACGGGTCATTTCCGATGAATGGTGGTCAAACGCGATATGCACGCCCGGCACGTAAGGTAAGTTGGTAGTAATATCATCTTCGGAGATCAAGATGGTGCCATCTTGCATATCCTTCGGGTGAACGAATTTGATATCATCAATCAAATCCATTTCCTTGAGCAAAACAGCGCAGACCAGACCGTCAAAGTCGCTCCGCGTCACCAAACGAAATTTTTTGTGATCGCTCATTCAGTTCATCCCTTAACTGACATTTACCTCGAAAGCATCCCACCCCCAGGTGGGGCGCTTCTTTTGAATATAGAGAAGCCTTCGCCGAATGGAAGGCTCAAGGTGCATTCTATCGGAAAACTTTCAACATTCACAAGGCGTTCTTCCGTCAAAGTCCCAAAATGGTCCATTTGTCTTATATATAGCACCCATATCCGCGCGCACGGCCCGTGGACACCAAATATTTGGACGAGAATCGTAAAGGTCGGCTTAACGAACGGCATTTTCCCTTTAATCATCCGGTTACGCCCGGTTTAGCCTGGCTGATTTAAAGGGTGAGGACGACCAGGGCTAGCGGGCTGTGCGCAATTCGTGCAGCACCCAAACGCCCAAGGAAAACAGCGCCACAGCACCCAACTGATGCAAGCTTGCCAGGGCAACCGGCACCCCCAACAACAGTGTGGAAATGCCCAAGCCCACTTGCAACAACGCCATCAGGCCAAATAGATGAATGGCGTAACGTGTGCACGGGGCCAAATGCTTGTCAGCGGTGCTCATCCAAAACAGCAACACCCAAACGATGGTGATCTCCGCCAAGGTGCGGTGGATAAACTGAACCGTGGTGATGTCTTCGAACGGTGCCAGCCAAACAGGGTCGTAAGCAAACACCCCGTCCGGAATGATTTGGCCATCCATCAAGGGGAACGTGTTGTAGGCAAACCCCGCATCCGTACCCGCGACAAATCCACCCGCCATGGCCGTGACAAAAATCAAAGTCACCAACCAATGCGCAGAACGTTTCAGACCACCTGTGTCTTGATGGTGTTGATCGTAGGGCTTGGGATGAAGAAGGCTCAACGCCACCCAAATCAGCAGCCCAATGATGACAACCGCCAGCGCAAAGTGCGCGACCAAGCGGTATTGGCTGACGTCGGGACGATCCACCAAGCCGCTCATGACCATGAACCAGCCCATCACGCCTTGACTTGCCCCCAACAACAACAGACCGAACAGCTTCCAAAACAAACCGTCGGACACCTTCACCCAGCGCATCACCAAGAACGCCGCAAACGGCAAGAAAAACGCAAAGCCCAACAAGCGGCCCCAGACGCGATGAATAAACTCCAGCCAAAAAATGCCCTTAAAGCCGTCCAGGGTCATCTCGGCGTTGACCTTCATGAACTCGGGGAATTGGCGATACTTGTCAAACAGTTCGGCCCAGTCGGCCTCATTTAAGGGCGGTATCCAGCCCGTAAAGACATTCCACTCGACCATGGACAGGCCCGAATGCGTCAAACGCGTCAGCCCCCCCAAGGCAATCATCACCAAAACCATCCCGGCGACCGAGAACAACCACGCGGCCATCCACTTGGCACGATGTTCGTCTTTGGGCGGGCGTTCAGGAAAAACGATCTGGCTCACGGGGCGTCCCCTGGTTTTTTGGGATTGGGAGGGTTGGTTATACGGTAGGACTATGTGTGTGGCAATCATAGCAGAGTTAAATGCACCACAATGTATCTACTTTTGGCTGATTTTTATGGAACTAAACACCCATTATTTGTAACGTGAACCCCACCTTTTATTTCTATAATAGTGAGAGTGGGCAACATGTCTGGACGAATTTCCTTCTATTCCTCTAATCTCGGTGACATCCAAGCTGGCGACGTGCGTGCGAAATATAACGCCGCTGGAACCAAAATACTTCGTTACTACATTGATTTCCGTCACCTGTCCCTCGATCTCCATAAAGAACTCAGCGCACCTCAAATATCGATACTGCAAAATAAGGTCGATACGCTGATGGCCCAATGGGACAAGAAATATGATGCTTATGTCAAAAAACAAAACACTGCCGCAGGAAAAGAACTTGCGGAAGATTTGACGGTTGAAGCTGAACAAAGACGTGATCGGCTAAAAAACACACTCCACCACACACTTTCGATTGATGATGCTGTCGACTGGAATGTGCTCAAAGATCATTCGAAATTCCAACGTAAAAACTATCCCCATAAGCCAGCCCAACACCAAGTTCGTGCTAACAAACCAGGGCCACTTAAAGTTGGTTTCTTCCAAGCTCTTTTTGGACAGCGCAAGAAATTGGAAAAGCAACATGAAGATAGCGTCCAGGCATTTCATAATGAGGTTGAACGCGTTAAGAAGTCGAATGCCGACGCACTTGCTGAATGGACCCTAAAACGCGATGCATGGAATGTAGAACAAGATGAAGCCGAGAAGGCATTTTTACAAAAACAAGAAACTGAAAACGCCAAAGTCGAGGCTCTGAAATCAGCTTGGCAAAATGGAGAACCCGAAGCAATCGAAGAGCATGCCTCAATAGTCTTAGAGGCCTCTGAACATGACGATGTCGTTCCAAAACAATGGGAAATCAACTACGATCCGGAAAATAAACTGCTCGTCGTTCAGTACACGTTACCGACGCCAGACGGGTTGCCATTGACCAAAACAGTGAAGTATGTGGCATCTACAGGAGAACTTCGCGAGACGAACATCAGTGAACGCGACAAAAAATCCCTATTTGACGACCTATGTTATCAAATCTGTTTAAGAACCATTCACGAACTGTTTGAAGCCGATATCCACGATCACCTTGAGAGTATCGTTTTCAATGGCTGGACAGACTCAATTGACCCCGCCACAGGCCAACAAGCCAATGCCACCATTATTTCTTTGATGGCAAAGAAAGCTGAATTTCTAGAGATCAACCTAGAACAAGTAGAACCGAAAGCATGCTTCAAGTCTCTCAAAGGCGTTTCAGCAGCATCTTTGGTTGGCCTGACGCCCATAGCCCCTATTATTGAGTTTGAAAAAACCGACAAGCGTTTTGTTGACGCAAAGTCAGTTGATGTTGCCGATGATGGCACCACCAATCTTGCTGCAATGGATTGGGAAGAATTTGAACACTTAGTCAGAGAATTGTTCGAAAAAGAATTTGCAGATAGAGGTGGAGAAGTCCGTGTAACCCAATCAAGCAATGACGGTGGAGTAGATGCCGTTGCCTTTGATCCTGACCCAATTAGTGGCGGTAAAATTGTCATTCAGGCAAAGAGGTATACTCGCACTGTGGGCGTCAGCGCTGTTCGCGATTTGTATGGAACGACTATGAACGAAGGTGCGATCAAGGGCATCCTTGTCACAACCGCAGATTATGGTCCTGATGCTCACAAATTTGCATCAGATAAACCGCTTACTCTCATGTCTGGCTCTCACTTGCTACATTTACTGGAAAAGCATGGGGTTAAGGCAAAAATTGATATCAAAGAAGCTCGTACCGAGATGGGGTTAAGCTCTTGATGGTGAGAAATTGATTTCGAATCTGACTCCTCGAAATGAGCCGCACTCACATATTTTACTATTTACGTAACCCGTAACAAATGATACTCTTTCCATGATCAAAAGCTTTCGAGACAAGCATACTCAGGCCCTTTTCCGCTTGGAGAAATGTCATCGCAAATGGAAAGCGTTTGAGCGGGTGGCTTTGCGAAAGCTGACGATGGTTCATGCGGCAGGACACCTGCATGATTTAAACTGCCCGCCCGGCAACAAGCTTGAAGCTTTGCACGGGGACCGTTCCGGCCAGCATTCCATTCGGATCAACGGCCAGTACAGGATTTGTTTTGTTTGGAAAGACGGTCATGCTTATGACGTCGAGATTGTCGATTACCACGACTGAGGAACACAAAAATGCTTGCCCCCGTTCACCCCGGTGAAATCCTCAAAGAAGACTTCATGGTTCCCTATGGCTTGAGTGCGCGAAAGCTTGCGGATGCCTTATCCGTTCCCACCAACCGCATCACGTCCATCGTCAATGGCCAGCGCGGCATTACGGCAGAAACGGCTTTGCGCCTGTCCGATGCCTTCGGCACCACTGCGGAGTTTTGGACCAACTTGCAAGACCACTACGAGCTGACCAAAGCCCGTCAGTCCGAGCGGCCCAAAATCAAACGCTTAAAAGTGCCTGCGGCTCAATAACTTTTAGTTGCTTACTCAGACGGCTTCGTCTCCGCCGCCCACTTTCCCATCAACTCTGCCAGATGCCCGGCCGTTTCAAAGTCCAGCTCCAGGTCGGTGAACCGTTTGCCTTCTTTGATGCGGATGCGCAGCATTTTGAAGCCGCCTTCGTAGGTGGCTTCGGAAATCTTCAGCTCTTTGTTCCAAGGGGCCATGACGATTTCGAGATCGGTCATGCTTTCGTGCTGGGGCATGTCTTCTTCCTTCTTATTGTTGAGTATAGGTGTCCGCAACGCGCTCTATATAGCGCGCGCGCAGCATCATGCGCAGGCCGGTGTCCTCAGTCGTGTCTTCAAATGCAGTGCGGGTGTGAAGCACGTTGTTGCAGATCAGCCCCTGCCCCGGCTCCATGCGGTGGCGGAAGATATAGGGCTCACCAGGGCCGCCGTCGGCCAAAATCTCTTGCATAAAGGCCACAGCCTTCTGTGTCGCCTCGTCATCGGGCCAAACAATATTTCGTTTGCGCGCGGTATAGCGCATGTAAAGCGAGCCGTCGGCTTTGTTCAGCGAAAACACCGGGCCGGAGACATCCCCGCGCTCCACATCCGCATCGACGTCGTTACCCGGAATCGTCATGGCGTTTGCTTCTGACAAAGCCCGGACCATCTCCGGATCTTGTTCGCGCATCAGCAAATACGCCATTTCGGGATCAAACAGCGCATTTTCACCGCCCGCCGCCCCCGCTTGACGCACACAATGTAAAATCATGCCCCGGATTCTGCGCGCCGTGGTGTTGTAATAGCCGTCCGTATGCCAACTGATGGGCCGCGAAGTGTATGGGATGTACATCTTGCGGCCTTGTTCCAGGCGCTCTTCGCCCGCAGCGACATGCAACGGCGTAATATCGTCCTCATCCGCGTAAGGATTGTGGTCGAGGGTTTTCAGCCCAAAATGCTGGCCAAAAGCCTTCACCAAAGCCTTGGAGTTTTCCACATCATCCACAGCGGGCCCCGCATACACGGCCATGCCACAGCGGCGTATGCGGTCTCGAATCGCCAAAATCTCAGCATTTGTGGGATGAACGGGATCAGAGACCTCGACTACCAATTCGTTCACTTTTTTGGGATAACCCGCCAACTTAGCATCACGCCAACGGGCGTAATCAATTGAATTTGAAAGAAAAAAAGGACCAGAGCCACCTTCGGACGCAAGCAGGGAAAGCGCGCCATGCGAAAATTCTTGTTCTTGGTTTGGTTCGACATACATATCGTTCATCCCTGTTTTCTACACATTTTTTAAATTTATGAACAGCTTCAGTACCCTAAACCCTAGTTTTGGGCCATTCCACAGATACTTAACGTATATCTAATTTATTGAAATACAAAGAAAATTGAGAATTGATGCAATGCAGCACATTTCGTGTTGGACATATTAGATTGACGTAATATAAAATCTGGCGAAAATAAGAACCAGATGTATGGCGACATACACACGAACATACAGACAAGAAAACTGTGTGACGTGATTAACAAAATTACAGGCGCTGGCTGAAACAGGGAACACCCTTTCACACGTTCAGACAGCTCTGGTGTGTCTCAAGGCACACAGTTTTTTTGCTGGGTTTCCAGCTTGGAAACGCGGGGGACTCTTAAGAATGCTCCAGGTGGTTCTGGGGCGGGGACCCTTTTTGTGTCCTTTTTGGGATCAAAATAAACTCTGCGGAGGAAGAAAGACAAATGGCGACCAACAAACCTGATACTCCTCTTCTTGACCAGCTGGAAGACGGCCCCTGGCCGAGCTTCGTCACGGGCTTGAAACGTTTGGCCGATGACGAAGGCAAACAATACGCTCCGGTCATGAAGAGCCTGCTCGGCCAACTCGAGCACTCCTATGAAACGCGTAAAGGCTATTGGAAAGGTGGCACCATCGGTGTCATCGGTTATGGCGCTGGTGTTATCCCGCGCTTTTCCGAAGTGGCCGACAAGTACTCGGAAAGCAAAGAATTCCACACGCTGCGCATCATGCCGCCAGCGGGTATGCACTACGATACTGATACGCTGCGCAAAATGTGCGACGTCTGGGAAAAATACGGCTCCGGCCTGATTGCTTTCCACGGCCAGTCCGGCGACATCATGTTCCAAGGCTGTTCGTCCGAAAACGTTCAACCGGCTTTTGACGAGCTGAACGAAATGGGCTTCGACCTTGGTGGTGCGGGCGCAGGTGTGCGTACGTCCATGAGCTGTGTCGGTGCTGCACGTTGCGAGCAATCTTGCTACGACGAAGGCAAAGCGATGCGTTTGGTCATCAACAACATGTTGGATGACATGCACCGCCCGTCCCTGCCCTACAAATTCAAAGCGAAGTTCTCCGGCTGCGCCAACGATTGCGTCAACGCATCGCACCGCTCCGACTTCGCCGTTTTGGGCACCTGGGCCGACGACATCAAAGTCGACCAAGACAAGATCAAAGAAAAAGTAGCCGAGCTGGGCCGCAAAGAGTTCAACAACCAAGTTGTGAACATGTGCCCGACCCGTGCTTTGGCTTTGAACGACGACGACACTTTGGACATCGATAACGAAAGCTGCGTGAAATGCATGCACTGCATCAACGTTTGCACCAAAGCCCTGTCGGTCGGCGATGAAAAAGGCGTCACCATCCTAATCGGTGGTAAGCGTACGCTGAAAATCGGTGACTTGATGGGTACCGTCGTTGTTCCGTTCCACAAAATGGAAGACGAAGACGATTACGAATGGCTCGTCGAGCTGTCCGAAAACGTTCTCGACTTCTTCGCTGAAAACGCTCTCGAACACGAGCGCACCGGCGAAATGATCGAACGCATCGGTCTGGTGGACTTCCTCGAAGGCGTTGGTGTCGACGTTGACCCGAACATGGTCACGCACCCGCGCACCAGCTCCTATGTCCGCATGGACGGCTGGGACGAAGAAGTTGACAAGTGGAATGCCCGTAAAGGTGCTGCGGCTGCTGAGTAAGCCCCACTAAATCTGACGTAACCACAGCCCGGCGAGGTTTGGATCGCCAACCTTGCCGGGCGTCGAAAGACAAAAAAAGTATTGGAGAAGGAATATGAGTGGAGCTGAAGCCCCGCGTATGCCAGATGAGTGCGGTGTCCCCAATGGTATGGACTACATGCACCCGCTGCTGAAAGAAAACTACGGCAACTGGGATTGGCACGACCGTCCGCAAACCGGTGTATTGCACCACGTTGCGAAAAACGGCAAAGAAGTTTGGACCATCAAAGCTGGTACCCAGCGTCAAATGGACGTTTACACCATCCGCGAACTCTGCGACATCGCAGACGAAATGGCTGGCGGTCACGTTCGTTTCACGACCCGTTCCAACGTTGAATTCATGGTCGGTTCCGAAGCTGAAGTCGATCCGCTGATCAAGCGTCTCGAAGACGCCGGTTATCCGGTTGGTGGTACGGGTAACTCCGTATCCATGATTTCTCACACCCAGGGTTGGCTGCACTGCGACATCCCCGGCACCGACGCTTCCGGCGTTGTGAAATCTCTGATGGACGAACTCTACACCGAGTTCAAACAAGAAGAGATGCCGAACCGTGTGAAAATCACCACCTCTTGCTGCCAAATCAACTGTGGTGGTCAAGGCGACATCGCCATCAACGTTCAGCACACCAAGCCGCCGGTTATCAACCACGACTTGGTTTCCAACATGTGTGAACGTCCGGCTGTTGTGGCACGCTGCCCCGTTGCAGCTATTCGCCCGGCACTGGTCAACGGCAAGCCAACGCTTGAAGTTGACGAGAAGAAATGCGTCTGCTGTGGCGCTTGCTTCCCGCCGTGCCCGCCGATGCAAATCAACGACCCGGTGAACTCCAAAATTGCCATCTGGGTTGGTGGTAAGCACTCTTCCACGCGTTCCAAGCCGAGCTTCCACAAACTGGTTGCGGCAGGCCTGCCGAACAACGCACCGCGTTGGCCGGAAGCTGCGGACGTCGTGAACCGCATTTTGATGGCGTACAAAGAAGGCGGCAAGCCTTGGGAACGCATGAACGAATGGATCGACCGTATCGGTTGGCCGAAGTTCTTCGAACTGACCGGTCTGCCGTTCACCAAGTACCACATTGAAGACTGGCGCGGTGGCCGCAACGCATTGAACGCGTCCTCCCACGTCCACCTGTAAGGTAAAACTATTTCTTGTTGGGGGACGGTTTTTTGGGCTGTCCCCCTTGCAAGGAAACGAGGAATTGATTGATGAAATTCGGTATTTTGATCAACGAAGGACCGTTTACGCACCAAGCGTCCGACACGGCTTATCATTTCACCAAAGCCGCGCTCGAAGCAGGCCACGATGTGCCACGCGTGTTCTTCTATTACGACGGCGTGAACAACGCCAACAAGTTCTCCGAGCCGCAAGCCGACGACCGCAACTTGGTTAAGCTTTGGGGCGAATTGGCCGCAGAAAAAGACGTTGATTTGGTGGTGTGTGTCGCCGCTGGCATGCGTCGCGGTATTAAAGACGACAGCTTGGCTGACGGCTTCCGTATCTCTGGCCTCGGCCAGTTGGTCGAAGCGGGCATGGGTTGCGATCGCCTGATGATGTTTGGAGACTAATCCCATGGCTGAATATGAATTTGAAACTGAAGGCGTCAAAAAGACCTTCACGTTTATGAACCGCAAAGCTCCTTACGGCACCGTTTACGCCCTGGAAGTTTTGGAAACGGTTTTGATCTCTGCAGCGTTTGAACAGCACGCCAACATCGTCTTTTGTGACGACGGCGTCTATCAGCTCAAAGCTGGTCACGACACCGCAGACATCGGCATGAAAAACTTTTCGCCCACGTTTGGCATCATCGAAATGGAAAAAGAAGATGCCGACGAAGACGAAGATATCGACATGAACTGGCGCATCATCATCGAGAAAGAATCTATGGAAGCCCGTGGCTTGACCGCAGATGATTTCAAAGTCGAAGTTGAAGTGCTCAGCGCTGCTGAACTGGCCGACATCATTGACGCATCCGATTGCGTCATCGGCGGCTAAGGAAGGGAAACTTAAACATGCTTCATACAGTGAACAAGTCGCCCTTCGAACGGAACTCTTTGGACACCTGCTTGCGTTTGTCCAAAGAAGGTTCTGCCATCCTGTTGATCGAAGACGGCGTTATCGCTGCGATCAAAGGCACCGAGCAGTCCGCTAAAATCGAAGGCGCCGTGGCAAATCGCCCCGTCTATGTATTAGGTCCGGACGTCAAAGCCCGCGGCCTTTCCGAAGACCAAGTGATCGATGGCGTGAAGGTCGTTGATTATGCTGGTTTCGTGAGCCTCGCTGAGGAACACGGCACGCATAACGCTTGGCTCTAAGGTCAAACCGAATGCCCCGCTGGTGGGGCTTACACCAAGCCCACCAACGGGCACTTTTTCAGAACCGCCCCCCAGGGGTTCTGAGCTTACATTAGGAGACTAAAAACATGGGTGCATATTCCGTAAACGGTACCGACTACGAACACGACGAAGAAGGCTACATCCTCGACGTGAACACGTGGAACGAAGATCTGGCGAAAGTCATCGCTGTTGACGAAGGTCTGGAAATGACTGACGAGCACTGGGAAGTGGTTTCTTTCCTGCGCGAATACTACAACGAATACCAAATCGCACCGGCTGTGCGCGTTCTGGTTAAAGCTGTGAAGAAAAAATTCGGCGCAGAAAAAGGTTCAAACAAATACCTGTACGAACTGTTCCCGTACGGTCCGGCTAAACAAGCATGTAAAATTGCTGGTCTGCCGAAACCGACCGGTTGCGTCTAAGGCGTATTGATTTTGGGGGCGGACGTCTTCAGCGTCCGCCCCTGAATATCACCTTTTTTTAAAGACTAAATTTAACAAGACAGCACAGGCAATTAGGCCTGAACGCTTGAAGACCATCTGATCGCGTACTTTAGCTGTTTCTAATGACCATTTGTTTTGCAATTTTGCAGTGACTTGAGTTGAGGACCATTACGTGATGTCGACCGTGTCGGTGATCTACGCACTTCTCTTCTACGCAGCGACGGCCCTGCTGGTGTTGGGCTTGCTGTGGCGCATCAAAACCTATGCGACCACGCCGACGCCGTTGAAGATCCCCACCATGCCCGCCCCGCTGACGAAGCCCGGTGCCGCTTTCCGTGTATTCAAAGAAGTCGCCTTCTTCGAAAGCCTGTTCAAATCCAACCGCTGGATTTGGGTCTTCGCGGTTCTTTTTCATGCCGGTCTGGCCTTGGTGCTTTTGCGTCACGTTCGTTATTTCCAAGCCGACGTCTTTTTGATCATCAAGCTGATTCAGCCGTTTGGCATCTATGGCGGCATGGCGATGGTTGCAGGCCTGTTGGGTCTGTGGGGTCGTCGCATCGTGCAAGAACGCATCCGCTACATCTCTGGTCCCTCTGATCACCTGATGCTCGCTTTGTTGACCATCATCGGTGCCACGGGCCTGGGCATGAAATACGTGATGCACACCGACATCATCGCGGTGAAAGCCTATTTCTTAGGGCTCATGCGCTTCTCGATCCAAGAGCTGCCGGCCGACCCGCCGCTGCTGATCCATCTGGGCGCTGTGGCTTTGCTGATGATTATTTTCCCGTTCAGCAAACTGTTGCATGTGCCCGGCGTGTTCTTCAGCCCGTCGCGCAACCAAGTTGATGACGCCCGTGACAAACGTCACCTGGCACCGTGGGCCGCCCCCATGGACGCCAAACGTGAAGCCTAAGGAGTTCGATCGTGGCTGACCAAAAATTCGAAACCCCCGCGTTCCGCGAATTCCGCGACAATCCTGAGATCGCTCCGGATGCCATGGATCACTCGTCCCCGTTCGTGGCCAAGCCCGAACATAACGAGCCGTTGGATTTCCCCGGTGAGCTGGTTGACAACTGGGAAGAAAAAGCCGTCGAAAAACTGGGCGAGCTTTTAGAAAAGAACCGTGCGTTGCGCGTCTATCTCGACAGCTGCGTAAAATGCGGTGCGTGCACGGACAAGTGCCACTATTTCTTGGGCACCGGCGATCCCAAAAACATGCCGGTCGCACGCCAAGACTTGCTGCGGTCCTTGTACCGTCGTCACTTCACCTTGGCTGGCAAAATCGCCCCGGGTTTGGTCGGCGCAAAAGACATGGACAAGGAGATGCTGGACGACTGGTACAAGTACTTCCACCAGTGCTCCCAATGCCGCCGCTGTTCGGTCTTCTGCCCGTACGGCATCGACACGGCCGAGATTTCCATGGCGGCGCGCGACATTATGGACCACATCGGTCTGGGCCAGAAATACTGCAACGAAATCATTTCCAAAGTTCACGTCATCGGCAACAACTTGGGCCTACCCCAAGCGGCCTTGGTCGACACTATGGAAGGTCTTGAAGAAGACGTTCTGGACGACGACGGCGTGGATGTGAAATTCCCGGTCGACGTCGAAGGCGCTGACGTTTTGCTGGTCACCCCGTCTGCTGACTTCTTTGCCGAGCCCCACGTGGACGGCTTGATCGGTTACGGTAAGGTCTTCCACCAAGCCGGTATTGATTGGACCGTGTCGTCTTATGCGTCCGAAGCGGCGAACTTCGGCATGTTCATCGGCTCTTACGAACAAATGCACAAAGTGTCCAACCGCATCCGTAAAGCGGCCTTGGACCTCGGCGTTAAACGCATTGTGTTCGGTGAATGCGGCCACGCTTGGCGTGTTGCGTATTCGTTCCTGAACACCTTGGCGGGCCCGTGGGATTTCTTGGATCCGAACTATCCGGTCCCGCAGCACATCTTGGAAGTCACCAACGACTTGATCAAGACCGGCGGCATCGTTTTGGATGCGGAAGCCAACGACGACAAAGTCTTGACCTTCCATGACAGCTGCAACGTGGCCCGCGGTTCACGCATGGGCGACGTCGAAGGCGGCCAATTCATTATCCCGCGCGAAGTCATCAAGGCATCGTGCAACAACTTCGTCGATATGGATCCGCAAACGATCCATGAAAAGACCTTCTGCTGCGGTGGCGGTGGCGGTCTGCTCACGGACGATTTGATGGAACTGCGCGTGAAAGGCGCACTGCCCCGCATGGAAGCGTTGGACGACGTGGTGAAAAACCACGGCGTGACGCACATGGCGGCAATTTGCGCAATTTGTAAGTCTCAATTCTCCAAGGTGATGCCGTACTACGGCTTCTCCATGGACATGGTAGTCAGTGTGCACCAGTTGGTCGGCGACGCCCTCCAATTGGGCGCGAAGGAATAACGAGCCCAGGCAGCCCACTGCCGGGCGTGACAAGAAACAGGGCATCACAGAGGGGCCAAAGCCCCCTTGCGAGGAAGGAAGAAAAAAATGAATGCGGATCAGGCTTTAAATTATCGTCGTTACGAAGAAGGCGATGAAAAGTACGACGACTTGCAGGAAAAGATTTTCCAAGCGGGTTGGTCTTATAAGTGCCCGACGTACGTGCACCGCACACCGCCGTGCCAAGGCTCTTGCCCGTCGGGTCACGACATCCGGGGTTGGTTGGCCATTGCACGTGGCATGGACAAATCCCCGGTTGAAGGTCAAGCCTGGCAAGAATATGCGTTCAACCGCATGGCTGAAGCCAACCCCTTCCCATCCGTCATGGGCCGCGTTTGCCCCGCTCCGTGCGAAGACGGCTGCAACCGTAACGAAGTCGACGACCAAGTCGGCATCAACGGTGTGGAACAATACGTTGGCGATTACGCCATCGAAAACAACCTGACCCTGCCCAAGCCCGAAACTGAAACCGGCAAGAAAATCGCCGTCATCGGTGGCGGCCCGGGTGGTCTGTCCGCCGCATGGCAAATGCGCCGCAAAGGCCACAGCGTCACGGTTTTCGAAAAGCAAGACAAACTGGGCGGCATGATGGCTTACGGTATCCCGGGCTATCGCGTACCGCGCGACATTCTGGACGCTGAAATCAACCGCATCCTCGACACCGGCGTCGAAGCCAAAACCGGCGTTGTGATCGGCAAAGACATCACCGTCGAGCAGCTGGAAGCCGACTATGACGCGATCTTCTGGGCCGTTGGCGCACAGAAAGGCCGCGGCCTGTTCCTGGACAGCTGGGAAGGCACCGAAAACTGCATCAGCGGTGTGGCCTTCTTGGAAGCGTTTAACCAAGGCAAGCTGCACTACACCACCAAAAAAGTGGTTGTCGTCGGCGGTGGTGATACGTCCATTGACGTTGCATCCGTCGCCCGTCGTTTGGGTCACATCTCCACCATGGCGGAAAAAGACCGTCCGGAATCTGTTGTGTTGGGTCACACCGCGCACGACGTTGCCTCTGCCGCTCAACGCGAAGGTGTTAAATCCGTTCTGACGTCTCTGTTCCCGCTGGAAGAAATGACCGCTTCCGAACGTGAGCGCGACGACGCAACCCGCGAAGGTGTCGAAATCAAAGGCGGCGTGATGCCGGTCGACATCATCAAAGACGACAACGGTCGCGCCACCGCATTGCGCATGTGCGAATGCACCATGGACGGCATGACCCCAGTTCCGGTTGAAGGCACCGAGTTCGATATCGAATGCGACTTGATCGTGTCTGCTATTGGTCAGTTCGGCGACTTGGCTGACGGCCTCGAAGCTTTGGACAACGGCAAAGGCTTCATCGACACCAACAACGTCTATCAAGTCAAAGGCAAAGAGAAGCATTTCGCTGGCGGCGACATCATCCGTCCGCACCTGCTGACCACGGCTATCGGCCACGGCTCTATTGCTGCGGAAAGCATGGACCACATGTTGGCAGGCAGCCCGGACGAACGCCGTCCGAAAGTTGACGTGCACCACTTCAACCTGTTGGAAGAACTGCACCAGCGTGACCGTGACCCGGCTGAATACTCTTTGGAACCGGTCCGCGGCACTGACGATGCAGGCTTCGCAATTCACAACTACGAAGATCGTTCAAAATCTCAAGTCATCCCGCACGACGATCTGTTCTTGGGTCAATTCACCCATGATCCGGTTCAAAAGCGCGATGAGAAGCACATCGGTGCCGACGAAGTTCTGGGCAACTTCGAAGAACGTCTGGTTGCGTTCAACGAAGAACAAGCCCAACACGAAGGCGAACGTTGCATGAGCTGCGGCATGTGCTTCGAATGCGACAACTGCGTGATCTTCTGCCCGCAAGACGCTGTCTTCCGCGTCAAGCGCGACGAAATGACCGTTGGCCGCTACGTCGCGACGGATTACGACAAGTGCATTGGCTGCCACATCTGCCGTGATGTTTGCCCGACGGGTTACATCCAAATGGGTCTTGGTGAATAAGCACCGGGACCGCCTAGACTAAGGAGGAATGTCGAATGCGTTCGGCTTCTCAAATTCTAAGCCTCACAATATTGGGGTTTGCCCTTTTGACCGCTGGACTGGGATTATCGTCCCCAGCCCAAGCGGGCGATGTGCCGCTGCCCAATCCGGCAAAGGCCTTTAAGGGCGAACAGTGTATCGAACCCACCGATGTGATGCGCCGTAACCATTTTGACTTCCTCAAACACCAGCGCGACGAAACGCTGCGGGAAGGCATTCGCGGTCAGAAATACAGCCTGAACGACTGCATCGACTGCCACGCTGTGACGTCCCCGGACGTTGCCGGTGGCAAGTTGCGCACGCTCAAGCCGTTCTGCAAAGAATGCCACGACTACGCTGCCGTTTCGATCGATTGCTTCAGCTGCCACACGGGTGCTGCGGTGCCCGGCATTGGCAAACAATCCGCCCTGCCAGCAGATCATAGCGACAAAGCCATGATCGCCGTGTTGGAGAAACACCTCGATCAAGAGGGGGCGAAGCCATGACGAATAAACTTATGGATACAGTAAACCAAGCGCGCCGTGACATGCTGAAAACCGGTGCAGCGGCGGCTGCGGTGGTCACCTTGGCCCCCGGCATCACGCTACACACGGCACAGGCTGCCGTCTCCGGCCCCGCCACCAACGCCAAACGCTGGGGTATGTTGGTTGACGCCAATGCCCCCGAAGCGGTGTGGGACGTTGCCGTGCAAGCGTGCAAAACCGAACAAGGTTGGGGCGAAGGTTCCAACAAATCCGGTGAAACCAACGACGCAACCGATCCACAATGGATCCGCAAGGTTTCGCTGAAAGATCCCAAAACCGGTGCCAAAGCCACCCTGCCCGTCATGTGTCAGCACTGCGCCAAGCCGCCGTGCGTGGACGTGTGTCCCACTGGGGCTTCCATGAAGCGTGCCGACGGCATCGTTTTGGTGGACAAGCACATCTGTATTGGTTGTCGTTTTTGCATGATGGCCTGCCCGTATTCCTGCCGTTCGTTCGTGCATGAAGACGTTCAGCGCCAACGCCCGCACATGCCGCGTGGCAAAGGCACCGTCGAAGCCTGCACCATGTGTGTACACCGCGTCGACAAGGGCCAACAACCGGCCTGTGTCGAAGCCCTGAACAAAGCTGGGTCCAACGCCATCATGTTTGGCGATTTGAACGATCCGAATTCTGACATCGCCCGTGCCGTTGCCAAATACAAAACGCAACGCATTCGCGCCGACTTAGGTGTCGAGCCAGGCGTTCATTACCGGGGGATTTAAGGACTATGGCTGCAGATCTTACTGTCTATAAAGAAATCGAAGGCAAAAGCGGCAACTACTTCGCTTTGATCGGCTGGCTGGGCATTATGCTTGTCGCCGCGCTCACCGCCTTTTACACCATGGAACACCACGGTCACGTGATTTCCGGCATGTCCAACGCTGTTGTTTGGGGCACGCCGCACGTGTTTGCGATCTTCTTGATTGTGGCCGCTTCGGGTGCGCTGAATGTGGCATCCATTTCATCCGTATTTGGCCGTTACCACTACAAGCCTTTGTCGCGTATTTCCGCGCTGAGCGCTGTCGCCTTGCTGGCCGGTGGCTTGATGGTGTTGGTACTGGACCTTGGCCGTCCCGATCGTTTGATCGTGGCCATGACCTATTACAATTTCAAATCCATCTTTGCCTGGAACATCATTCTCTATAACGGCTTCTTCGTCATCGTCTTGGCCTATCTGTGGATGATGATGGAACGGCGCATGAACCCGTATTCCAAAAAAATCGGCATGCTGGCGTTCTTGTGGCGCTTGGTGCTGACCACAGGTACCGGTTCGATCTTCGGTTTCTTGGTCGCCCGCCCGGGTTACGACGCCGCGATCATGGCACCGCTGTTCATTGCCATGTCGTTTGCCTTTGGTTTGGCCTTTTTCATTATCATGATCTCCATCACGTACCGCTCCACAGGCCGTCCGCTGGGTGATCTGATCTTGTTCAAAATGCGCAACTTGTTGGGTGTCTTTATCGCGGCCGTTCTTTACTTCACCGCCGTGCAGCACGTCACCAACCTGTACGCCGCCGAGCACGCGGGTATCGAAGCCTTCATCTTGTGGGATGGCGGCATCTACACGTTCTTATTCTGGGTCGTGCAAATCGGTTTGGGCAGCTTGATCCCGCTGGCGATTTTGTTCAACCCGGCCACGGGCCGCACCTGCCAAGGCATCATGACCGCAGCCACGCTGGTCATCATCGGCGGCATGGCGCAGCTTTACGTCATTATCATCGGTGGCCAAGCCTTCCCGCTGCAACTGTTCCCGGGCATGGAAGTGTCTTCCAGCTTCTTTGACGGTGTTGTGCACGCTTATGCGCCCAGCCTTCCGGAAGTGACCTTGGGTCTGGGTGGTTTTGCCACGGCAATCTTAATCATTGCCGTTGCCGTAAAATACCTGCCGTTGCTGCCCAGCAGCCTGTCCGACGCGAAAGTCGATCCGCACCACAAAGCGGGCTAAGACAGGCACACGCGATCAGCCGTTCGTTTCCGGGGGGAAGACCGGACGGCGCACCCGGGGGGTCCCAGGCTTTTGGCTTGGGCCCCTTCGTTGTTTAAGGCCCCCACACTGCGAAGATTTAAGGGTCTTCGTTTTTTCCCCAAAGGGAGCTATTGTGCCCCTTTCTTTGAGAGATTTGGACCTAAGAGCATGAGCACCGAACACCCCTTTGCCCAATTCATCCGCATTATCGGCCGTGGCCCCAACCTGTCGCGCGCGCTGGACGAAGACGAAATGTATGAAGCGGCGAAAATGATCGTCGAAGGCACGGTCGAACCGTTGCAGCTGGGTGCATTCCTGTGCATCTTGCGTGTGCGCACCGAAGTCCCCGGCGAAGGTGCCGGATTTGTGCGTGCCATGCGTGACAGCTACCAAGTCCCTGCCGACGCACCGAAGGTGGACGTCGACTGGGCGACCTATTCGGGCAAAAAGCGCCAACTGCACTGGTATCTCTTGGCGGCCCTTTTGCTCAGCCAAAACGGCGTCACCATTTGCATGCAAGGCACCGAAGGCCACACCGACGACCGGATTTTCTCCAGCGAAGCTTTGGCCCAACTGGGCGTTCCCTTGGCAGGGTCTCTGGATGAAGCCGCCGCCCAAATCCGCGCCACCAACTTCGCGTATCTGCCGCTCAAGAACTTCGTACCGCGCCTGCAAGAGATCATCGAGCTCAAACACATCTTGGGCGTTCGCTCCCCAGTCAACACGTTTGCGCGGATGTTGAACCCGTTCAATGCCGAACACGAAATGCAGACCGTGTTCCACCCGAACTACCGCGACATCCACCGCGACACGGCGGAACTGTTGGGCCAAAAGCATATGGCTGTGTTCAAAGGCGAAGGCGGCGAAGCGGAACGTCGTCCGCACAAGCCAGTGACGGTTCAATACCTGCACAACGGTGTGCAAAACGAAGAAATGTGGCCCGCCATGATCGGTGAAGACGCGTTCTACAAGGACGAAAACCTTGACGTCACGCGCCTGCCCAAAATCTGGAACGGCGAAGAAACCGATGAATATGGTGAAGCCGCCGTGATCGGCACTGCGGCTTACGTTTTGCGCCTCATGGGCCGTGCCGACAGCCCCGAAGACGCCGTTTCCCAAGCCACCGACATGTGGACCGCACGCAACCGCGACCAAATGTTCCAAGCGGCCTAAACGAAGGACCAGAGACCTCCCCATGGGACACATCTTCATTTCAGCCACGCATAAATCTTCGGGCAAGACCATGGTCACCACCGGTCTTGCCCGGGCCTTTAAGCTGCGCGGACACAAAGTTCAGACCTTTAAGAAAGGGCCGGACTACATCGACCCCAAATGGCTTGGCGAAGCGTCCGGACAGGCGTGCTATAACGTGGACTTCCATACCCAGTCCGATGACGAAATCCGCACGCTTTTCGCTGCGAAGGCCCAAGGTTCCGACATCGCCATCGTCGAAGGCAACAAGGGCCTGCATGACGGTGTGGACGTTGACGGATCCAACTCTAACGCCGCCATGGCGAAGTTGCTCGGTGCGCCAGTGATTTTGGTGATCGATACATCCGGCATCACCCGTGGTGTCGCCCCGCTGTTGCAAGGCTATGTCAACTTCGATCCGGACCTCAACATCGCCGGCGTGATTTTGAACAAGGTCATGGGCCCGCGCCACGAAGACAAACTGCGCGCCGCCATTGAACGTTACACCGACGTTGAAGTTTTGGGCTGCGTCTATCGCAATCAACGCGCCAGCGTGGATGAGCGTCACATCGGCCTGATCCCCAGCAACGAACATCCCACGGCCAGCACCCGCATCGAAACCTTGGCCGAACAAATCGCAGAACAGGTGGATTTGGACAAAATCGAAGCCATTGCGGCTTCAGCCCCTGCCCCACTGGTCCAGCAGATGGAAACAGAGCGCGTGCGCCCCAACGTGCGCATTGCCGTGGCCAAGGACGCTGCGTTTGGTTTCTATTACCCCGACGACTTGGACGCGCTGAAACAAGCGGGCGCACAGATCGTTTACTTCAACGCCATCAATGACGTCTACTTGCCGACGTGCGACGGCGTCTTTCTGGGCGGCGGATTTCCCGAAACCCAGATGAAGGCCTTAGAAGCCAACAAAACACTGCGCAACCGCATCAAGGCCGCTATCGAAGCCGGCCTGCCGGTCTATGCCGAGTGCGGTGGCTTGATGTATCTGTCGCGCTCCATATCCTGGCATGAAGACAAACACGACATGGTTGGCGCAATCCCAGGCGACACCACCATGCACCCCCGCCCCCAAGGCCGAGGCTATGTGCACTTGGTCCCCGCAAGCGATCATCCGTGGAAAACGGACGAAGCCGACTGTGTCTTTGAAGGGGACCATATCCCCGCGCACGAGTTTCACCACTCCAGCCTTGATAACTTAGACGGCGAGCACACATATGCTTTCCAAGTTAAACGCGGGCATGGGATTAACGGAGCGCACGACGGCATTGTGATCAACAATTTGGTGGCGGGGTATGCGCATCTGCGCTCCACGTCACGCTGCCGGTGGGCCGAAGCTTTCACAGCGTTCGTGCGCCAGAAAAAACAAGACAGAAACGGCGCCCCGTCCCCTGCACAAGTGGCAGGCTAACCGCGCCCCAAAAAGACTTTAAGGAAACGACCTTGAACGAGAACAGCACACAATCCAAAGACGTCAGCGTATTTATTGTCGGCGCAGGCCCAGGCGATCCGGGGCTGCTCACCTTGAAAGCTGCCGCGTGTCTCAAGAAAGCCGACGTGGTGGTTTACGACCGCTTGGTGTCCGACGACATCCTCGCCATGGTCAACCCAGATGCAGAAAAAATCTTCGCCGGCAAAGCCGCGCGCGATCACTTCATGCCCCAGGACGAGATTAATCAGACCTTGGTCGATCTGGCGCGCTTGGACAAAACCGTGGTGCGTCTCAAGGGTGGCGATCCGTTTATCTTTGGGCGTGGTAGCGAAGAAGCCATGTTTTTGGCCGAACACGACATCGATTTTGAAATCGTGCCGGGCATCACCGCGTCTGCGGGCTGCGGCACGTATGCTGGTATTCCGCTGACCCACCGGGGGTTCGTGACGGGCGTGCGGTTCGTCACCGGGCACTGCCAAAAAGGCCAGCATTTGGATCTGAACTGGAAAAGCTTGGCCGATCCGCAAACCACGTTGGTGATCTATATGGGGCTGATCAACGTAGAGAAAATTGCCGAGGAGTTGATCAAAGCAGGCTTGCCCGCCGACACCCCCGCGGCAGGGATCGAGCGCGGCACCACGCCGGACCAGCGCACCATTACGACCACGCTGGAACGTCTCCCCGCCTGCATCGAACGTGCAAACCTGAAAGCTCCGTCCTTGTTGATCATCGGCAAGGTGGTGGAGCTGTCCAAACCCATTGCCTGGCATACCCCCGCACACGAATGCATGTTGGAAGATTCTGAAGAAACCGGAGAGTTGACCCCCATAGATGGCTGATCAGAACAGCACCGTTCTTAATTTTTCCGCTGCGGGATTGATGATCGCGGCACACGGCTCTCCCTCAACGCCGGGGGGGAAGACATCGACCCGGCGACACGCAGAAACCATAAGAAAACTAGGGCTTTTTGCCGAAGTCAAAGAAGCCTTCTTGACCGAAAAACCGTTCGTCAAAGACGTGCTGGACACGTTTGAAACGCCCGAAGTTTTCATCGTGCCGAACTTGGCGTGCGCGGGGTATGTGTCGTCCAACAAGCTGCCCCAGGCCTTAGGCCTTACGGGTCCGGTGACGGAGCGCATCAACGCTAACGGCCATCAGCGCGTATTTCTCTGCGATCCGGTCGGCTCTGACCCGGGCATCGTCAAAATCGTCGCTGGGCGTATTGCTCAGGGCATGGCGGAATTGAATGTGCCGACCGACGGCACCGAAGTGGTGATGATCGGCCACGGCTCGCAAAAAAGCTCGGCCTCGTTCCACTGTACCATCAACTTGATCGAAAGCCTGTCCGAACAAGGCATGGAGCTGCCGCTTACCAGTGCGTTTTTGGAAGAGCCGCCGTTCATTGAAAGCTGGCGCGAGTTGACGGATGCGAAGACGGTCGTGTTTGTGCCGTACTTGATTTCGGACGGCTATCACGGCGCCGACGAAATCCCCCGCGACATCGGCTTCAATCCCAAAGACGAAGGCTTCCAAGAGCGCCTCAAACAAGGCAAGCCCAATGAAATTGAGCTTGAAGGCCGTCGTCTAGTCTATCTGCCGCCCATCGGCGACGCACCGGAGATGGCCGAACTGGTGCTCAATCAGGCGCGCGCGGCGCAGGTTGAGAACGCCTAATTAACCGCCCGTCGATCACCAACAATCCCACCGCAATCAATCCCATACCGATCATGGCATCGGTTTCCAAGCTTTCGCCCAAAAACGCCACGCCCAACAAAATCGCGCTGACGGGGACCAGGAGTGTCACCAGCAACACGTTGGTGGCCCCTGCAGTGGCGAGGACGCGGAAGTAGAGGATGTAGGCCAGCGCGGTCGAAATGACAGCTAAGCCCAGCATCGCCGCCCAGGCTTCCAATCCTGGCATCTCCAGGCCCCAAGGTTGGTCCACAAAGGCGCTCAACGGGATCAACATGACTGTAGACGCCGTGACTTGTCCGGTGGCGGTGTGCAGCGGTTTGACGCCCAGGGTGTGGAACCGTCGTCCATAGGTGCCCGCGAACGCATAAGAGAGCGCTGCGCCCAAAATCGCCAGCTGGGCCCAGACGTTGGTGCCCAGACCGTCCAGAAGTTCCGGCCCAACCATCACCGCTACGCCTATGAAGCCTACAACCACGCCAATGACTTTGCGCGGGCTGAGACGTTCATCGGCCAGTAGGACATGCGCCACCACCACCGTGAAAATGGGCGTCATGGCATTCAAAATCGCAGCCAAGCCCGACGCAATGTGCCCTTGGCCCCACACAATCAGCGTGAACGGGATGAGGTTGTTCAAAAACCCCATGACAAAAAATGCCCGCCAGACAGGCCAACCACCTTTGATGGGATCACCCTGAACCATGAGAATGAGATGCAAAGCTATTGCGGCTAAGCCGACCCGCAAAGCCACGATGGTGAGCGGCGGCAAGTCGTCCACCAACACGCCGACAAAAAAGAACGACCCGCCCCAGAGGATGGATAGCGTGACCAGCATCAGCCATTCTTTGGCGGTCATGGAGGTGTTGATGGTGGGCATGTGGGAGGGTCCTTTTATACCAATTTTCATCCGTCGCTCCTGCGAAGGCAGGAGCCTATGGGCTTCTCAGCGTAAAATCTCTAACGATCACTTCTGAGCAACCGCCCATGGACCCCGGATCAAGTCCGGAGTGACGATTGAGTGTGTGGCTTCGTTGACAGCTTCCTCTGACCCTAGATTAAACGGAAACACACCGCATTCCGGTTCTTGCGCAAAGCTCAAAAAAAGGGGGCGGAAACCGTTTGGTTTCCGCCCCAAGATGGGCCCCCTGACTTGGGGCCCTCCCCCGAAAATCGAAAAATCGATAAATCTATAAACGTAATTATATGTCTCTTCCGAGCGCTTTGGAAAGGATCATATACAATTTACCCATGTCAGACGACAAAAAAGTACTTTCAAGTACGCCATCATGGTCACGTTCGCGAGCTTTGTCCATCATTGAATTGAATTCAGAGACATACCGGCCGACATAATCGCGGAACTCGCCATCTTGTTGGTAAATCGATTTGATGGACGCCAGCGTGTTCTTTTCTTTGAAGCCCAACATTTTGCGCGTGAAGATACCCTTCTCGCCCTTGTTGAAGCGGCGCCAGTCGTCTTCGGAAATCGGCACCTCGACAATGCGCGCCAAGTCGACGGCCAGAGATTGCAGTTTTTCGGTGATAAAAGCGGATCGACGCATGAAGTCTTCCACGTGCGCTTTGTCTAGCGTTGAATCCAAGGTTTCGTTGAGCTTTTGGGCATGCTGCACAGCACCCATGAGATCGCGTGTGCCTTTGTCCACTTTGGCCCCGACTTGAGTGAGCTGCTGAGACACTTCGTTGGAGACTTTGGACAAGTCCTGCACCCGTTCGCGCAAGCTCTGGTCCCACGCCACCACGTTGGCCAGCGATTTTTCGGTCGTTTGGGCCACGCTGGCGCTTTGTTTTTCCAAAGCATCGCCCAACAAGTTTGCCCCTTGTTCGGCACGCGTATACATGCGGTTGAGTTCGCTGAGTTGACCACGAGCACGTTCGTGACTGGTTGAGAGGCTTTCCGATACGCGCTCGACGTCTTTGACACCCTCGCGGGTTTGATGGTCGGCTTGTTCCAAGAAATTGCGGATGGACTGAATGCTCTCTTCGGTGAGCTGATGAACCCCTTCGACGTGGGCGTCGAAAGTCTGCCCAATTTGGCTGAGTTTGCCCAGCGCATCGTCAGAAACCTGGGCCACTTCACGGGCTTGATCACGCAGACTTTCATTGACGTGTTCCGCGCGTTTAGTGGCTTGGTTCGACGCGGTGGACAGTTCGCTCAAACGCTGGCGCAGCATATCACCGGCGCTGTCTAAGTTTTGCACCGTGCTGTCGGACATCTTACTCATTTCGCCGGCAGAGACTTTGATCAAGTCGCTGACGCGCTCCAGCTCACCCGCAGCACGTTCAGACGCGGTTGAAAGGTCCGATGTCTGGTGGTGGAAGGCATTGGTGACCAAGTCAATCAACTTGGCCGCCTTGTCTACCGACTGGTTCACACCGTGGACTTCATCATTCAAGCGCGTGCCCACTTCGCCGAGTTTGCCAGCGGCGCGGTCAGAGGCTTCCATCAAGCTCCCCGCTTGGCGATGCATGTCTTCGGAGAACGTCCGAATGTGATCGGACGCACGGGTGTAAGAGTGCGTCAAATCTTCGGTCCGGCGAGACAACAATCCACCCAAATCTTCCAAGCGGTCCCCGGCCCGGTCAAGCGCACCATCCAAATCCGACGTGTGACGGCGGAAGGTTTCAGAGATGCCCTGCAGACGGTCGCCCGCTTGGTTGGTGGTGCGCGCGGCGTCTTCGGCGCGTTCGCCCAAACGGCGGGAGACACCGTCCAGTTCGCGCTCGGCCGATTCAATGCGTTGAGTAACCGCACGTTCGCTTTCACCCATCACTTCGTTCACGCTGCGCACACGGGTGACGGCATCGTCTGAAACGGTTTGCAGGCTAAACGCACTTTCTTTGAGCTTCTCACCCGTATCCAGCAAACGATCCGTGGCTTGGGTGCCCAAATCGTCCAGCTCACGGGTGTGAGCTTTGATGGTGTCGCCCATCACGTCAATACGTTCCGCAGCTTGTTTGGACGCGTCGGTCAAACCTGCGGTCTGGCGGTGAAGCGCGTCGGACACCAAAGAAATCAAGCGTGCTGCACGGTCCGAGGCCGAGCCCACTTCGCGAGAGCGTTCCAACAATGCCCCGGTCGCTTTGTCGACGTTCTCCACCGCCGAAGACGTTACTCGGGACACGCCTTCGGTTTGGGCTTCGAGGGTTTGGCTCACCGATGACAAACGTTGTGTCGCTTCGTCGGAGTTCACCATCAAATCTTGCAGGTTTTGGCGTACAGCTTCGCCCAGCTCGCGCAGGCGATTTTCGGCGCGCTCGGACGTGTTTTCCATCATCTCCGTGCGGTCTTCCAACTGCTCGCTGGCCGACGTCACCAGTTTGCCTGTGCGTGCGGCCACATGGACCAAATGCTCGGTTTGTTGTTCCAACGTATCGCCTGCACTGTTGAGCTTTTCGTTCGCGCTGTCGGCAATGTTTTCCAAGAACCGCGCGCGGTCTTGCACCGTTTCACCCAGCTCAGAAAAGCCCGCGACGGCTTTATCGGACGCCACTTTGACTTCATCCAGGTTTGTGCGAAACGCGTCTGCCGTTTCCAATGTTTTGGCCGAAGACGCATTGATACCGTCCAAGCTTTCTTTCAGCGTCCGCGTCGCACCCGCAATGGACAAAGCCCCGCCCTGCGCACTGGTGGTCAGACGTTTAGAGCCTTCTTCCATCAAGCGAGTGGCTTCAGACAATGCGTTTTGAGCATCCTTGGAATTTGCACCCAAGTCCGTGTTGACTTCATGCATGCGGGCCGCCACATCGCCCAAACCATGAATCGCCGTTTGGGAAGAGGTCTTGATGTTTTCGGTTTGAATCTTAAGCGTGTCGGCGGCGTCTTTCACGCGCCCTTCGGCCTCGTCACCCGTTGCCAGCAATTCATCTTTGCGCGCCTGAATGGATTTACCGACGGTCTCGACTTGATCCAAGGCTTTGGCGGAAATATGGCTCAAATCCAAAGAGGTCTTGCGCAACAACTCGCGCACTTGCGCGGACTGCTCCGACGTGCTGTCCGCCGTTTCCGCCATGGCTTTGGCTTGGGTTTGGAAGGCATCGCCCGCAGCCTTCATCCGCAACGAAACCAAGTCGGACGCCGCAACCAGTTCGTGGGCATGCTCACCCATGGTTTCAGACATGGACGTGACCCGCGACGTAACTTTGTCCGCCGTTTCGTTGAGCGCCGTGGTTTGGCGTTCCAGACTGCTTTCGACTTCGTTGGCGTGGGCAGCTGCGTCCAAGCTCGCGCGCTCAAGTTCAGATTGTTGACGACGCAAGCTTTCGCCCAAGCGGTTCACTTGGGTTTCCATGCGATCCGCACGCGCGCCCATGTCGGCCCCGGCGCCCGCCAACAGCTCCGACCCCGTTTCGATGTTTTTCATGGCATCTTCGGTGGCAGAATTGATGTTGGTGATGCGGTCATTCAATATCAAACCTGCACTTTCCGCGCGCGCCGCCGTCTCGGCCGAAATGCGGGTCATTTCTTCGGTGCGTTGATGGAACGTGTCGGCCACGTCCAAGGCGTGGCGCGATCCGGTTTCAGAGATCTCGGCCAAGTCCTGAATACGGCGTTCCAAAACTTCCACCAAGTCTTCGGCGCGCGTATTGGCGCGATCCGTTGCGTTGGCGATTTCGTGTCCACGGCGGTGTAACACATCGCTAACGCTTTGCGCGCGGGTCTCGGCTTTTTCCGACACGTCGCGAAGCTCTTCCGTTTCGCGGGACAGGGCATCCGCCACCGCGCGGGCGCGCAAATCAGCGTCTTCGGACACGCGCGACAGTTCCAATGTGCGTTCGCGAACCTGCGTGGTGATGGCTTCGGCGCGCTGATAAGCTTCGTCAGACGCTTTCGAAAGGTCTTTGGCCTGACGGCGCAAGCTGTCGGATATTTCTTTGACCCGGCTTTCGGAACGATCCGTGGGGTACGTCAGTTGGCGAATTTGCCACCGCAGCTGTCCGGTTTCCGAGCGCAAGCTGTGACCCCGCTCAAACAAAGCGATGACCATCCACAACAACGCCAAGGGCGTCAAAACCCCCGCCGCCAAACCGCCGATTTCATGGGGGAGAAGCTCAAACAGCACATCCCAACCGACATACGTGGAGATGTACTCTGCAGACAGCCACAGCCAGCCTGCCGTCAGCATCACACCAAACCCGGTGGCTAACTTGTAGCGCAGATAAAACGGCTCCGCCCAGGTATCGAACTCCTGTGGCGGTTCAAATGCGGGCGCGTCGGCAGCTTCGTCTGGGGTTTCAACACCCAAACCCAGCTTGTCCAACGCACCTTTTTGTTCGGTATTTTCCTGGTTCTCAGAACCCGTGACCATCTCTCACCGCTGGCTTTTTGCCCAATTTCATTCGGAAGAGATCATACACCCCCATATAGAGGCGGTAAATAGTGACGCAGCACTATATATTGTGGAAAACTTGGCAGATCGGTCTACGATTTCAGCCAGATGTGCAAAAGCGGGATGAGAGCCTGTGGATAACCCGGACTCTCACCCTCTTTTGCAATTTAAGCCGACGCGGCGTTTGCGGCTTCGGCTTCGGCCTTTTTCTGGCGTTTGTCTTCGGCGATGCCTTTGATCAAGGCGATGACGATGGCCACGGCACCCGTCAACAAGGCCAAGGCCAGAAAGGCGAAACTGATGTTCGAAAGCCACGTGCTCAAGGTTTCGCCCATCGCCGTGATCAGGCCCATGTCGGACAGATACACCGGAACTTTGAAGAAGCGGCTGACCAGCACGATCAACATGATGGTGGCCATAATCATTTTAACCACCCAGTCTTTGACGTAGGTCGTGCCGATGGCACCGATTTGCACGCCAAACAGCGAGCCCGCCAAGATGATCATCGCCAAGCGAATATCGACGAAGCCGTCCCAGGCATAGAGCATGGAGCCGCCTGCGCCCATGACAAACGCCACCACCAGTTCGGTCGCCGTCGCCATGATGGCCGGAACGCCCAGCACATAGATCATCGCCGGAACGCCGATGAAGCCACCCACAGCGATGGAGGCCGCCAGCAGACCCGTCGCGAAACCCAAAGGTGCGATGAAAATGACGGAGATTTCTTTGTTGCCGATGGATTTGAAGCGCATCATAGTGCCGGGGATGCGCACCGTCTGGACCCACTGGGCCAACTTGGTGACTTGGTGTCCGGCGTCCTCGCTGCCTTCCATGTCATGACGACGCCCGCGCATCGCGTCGCGCATCACAAAACCGCCGACCACGGCCAAAACCACGACAAAAATGCCAGAGACATATAGGTTCGTGCCCGTATCACCAAAAGCATCGCGGATATCGGTCATGAAGCCCTTGCCGACAATCACGCCCGCTTCGGCAAAGATACCCATCATGATGCCGAGCTTCACATCCACTTGGCCGTACTTGGCGCGCTTGATGGAGCCCACCAAGGCCTTGGGGAATTTGTGCGCCATGTTGGACGCCACAGCGACAATGGCGGGCGCGCCTAAGCTCATCATCGCCGGCGTCATCACGAACGCGCCGCCGGAACCAATAAAGCCGCTGACCATGCCGCCGATGAAGCCGACTAGAAACAACAATGTGACCATGGTGGGGGTGAGGTCGAGAAAGGTGATGGCTTCCATAGGGAAACTCCTTGAGGCCGAGCGTGCGGCCCGTTTCTTATTCTTGTTTCACTTTCGAGGGGGGAGGATCCTCAGTTTTCAGTTTTAGCCGCCGCGTGCAATCAACACCGGCGACGAGGTCTGGTTGATCACCCGTTCAGCCTTGGAGCCAAACAGCATGCGACCAATACCCGTGCGACCAAAGTTGCCCAAAACGATCAGGCCCGCTTTGCGGTCAGCAGCCACATCGACGATTGTGTCGTCGGCGGGGCCCTCTTCCACAATGCCACGCGCTTGAACGCCTTGGTCTTCCAAGAACGTCAATACACGATCGACAATGGGCTGAGCTTCGTTCTGACGGCGCTCGGAGTGCACCGGAACTTTGACGGACAAAACCGACAGGGGCACATTCCCAGCTTTCGCCAATTCAGCGGCAAACACAGCCGCCATATCGGAAAAGCGCGAACCGTCCGTCGCCACCAAGATCGATGTCCAAACCGTCGCCTTTTCCGGAACCACCAAAACCGAGCACGGGGCGTAGCCAATGACCTTCGCCGTGGCATCGCCCAACATCAAACGCGCCAAACCACGACGGCCCTTTCGGCCCATAATGATCACGTCGGCAGAAATATCTTTGGAGGTATCGACGATCACTTCGTAAGGGTCGTTGCCGGAACGCACATGTCCTTGGCACTCAACGCCTTCTTTCGAAGCCGTTTCAACGATGCGCTCAATCACCGCATCGGTTTGCTTGCCCGCTTCGATGTCATTGACCTTGCCCATCCACCCGGCTTCACCAGGCGAAGAGATTGCGGAGAGGATATGAAGTTTGGAGCCGTGCTCTTTGCAAACTTGAATGGCAATGCGTTCTGCACCAGCGCTCCATTCGGAGCCGTCCGTTGCCAACAAAACCGTTTCAAACCGCCCAATAGGCGAAAGCTGTGGAGCCACGGCCACATCCCCCTGTGTTGTCATCACCGAGGTCATGTTATCACCGTTTCGCTTTCAAACCCAAGGCATCCCAGAAACGATCCGTGAAAATTCCGTGGACAATCGAAAACACAAACGCAAGAGCAATGGGCAGCAAGAAGAACGTACGATCACCCCGGTTGGTCATTTCAGCCACGTGGCGGATGTCGTCGTTGAAATAATACAGGCCGTAATACAGCGCCGCACTCATCAAACCAAAAGCGATAGCAGCTTTGGCCTGCGGGCGCAGCATCAACAGGTTGCGCAAACGCCATTTGCGCCGTTTGGGGGTCCCGGTCCCGAGGGCGGCACCGTCAATATGCGTGACCATTGTTTCGGTCATCCTTTGCTCCTACTCGTATTGCAGCGCAAAAATTTCATTCCAAAGTGGAATTAATCGTAAGTTCTGAGAGATGACTAATCCCCTGCTTTCAGGCTAGAAAGGCTCCAAAAGCTGCAGAACTACCCGAAAATGCGCGATAAATTCTGACCGGAGTATCTTTCTAAAGTTGCCGCTTGGCTATTTCTTTATTTTCTTCTAATATTCCTAAATGGAATATAAAAATCTCCCAGACATTCGTGGATGGGCGGCGCTGCGCGCAATTGTGGAAAAAGGCAGCGTATCTGCCGCCGCACACGCGCTCAACGTTGGTCAGCCCGCCGTGACCAAGCGGTTGTCCACGCTGGAAGACAGCTATGGCCTCAAGTTGGTGGAGCGCTACGGCGGCAAAATGCGCCTGACCGAGGCTGGAGAGAAGGTCTACTTTCTGGCTGTACAAACCCTGGACCGCCAGCTTTCCCTGCGCCAAGAGTTGGAAGGCCTCAAACAGGGCAAAAGCACCCTACATTTGGACGTGACCATCGCCATCGGCGAGCATTTTTTGCCGAAACTGCTGCTGCGATTCTCTGAACTTTATCCCGAAAACCGCATCAACTCGCGTTTGGTCTATGGCCGCCAAAGTGAAAACAACTTAGCTCGCGGCGTTACCGACTTAGCCCTTTTGGAACGCCCGCCCGAACATCCCGACCTGATGGTGCAAAAATGGATGGACGACGAATTGCTGTTGGTGTGCGGACCCGACCACCCCTTGGTGGATGAAGACATGATCCCCATCACCATGCTGCTGGACATGACCTTCGTCTTGCGTGAGCCGGGGTCTTCGTCACGGCTGGATCTGGACGAAGCGCTGGAGCGCATCGGCATTCACAAGCTGGATGTCGTGTTGGAGGTTGGGGCAACAGATGCTTTGGTGGACGTTCTCGTGCCCGGGCAACACGTGAGCTTCCTGCCCCGCTTCGCCGTGCAAGAGCACATCGACAAGGGACGGCTTCACCACATCAAAGTCAGCAACTTTCGCATCATGCGCACCCTTTGGATCGCGCGTCACAGAAACAACATCGACCATCCGGTGGCTGAGGCCTTAATTGGAATTATGCGTGAAGAGCGTGTGGCCTAGTCTCAGTACATATGCTGGCCGCCGGTGACCCAGATCTCGGTCCCGGTGACGTAGTTGCTGTCTTCTGAACACAGGTAATAGACCGTGCTCGCCACATCCTTGGGCGCGCCCATGCGATCCAGCGGGATGCGCGGAATTAACGCTTCGTATTCCGGTTGGATCATGGAGGTCTCAATCTCACCCGGAGCAACGGCGTTGACCCGCACGTCCAGCGCGGCAAACTCCCCGGCCATTTCACGGGTCATGGCGCTGAGAGCGGCCTTGGAAATCGAATACGCCGAACCCGCAAAGGGATGAATGTAGTGCCCGGCGATGGAGGTGATGTTGACAATCGCACCTTTGGCATTGTGCAGGGCTGAGGCAAAGCCACGCGACAAGCGCAGGCTGGCAAAGAAGTTAATCTCGAACACTTCGCGCCACGCATCCAGATCGCCGTTCAAACAGCCCAAGCGTTCCTTAAATGGCGTTTTGGGCGACAGACCTGCATTGTTGACCAAGGCGTTTAACGGTCGCCCGTCCAAGACCTTGGTAGCCTCGGAAATGAACGCGGCCACGCTGTCGGCATCCGACAAGTCGGTGGGAATATGCGCCAACCAATCGTCATGGCTTTGGAAGTCGTCGGGCGCGTCACCGCGCGCGCACGTGATGACTTGCCAGCCGCGTTCCAGAAACAACTGAGCCGTCGCGTGACCAATGCCACGCGATGCGCCTGTGATGATGACTGTTTTTGTATCTTGAGCCATACTTGAGAAGTTAGTTCAAACAGCTTTGCGATTCCAGTGGTATGTGCGGACGTTTCGAAGTCAAAGAGGCCAACAAGAAGATCAAGAAGCGCTTCGGGCTCAAGCTCGCCCCGCCATCTGTGCGTGGGCCTGAGATGAAACCCACAGATCGCATCCTCACCATTGACGGGGAAAGCGGGCACGCGCGCGGCCGGCTTTTGGGGTGGGGGCTGAAAGTCGATTGGGACGCCAAACCCTTAATCAACGCGCGCGCCGAAAGCTTGCAAGACAAACCCACATTTCGCCCCCTTCTCAACCGCCGCTGTCTGGTGCCCGCCAGCGCGTACTTCGAATGGCAACGCCCCCAAGGCGGGCCAAAACAAAAGATGCGCATTCACCCCGGTGGCCAAGACCTCTTCGCCATGGCCGGGCTGGTGGGTGCGGACGGGGATACGGTCACCATCATCACCACAACACCGTCAACGGACATCGCAGATATCCATGACCGCATGCCGGTTATTCTCAAACCCGAAGACGAGAGTCTTTGGATTGATCCCTCCCTTTCGTTCGACGCGTTGGCAGATAAACTCCAAGCTTACAGCGCCCCCATGGCGTTTGAGAACGCGGATAAAAGCCCTGCCTTGTTGTAGATCATGATTCTTTTTTGAAGCTTTCAATCTTAGGCTGGCTTTGTGCGCAGGACTTGTCATAATCAGCTCAACTTTTGTAACCGAATAGCAGCAGAGAGAGTTTATGAAACATCTTCTTGTCGCAGCCTTCACAACCGCCGCCACGCTGGTGGGTACTGGCGCATCTGCGCAGTATTACGGCCAGCCGTCCTACGGTTATGGTCAGGGCAACATGCCCCCACAAAACCAACAACGCTACGCCCCGCGCAACCCGCGTTATGCACCGGGATGTTGCGTTAAACGTCAAGCCCCACAAGTTGCGCCTCAGGTCGCGCCGCGCACCTACGCACCGCGCGCACCGCAAGTGGACTTTAAGGGTGCACCCGATCCGGCCGTCAACGTCAAACACAACATCGAAGCGTTCCGGAGCTTCGTCGCCAAAGCCCAACAAACGGGAATCGATCGCACGACCGCCATCGGCATCATCGCCGATCAAATCGCCACCGACATCGATTTCAACACCATGACCAAGATGGCTTTGGGCCGTTTGTCCATGCGCATGTCACCGCAGCAAAAAAGCAGCGCGCGCGAAGCTTTGCAAACCAACTTCACGACGAAGCTGGTGGAGCTGGCGGGTGACAACATGAACACCCAGTTCCAAGTGGGCAAAACGCGCATCGGCACATCCAAGGGCGAACGGGTTGTTCCCTTGATGGTCAAGCGTGGCCAAGGCGAACCGATCACGGTGAACCTGCGCTACTATCATACCAACGGCAAATGGAAGGTGTTCGACGCGGAGGCCAGCGGCCAAAGCGTCGTCATGTTTTATCGCGGCTATTTTGCTCGCCAATTCCGTGTTAGGTAACTAAGCCGCCTTTGAATCAAGGCCCCTCATCATTAAAAACACCACCTGAAACGACGCTTCGTTTTGGGTGGTGTTTTTTTAGTGCGAAAACAAAACGGGCAGCCCAGCCTGTTCCATCAACGAGCTCGTCACGCCGCCCATCACCGTTTGCAGCAAACGCGAATGGGAATACGCGCCGCACACCAATATATCAGCACCAATGTCGGCACACCCTTCCATCAAGGCTTGACCGACGTCGTTATGATCTGTGCCGCAGTCCACAACGCTCGACGAGACGCCATGCCAAGCCAGATAGCCTTGCAACTCTAGTGCGCCATCGGGTTCAGTCCTGTCCGTACCACACGTCAGCACCGAAACCTTTTCAGCATTTGCAAGGAAGCCCATTGCGCCTTGCACCGCACGCGTGGCTTGGGGCGTGCCGTTCCAGGCAATGGCGATATGGCTTCCGATATCTTGAATAATCGCTTTGGGCGGCAACACCAGCACCGGGCGCCCACACTCGAACAAGGCCGTTTGCAGGGTTAGCGCGCGCATCGGGGACGCGTTTTCGTCTGGACGCATGGTCACGATCATATCCGCCAAACGACCACGCGCAGCCACTACCTCATCCTCGCGTCCAATGGTTTCTCGCCATTCCACTGTGGGGGCGTTTCCTTGGTCGAGAGGCATGGTCGTGTGTGTATAGTCGCGCGCTGAGTACAAGCGGACAAACAAACGTTCCAGTTCGTTCGCGCGGACAAGCGCGTTTTTATCCGCAGCCTCGACCATCTCTTCAATCATGTCACCGGACATGCCTTCGCCAAACAACGGCACAGCGTCGCGCGGGTCGGCACGCACGTGCAAGACTTCCACATGTGCGCCAAAGGTTCGGGCAATTTCAAATGATGTGTTGAGCAGGCCTTCGTTGTCCGATGCCCCATCGACGGGAACCAAAATCGTGCGCATGACCATATATCCTCTCTGATGACCCTTGTTCTATTTTGAACCGAAAGCGGTTCGAATGAAAGGTCTTAGAGGTCGAGGTAGCTCAGCGCCTGCGCATCCGTTTCTGCGCGAGTACCGGACGAATTGATTTTGTGCCAGCCCACTTCGCCCAGCTCATAACCCAGCTGCATTTGCACCACAGCAGCGTCCGCGTCGGACGGATTGTTGGTGCGCTTGGTCACACGCTCTTTCATGATGTCTGGGGAGGCTTCCAACCAAAAGCCGTCAAACGGAACGTCCATGTCTTGGGCGACTTCGGCAATGGCCGTACGTTCTTCGGGTTTGGAAAAAACACAGTCCGCTATCACCGAATGGCCCGTTTCCAACACATCCGCTGCCATGTCGAAAACAGCTTGATAGGTCCGTTCCGACATTTCCGGCGTGTAGCTTTCGGGTGGTAGTTTGTCCAGAGGATGCACCCCGGCGAGGCGTTTGCGCATGACGTCACTGCGGATCACACGCGCCCCTGGGGCTGCGCCGATGTATTGGGCGAGCTCGCGGCCCAGGCGTGACTTACCACTGCCCGACAATCCCCCCACCGCGATCAAGCGGGGTTCGGGCGGATTTAAGTAACCGCGCGCCATATCCAAATAGCTCTGCGCGTCTTGAGACTGTTGGGCTTTGAGCGCGTCGTCATCCACCGATTTCGCCACCGCGCACGCGACAAACGAACGCACCGCTGCGCGCACGCTCAAGAACAAGGGCAACACCGACAGCCCCACCGTTTCGCCCATGATGTCCAGATAACGGTTCATGGTCACGTTGGCCAAGGTCCTATGCCCCCGATGGTCCAAGTCCATCAGCAAAAACGCCAAGTCGTAGAGCACGTCTATGGTGGAAAACTGCTCGTTAAACTCGATGCAGTCGAACAGCACCGGCTCGCCGTTTTCTAAGAAAATGTTGCGCAGGTGCATATCGCCGTGACAATGGCGCACAAAGCCCGTGAGGCGGCGCTGTTGCAGCAAGATGCCCTGCTCGTCCGCCATGTCCAAGGAGCGGTCCGTGAGCTCCTTCACATGGTTCATGTTCAAGATACCCGGGGCGTTTTCTTGGAACGATTTGTGATTGCTTTCGATGGTCAGCGCAATCCCGGTGCGGCCACCACCGTCTTGACGGGCGTCGGCTGTGGCGTGGAAGCTCGATATTTTGTCAGCCAAGTGTTCCATCAAATGGCGCCCCAGCTTGCCCTCTTCAGCCAAGCGGTCGAACAGCGTGCTTTCGTCAAAGCGCGCCATCTCGATCACCCAATCGACCACCTCACCCGGCTCGTTCAAGAGCAGTTTGCCCGTTTCATCCGAGCGCGTGATGGGCAAAACGCCCCGATACATCCCCGGCGCGGTGCGGCTGTTGAGCCTCACTTCCGCTTCGGCGTTTTTTAAACGCTTTTCTTTGGTGGAATAATCCATGAACGGAAATTCCACCGCACGCTTGAGTTTCAACACACGGGTCTTGCCGATAAACACTTCGGAAGCATGGGTGGTGACGCGACCGACCTCTTCGGTTCCATCACGAAACACCGAAGGATCGGATAACAGCGCCACCTGTTCGGACTGGTCGTCTCTAATCATGTATGCAAATTACAGAATTTACTCAGCTGCGGCTAGTCGTTCATAAGGGGCTTCACGAACGGGCAAGTTGATCAGTGCGGAAAACGCGCCGACGCCCACACCAACCCACCACACCACGTCATAAGAGCCGTACATATCATAGAGCTCCCCGCCCAGCCAAACGCCCAAAAATGAGCCCAGTTGGTGAGAGAAAAACACAATGCCGTAAAGCGTGCCCATATAGCGAAGCCCATAAATGTGCGCCACCAAGCCCGACGTCAACGGCACGGTCGCCAACCACAATGCGCCCATGGTGACGGAAAACACAATCACGGTCGTCGGCGTCATGGGCACCAAAATGAACCAAGCTGCAATCACTGTGCGCCCGGTGTAGATCAAGGCCAGCAAGTATTTTTTGGAATAATATTTGCCCAGCGCCCCAGCCGCCACCGTGCCCACCACGTTGGCCATGCCTATCAAAGCAATGGCAAACGCACCCAGGGCGGCGGTGGAGTCCACACCGATGTTTTTCACCAACGAGCCGTCGGGAATGGCGGAACAGACCTCGGCCACAAACGCCGGAAAGTGAGCAGTCACGAACGCCAGCTGAAAGCCACACGAAAAGAAGCCCAAAAAGATCATGATGTAGGACGGGTCGCGCAAAGCCTTCGCCACCACCTCGCCCATGCTTTCGTGTTGGGCTTCGGACGCCAGCTGGCTGTCATCGGCCTTCACCCACGGTAGCAACACCAGCGCCAAAAGAATGACTGCGGCAAAGATGACGAAGACACTGGACCACGGCATCACCGACAGCAAAGCGTTTGCCACAGGCGGGCCGACGATTTGCCCGGCCGAGCCCATGGCTGTCGCAATACCCAGCGCCAACGAACGGTGCTCTTCTGCCGTTGCGCGGCCAACAACGGCCAAGACCACACCAAATCCCGTGCCTGCGACACCGAAGCCCACCAGGACTTCATAGAGCTGGTGTTCCAACGGGGTGGTCGAAACACTGCTGAGCAACAACCCCAACGCATAAATGACGGCGCCCAAAAAAATGGCTTTGCGGTCGGAAAACTTTTCGGCAATGGCGCTGAAGACGGGCTGCCCAATGCCCCAGGCCAAATTCTGTATGGCGATGGCGAGGGAAAACTCCGCCCGCAGCCAGCCGAATTCATCGGCAATGGGAATTTGAAACACGCCAAAGCTCGCCCGAATAGCAAACCCCACCAGCAAGATCATCGAGCTGGCAATCAACACAGGCGTAAACGGGGAAGTCCTCTGATCGGTCATGGTCAGAGGATGGGGATTGAAACGCCCAAAGTCAAAATGAAAAAAAGCCCGGTGCTCGTCCGTTCACCTGCACGGACACTTCGACAACGTGAATTTGAAGAACAGGTTTTCTTTTAGGATTTCATAGGCCGTTAGGGCGTCGCAGATTTCGACCCACATGTCTTCGACCAGGACTTTCATGCATTCGGCACAGATGTGCAGATTGGCCTTGGTCGAAGAACTCACCAAATAGGCAGCTTCGGTGTGCTCGGTCGCGTGCTCCAAAAAACTGGTAAAGCGGATGACACCACGGGAATTGTGCTCGACCACCATGCGGAACAAGCGCTGTTCTTGTGGCCCGTCGCAGCGGTACAAATAGGAGAGATGTGAGCGTTTTTTGCTGCGAATCTCGCCGATCAAACCTTTGTAAAAGAGCTTCAGCCCCGGATCCGAGACATGATCCCAAAGACTGTCGCCCAGCACATCGGCGAGGTGCTCGCCATCATTTTCATGGGCAAAGGTATACCAATCCCCCTCCGTCAAGACGATGTTGTTTTCAGCATCGACGGCGAAAATAACTGGGGTCTGCGCACCCAAAGAATCCATAACAAAACTTGCCCATTTTTAAATTAGGGCTTTTGCATATAGAAACATCCACGCCAATGACAATAACAATTGCGTGAACCTGTTAGAACGGTCCTATTGTTGTATTATCACACTTAATCGCATACCGCCCCGTATCCCCGGAATTAATGGATTTCCATGTCCCGCCCATCGTCGCGCAGCACCACATAAATGGCTGGGATCACCAACAGCGTTAACGCCGTTGAGCTGGCCAAACCAAACACCATGGAAATGGCGAGACCTTGGAAAATGGGATCCGCCAAGATGAAGGCGGCACCGATCATAGCGGCAATGGCGGTCAGGAAGATCGGCTTAAAGCGAATGGTGCCCGCTTCGATCAAAACGTCGCGCAAAGGTAAGCCGGATGTCTGGCGCGCGCGGATAAAGTCCACCAGCAAGATGGAGTTGCGCACGATAATTCCTGCCAAGGCGATAAAGCCGATCATGGACGTAGCCGAAAACGGCGCGTCGAAAATCCAGTGACCAAACATGATGCCGATCAACGTCAGCGGCACAGGGGTCAAAATCACCAACGGCAGTTTAAAGCTGCCGAACTGGCCGACCACCAACAGGTAAATCCCCAGCAGCGCAAACACAAAGGCCAGCCCCATATCGCGGAAGGTGATGTAGGTGACTTCCCACTCCCCATCCCACAAGACGGTGATGGAACTTTCGTCCTTGGGCTGGCCGTGATAGCTGATGGTCGGTGCGCCGCCAAAGTCGGACCAATCCATTTGGTCGAGCTTGTCTTGCACCGCGAACATGCCATAGATGGGCGCTTCGAATTCGCCCGCCATTTCACCCGTCACCAACACGGCAAAGTGGCCGTCACGGCGAAACAACGGATAGGAAGCTTCTTCGCGCACCACCCGCACCACGTCGCCCAACTCCACCACGCGCCCCGTATCGCCTGCGGGGCCCGGCGCCGGCACAGGCGTAGACAGAATGCGTTCAGACAGGCTGAGGCCTTCTTTGGGCAATCGAATAGCGATCTCAATGGGATTGATGCCTTGGCCGCGCTGGGAATAGCCCACCGACTTACCGCCGACAATGGCTTCAATGGTGTTGTATAAATCACTTTCCTGAACGCCGTGGAATTCCAGGTTTTCCTGATCGATTTCCAAACGAATGCGCGTGGCGGGCTGGCCATAGCTGTCGTCCACGTCCGTGACATAATCGATGCCTTCAAATGCACGCCGCACTTTGGCCGCCGCCGCACGGCGTTGTTCGGGTGTGGGGCCATAGACCTCTGCCATCAAGGTTGCCATCACGGGCGGTCCCGGCGGCACCTCGACGACTTTCACAGAGGTTCCCGACGGCACGTCCAAGCCGTCCAGCAAGCCACGAATATGCAAGGCCACGTCATGGCTTTGGCGATCGCGGTCGTGTTTTTCTTTCAAGTTAATCTGCAGCTCACCCTGCCACGTTTCAGCGCGCAGATAATAATGACGCACCAAGCCGTTAAAGTTGAACGGCATGGCTGTGCCCACATAAGCCTGCATGTGGGTGAGCTCTTCAACGTCTTTGATGCGCTCGGCGATGTCGAGCAAGACGCGCTCGGTTGCTTCTAGGCTTGAGCCTTCGGGAAGATCGATCACAACTTGCATTTCGGACTTGTTGTCGAACGGCAGAAGTTTCACCGTCACGTCTTTGGTCGCGAACAAAACCGTCGACGCCACGGTGGCAATGCCTGTGATCACCAACAACTTGATGGAGTTCGCCCGCCCTTTCAGCAAGTTCGTCGCAATGCGTTTATAGAAGTTGCCCAGCATCCCTGGCCCGTGTGGATCGTGTCCGTCGCCGTCACCAAAATCTGCTTCGGGCTCTGCAATCATGGTTTGGGGCATGGAGCCTTTCCAGCACGTGATCTTACAAAGCAACCACGGCGTAATAATCATGGCGACAAAGAACGAAAACACCATGGCCGAAGACGCGTTGGCGGGAATGGGGCTCATGTACGGCCCCATCAAGCCGGACACAAACATCATCGGCAACAAGGCCGCTACGATGGTCAGCGTCGCGATGATGGTGGGATTGCCCACTTCGGCGACGGCTTCGACGGTGGCCTGCAAAGGGCTGCGTCCGTCTTTCATGTTCCAGTGACGCACGATGTTTTCCACCACCACAATGGCGTCATCGACCAAAATACCGATGGAGAAAATCAGGGCGAACAAGCTCACCCGGTTGATGGTGAAGTCCATCATCCAAGCGGCAAACATGGTCAGCAAAATGGTGGTCGGCACAACGACCATCACCACGATGCCTTCGCGCCAGCCCAAGGCCCAGCCCACCAAAATCACGATGGAAATGGTGGCAAGCCCCAGATGGAACATCAGCTCGTCCGATTTTTCCAAGGCCGTTTCGCCGTAGTTGCGCGTAATGGTCGCTTCCACGTCGGCCGGTAGCAGCGAGCCTTTGACCTTGTCCAAACGCTGCACGATTTCATCGGCAACAAGAACAGCGTTGGCGCCTTTGCGCTTGGCGATGGCGAGGGTGACGGCAGGCGTTGCCTCTGCACCGTTTTCGATGTGCCACACGCGGTGTTCTTCTGGCTTGGCCCCAACCACAACGTTGGCGACGTCTTTGACGTAAACAGGACGGCCATCGCGCGCGGTGATCATCAACAAGCCGATGTCGGGCATGCCCATCAGGGTTTGCCCGGCCATGACGCTCAAAGACTGACCGCCTTCACGCACGGTGCCGACCTTAAACGAACGGTTCGCACTTTCGACTTTGCCGATGAGTTGTTGCAAGGTCACACCATACAGCGACAAACGTTCGGGATCGGGCTCAACGCGGATTTGGTCTTCGCGCCCACCGACGATAAAGGTCAAGCCGACGTCTGCGACCTTGACCAATTCATGCATCAATTCATCAGCAACGTTATAGAGCGCATTGTCGTTCCACCGTTCAGCCTCAGCCCCAGTGGGTGCCAACGTGATGGTAACAATGGGCACATCGTTGATGCCGCGCCCAATCACAAGTGGGTCGGGAATACCGATGGGAATATGGGACATGTTGGCGCGGATTTCATCGTGCACGCGCAAGATGGCGACATCTTCGTCCGTGCCCACGTCAAAGCGCGCGGTGACCATGACGCGGTCGTCTTCGGTCATGGAATAGACGTGTTCGACATTGTTCACACCGTTGATGATGTCTTCCAACGGCTTGGTGACCAGTTCCACCACGTCTTCGGCTTTGAGCCCGTTGGCATCTACCAAGATGTCCACCAGGGGAACGGAGATTTGCGGCTCTTCTTCACGCGGCAACGCCATCATCGCGACCAGCCCTAAGGCGAGCGAGGCCAGCAAGATCAACGGCGTCAAAGGGGAACGCAAAAAGGCTTTGGTCAAGTGACCCGAAAGACCTAACGGCTGATCAGGATTTGTCATGGGACGTTTTCCTTTCCAGCTTTAGGGTTTCACCAATTGATCACCGGCTTTGAGCCCGGTGAGAACTTCCACGCCACCGTTTTGCGGCAGTCCCGGCTGCACCACGACTTCGAGACCGTCGGACAGCTTCACATACGTCAGGCCATAGCGGGTGTAGAGATAGTCTTCCGGCACGACGATTGCCGGGCGGTTTCCGGTGCCGATCCACACACGAATGCGCTCACCCACAAAGAAGTCGCCCAAGTCGGGAACCTCCACGTCAGCAGCCACGCGGCCTTGCTTGATCTCGGGATAGACTTGGCGGATGGAGCCGGATTTTAAATTCTTGCGGCTGTCGGGTTTCAGCGCACCCAGGCCACGTTCGGCGACAAAGACTTTGTCACCTTCTTTGATGAACATGGCATGGCGTTCGGGCAATTGCAGGCGCAGGATGTAAGCCTCAGCCGCCATGTTGGCGATGGCTTCACCCGGCAACACGACAGAGCCTTTGCGCACGTTAACCTTCAAAATGCGCCCCGCTGCGGGAGCCAACACGTCCCCTTCCACGCGGGTTTGTTCCAAAACTTCACGTTCGGCTTCAACTGAAGACAGGGCGCGCGCGGACACTTCGCGTTTGGTGCGCACAGAATCCAAGCGGGCCTTGGGAATGGTGCCGGACTGAAACAGCTTTTCGCTGCGCGAGAGTTCCGTGTCGTCCAGCGCCAATTGAGACTTCAGAGATTGGATTTGCTCATCCACGGATTTGAGCTGCAAGGCCACTTTGTCGTCCACCACGCGGGCGATTTTTTGCCCAGCCGTGACGGCGGAGCCTTCGTCCACCAACATCTCCGTCACTGTGCCGCCGATGCGCGCGCGCGCGGCGACCACATCGACACTCTCCACCGTGGCGAATACGGCCTTTTGATCTTGTACAAACGACACAGCAACTTTGAACGGATCGTCCGCAAAAGCCGTGCTTGCGCTTAAGCTTAAAGCCAAAAGAAAAAACTTAACGATGGTTTTCATGGCGGCACCTCAAATTAGGTCTGCTCTTAGCTATTGATATATCACGATTTTCATTTTATCGCGAATGAACTCTTGATTCTATATATTAGTTTTTGCTAAATTAGCAAGGTCAAAACATTGAATCGTTCTCAAAAGGAGCAGAACATGAGCATCGACCGCATCGTTATGGCATTTGCAGGCGTCGTCATTTGGGCGGGTCTGGGTGTCTTTTACGTCACCCAAGAAATCCTGTGGCTGATCATTCCGGCATTTGTTGGCCTGAACCTGTTCCAAGCCGCCTTCACCAAGTTTTGCCCGTTGGCGATCATCTTGAAAAAGATGGGCGCAGCACCGGGTCAAGCGTTCGACTAAGTCTGAACGCGCCTCCGTATATTCAGAAGACCTTTTTCAAAACTCCCAACGATCCCAAAACGAAAACGGCTCCATTTCAGGAGCCGTTTTTGTGTTTGATGTTGTTTAAAGCGCTCTACAGATTGTCCGTTTCACGGCGACCATTTTGGCGGCGCTGACCGCTAACCCGGCGCAAATGCAGGTCCAGGTCATACATCAACCCACCGTATTCATTGCGACGATCTTTACCGTCACGACGATCCTCACCGATACGCCGTTCAATGCCTTGATAGGGCATGCTGCACGATGGGCTTTCGTTACGCTGATTCATTCCCCCTCCCAGAGAAATATGAAAAAGATACACGAAAATAATAGCTTCTGAGACCTGACAGAAACCTGACATCGTAAATTCTTCAGACGTGAGAAATTGAAGTCTTTAAGGTCAGCACCTTAGACTTGATATTCGAACCGAACCAGGTTGCGGCCATGGTCTTTGGCGGTATACATGGCCAGATCTGCCGATGCGAACACATCGTCCAGCACGCTTTTGTTTTTCGAGGACGCACAGCCGATAGAGGCCGTAATCGGGCCGTTGAGCGGCGTCCAGCCGTCAATGTGCATCATAGAAATACATTTGCGGACTTTTTCCGCCGCATGGATGGCGCCGGCCAGCTCAGTGTCGGTCAAGATGATCACAAACTCTTCCCCGCCCCAACGCCCGACGACATCAAGCGTGCGCACGCACGACTTCAGCTCGTCACTGACACGGGTCAAAACCAGATCCCCCATGGCATGCCCACCGCTATCGTTGATGTTCTTAAAGTGGTCCAAGTCCAGCATCAATAGCCAGAATTCCTTGTTGTAGCGTTTGGCACGCTCCATTTCCCGGTGTCCGGCTTCATAGATTTTGCGACGGTTCGGCAACCGCGTCAAAGGATCGACCATGGCCGAAAAGGACAACCGGCGCTCTGCACCGCGGCGTTTGCAATCAACCCGTTCTTGAAAAACGGCGCTGTAGCTCACCAACGAAATGATGAACCAACTGACCGAGATCACAAACAAGCCGAACATGCTGTCGCCTTTGCCCAAGACCAAGTTGTTGACCAACAAAAAGCCCAAAGCAAACGGCACGACGTAGCCCAAAACCACTTGGAAACGGGCAATTCTGCCGCCAATGAAGGGGCTCAGCAGCGCCCGCATGGCGCCCCGGTGTGCGGTCAAAGAGAGCGTCGCAATGGCGAGTGAAAGGCCAATGAACGCCGTAATTAAAGACATTTGACCGTAAAAATGCTCAATCCCATAGGCATACCCGGTAAATGAGGTCATGGGCAAACCTAACGCGATGAAGGCGAACACCTGCGCGAACATGGGCTTACGCAAAGTGTCGAAGGTCATGGCAAAGGCAATGGAAAAGAGCATCAACGCCGAGTTCATGCCCATGGCGTTTTTCTGACCTGTCGCTAATTCTTGAACAACCGTATTGTGAAACGGCGTGAAGAACCCGGAAAAATCGGTACCTATAATCACATCGGATAAACGCAAGAAAGCCAAAACAGCTGCGATAATGGGCAGAACACGCTGGAGCAGGGTTTGTTTAAAGACGCTGCGAAATCCAAGCCCGCCCGCGATCAAAACAATGCAAAGCGCTGTCAAAGGATTGGTCGCAGGTCCCCCATGAATGGGACGATAGAAGCTTTCGAAGCCGAACACGTAGCCAAAAAACACCACAAAACCGAATACCAAACACGCCAAGCCAATGGGTCGCACAGCCTTGTGTGCCAGACGGATCAAGTCCCAGTTCACGTTTGTGGTCGCAGAAACAGTCCCTGTTAAGCTGCTTTGCGCTGATTTAACAGTGCCTTGCGGTAAGATCGCGTTGTGCATTAAGTGCCTTCATGCCCGGATTAATACGCCCATTTATTGTAGGGATATTAAATCAGGCGCATCAACATATGAAGTGTTATTTTACCCATCCTGACTGTAGTTCAGTTAGCAGCTGATCAACAGTTCAATCAGTCATTGAACCGCCGGTCTTCTTCGATGCCGGCGGGGTCTTGGTGGATGAGGACTTCCGCACGCGGATAGGCGGCTTCGACCTTATGCATAACGTCTTCGGCGACATCGTGGGCTTCCAACAGGGAAATTTCGCCGCGCATCTCTACGTGCATTTGGATGAAGACATCCGGGCCCGATTGGCGTGTCCGCAGATCGTGAATGCTCATCACCATGGGGTGTTTTGAGGCCAACTCACGAATCTTTGATCTGTCCTCTTCCGGCAATTCCCGGTCCATGAGCACCTGATAGGCTTCGATTCCAATCTCATAGGCGCCATGGAAAATGTAGAAGGCAATGGCGATGGCAAACAGCGGATCAGCAAGCTGCCAGCCCATTTCCGAGGCCAAAAACAGCGAGGCAATCACCGAAATGTTGACCAGAATATCCATGGTGTAGTGCGCGCTGTCAGCCGAGATCGCCAAAGACTGCGTGCGCTTGGCGACGTACTTTTGAAAGCCCACCAAAATCAGGGTCGCGACGATGGAAAACACCATGACAGCGTAGCCGATGTGGGTGTTTTCAACGGCGCTCGGCTTATACAGGCGCTCGCCCGCTTCCAGCAGCAAAAACATGGCCGAGCCGGAAATAAACGCGGCCTGAGCCAAACCCGCCAAGCTTTCCGCCTTGCCATAGCCAAAGCGATGCTCTTCATCCGCAGGCTCCAACGCATGGCGCACGGCCAATAGGTTCACGATGGATGCCGCCACGTCCAAAAAGCTGTCGATCAGCGTGGACAGCAAACTGACACTGTCGGTCAGCAGCCAGGCGGCAAACTTCACCACAATTAGGGTCGACGCCACGCCCACAGCGGCATATGTCGCCAGCTTCATCAAGCGTGCGGCGCTGGCGCGGTCCAGTTGTTTGGTTTCAGCTTTGCTCATGGGTACAGGCGCTCCTTATCCCATCCGTCTTCGGTTTGGACATAGGTCACGCGCTCGTGCAGGCGGAACGGTCGGTCGTGCCAGAACTCTATGCGTTCAGCCTTGATGCGAAAACCCGACCAAAAGTCCGGACGCGGAATGTCGCCGATGGCGAACTTCGCCGCATATTTGGCGACACGGGCTTCCAGCTCGAACATGCCCTCTAGGGGCTGAGATTGCTTAGACGCCCAAGCGCCAATACGTGAATCTCTTGGGCGCGAAGCATAGTATTCATCCGCCTCTGCATCCGTCACAGGCTCCACAGCCCCGGTAATGCGAATTTGACGGCGCAAGCTTTTCCAGTGAAACAAAAGCGAGGCTTTGGGGTTTTGCGTTAGCTCGCGCGCCTTTTGCGACCCCAAATTGGTGTAAAACACAAAGCCACGGGCATCATACCCCTTCAGCAGCACCATGCGCACAGACGGCACCCCGTCGCCCCCAACCGTGGCCAGAGCCATGGCATTGGGATCATTGACTTCTTTCGCTTCTGCTTCGCTCATCCAGTCTGCAAAGAGATCCAGCGGGTTCACATCGGTGGGAATTGCGCTCATGTTGGAGGGGCCGTTTTTATCCGAATTTCGTTGTTTTCCACCGATTCCTAGAAAGAATCGGCAGCGATGTTAAGATATTATTTACCACGATCGCGCTGTAATCAAAATTGCCGTGTTTTGCATACGTCTTATCCCTACATATGAAGGGGAGATCGTGAACGTCAAAACCGTACAAGATTCAGTGAGATTAATTGTGACACACCCCGTCTGGACAGGACACAGCCCCAAATATCGCAAAAGCGCCAAACTGGCGGTTTGCGCCCTTTTGATTGCCAGCCTGTCCGGATGCTCGTGGTCCGAAAACAGAACAGAGGAAGTCGGCACCGTCGTCGGTGGTCTTTTGGGCGCCGTGATCGGCTCAAAAATTGGCGGCGGCGTGGGCCGCGATATCGCCATGGTTTTGGGCGGCACGTTGGGGGCCTTTGCCGGACACGATCTTGCTAAAGAGCTCACCAACCTCGACAAGCGTTTCTTAAAGCAAACCACCGCAGACGCCCTGGAGTACGGTAAACCCGGCGAAAACACCACATGGTCCAATCCCAACAGCGGGCACTCGGGAACGGTCAGCGCAAACGACACATACATCAACAAAAACGGCGAAAACTGCCGTGAGTTTGAAACCACCATTCACGTTGATGGCGAAAGCCAGACCTCCACAGCGACGGCTTGTCGTTCTGGGGACGGCGGATGGCGCGTTGTCGACGAACCGGAGGCATCCACCTGATGCAGGCCCACCAAACCGATCCCTATCACGTCTTGGGCGTGAAAAGCTCCGCCAGTGCGGACGACATCAAAAAAGCCTATCGCCGATTGGCGCGTCAGCACCACCCCGACGCCAAGCCGGGCGACACGCGTGCGGAAGACCGCTTTAAAGACATTTCGTCGGCCTATGATCTCTTGTCAGACCCCCGCAAACGCCGCCAGTTCGACGACGGAGAAATCGACGCACACGGCAATCAGCGTGCAGGTTTTGGGGGACATGATAGTTACGGCTATGGCGCTTATAAACGCGGCACTAAAAAATCGGGCAACAACCCGTTCAACAGTTTTTTCAAAGACCGTGCGGCGCGTGCTGGCGGCGGCAAAAAGCACCAATCCATCAAGGCCAATGGTGCGGATGTCAGCTACACGCTTAAGGTTTCGTTCTTAGACGCCGCCAATGGCGCGGACAAAACCGTGCGCATGACGTCGGGTAAAACGCTCAAAGTCCGCATCCCCAAGGGCACCGAGCACGGCCAGAGCCTGCGCCTCAAAGGCCAAGGCATGAACGGCATCGGCGGCGGTCACGCAGGCGATGCGCTGGTGGAAATCCACATTGAAGACGACACACAGTTCACGTCGGAAGCCTTGGACGTGTTCTCTGAAGAAAACGTAACCCTGCAAGAGGCTCTGTTGGGCGGACGCATCGAAGTGCGCACCACCCATGGGCCCGTTTTGGTCACGGTGCCGGAAGGCTCCAACACCGGAACAAAACTGCGGCTCAAAGGCAAAGGCCTGCACAAGCCGGGAACGACAAAGCGCGGCGATCACTACGTCACACTGAAAATCGTGTTGCCGGATGATGAGAATGCGGATTTGAAAAAGCTGGTAAAGAAGTGGGCCGCGAAGCATGAGTATTCCGTGCGCAAGGAAACGCTGAAGCGGAATGCTGCGGAGTAATCCCCTCCCCTTTTAATCGTCGCTCCTGCGACGGCAGGAGCCTATGGGCCTCTCGGATAAGTGTTTCTGACGGTTCCTGCCGAGCAACCGCCCATGGACCC